>SKIF01000113.1 GCA_007116575.1 Paracoccaceae bacterium
TGATCGACAAATTCGGGTCAGACCAGATGCGTCAGGAGCTGTTGCCGCGCGTGGTCGGGCTGGAGTGTTTCATGTCCTATTGCCTGACCGAGCCGGGTTCGGGGTCGGATGCGGCCGCGCTCAAGACGCGGGCCGCGCGCGACAATGCGGGCTATGTGCTGAACGGTACCAAGGCTTTCATCTCGGGTGGTGGCTACTCGGATGGCTATGTCGTCATGGCGCGGACAGGCGAGGACGGCCCGCGCGGCATTTCTGCGCTGGTGGTGATGGATGGCACCGAGGGGCTGAGTTTCGGCGGGCTGGAAGACAAGATGGGCTGGCGGTCGCAACCCACAAGGCAGGTGCAGTTCGACGATTGCCGGGTAGGGGCAGAGGCCCTTCTGGGCGAAGAAGGGCACGGCTTCCGCTACGCCATGGCCGGGCTTGATGGTGGGCGGCTGAATATTGCGGCCTGTTCCTTGGGCGGTGCGCAGGCGGCGCTGGATGCGACGCTGGCCTATATGGGCGAGCGCCGCGCCTTCGGCCAGACGCTCGACCAGTTCCAGGCGCTGCAATTCCGGCTGGCAGAGATGGAAATCGAGCTGCAGGCGGCGCGCGTGTTCCTGCGGCAGGCCGCGTGGAAGCTCGATCAGGGCGCGCCCGATGCGACCAAGTTTTGCGCCATGGCCAAGAAATTCGTCACTGAGGCCGGCAGCCGCGTGGCCGACCAGTGCCTGCAATTGCATGGCGGTTATGGCTATCTGGCCGATTACGGGGTCGAGAAACTGGTGCGCGACCTGCGCGTGCATCAGATCCTCGAAGGCACCAACGAGATCATGCGCCTGATCGTGGCGCGGCAGATGCTGGCGGCGCGCTGATGGGTGATATCCATATCCGGATCGAAGGGCGCGCGGGGCGGATCACGCTCAACCGGCCCAAGGCGCTGAATGCGCTCAGCTACGAGATGTGCCTTGCGATCGATGCGGCGCTGAAAAGCTGGGCCGGGGATGACCGCGTCGCGCTGGTGCTGATCGATGCCGAAGGCGAGAAAGCGTTTTGTGCAGGCGGTGACATTGCCGAGATGTATGACACTGGCACAAGGGGCGATTTCACCTACGGCCGACGGTTCTGGGCGGATGAATACCGCATGAACGCGCGGCTGGCCGAATATTCCAAACCTGTCGTGGCCTTCCTGCAGGGCTTTGTCATGGGCGGCGGTGTCGGTGTGGGCTGTCATGCCAGCCACCGCGTGGTGGGCGAGACGAGCCAGATCGCCATGCCCGAATGCGGCATCGGGCTGGTGCCCGATGTCGGGGGCTCGTGGATCCTTGCGCGGGCACCGGGTGCGCTGGGGGCCTATCTGGGCATGACCGGGGCGCGGATGGGGCCGGGGGATGCAATCCGCGCGGGCTTTGCCGACCTCTATCTGCCGCAGGCCGGGTGGGAAGAGGCCAAGGCCGCACTGGTCTCCTCGGGCGATGTGTCGGTGCTGACCGGGGGCGCACGACCGGAGGCCGCGCTTGCAACTTCAGCCGAGGTGATCGACCGGGCATTCGGGGCCGCAACCCCGGCGGATGTGGTCGCGGCGCTTGAGGCGGACGGGTCCGACTTTGCACAGGGGGCGCTGAAATCGCTGCGCCGCAACGCGCCGCTGTCGGTCGCTTGCGCGCATGCCATGCTGCGCAATCTCGGTCGCGAGGCGCGTATCCGCGACGCACTTGCGCAGGAATACCGTTTCACCTTTCGGTCGATGGAACACGCCGATTTCATCGAAGGGATTCGCGCGGCAATCATCGACAAGGACCGCAGCCCGCGCTGGCGTCATGCGCGGCTGGAGGATGTGACCGCTGCGGAGGTCGGCGCGCTGCTGGCCCCTCTGGGCGAAGAGGAACTATCATTCGAGGAGGATAGCCAATGAAGATCGGGTTTATCGGGCTGGGGAATATGGGCGGGCCGATGGCGGCCAATCTGGCCAAGGCCGGGCATGAGTTGCGCGGCTTCGATCTGGCAGCGCCCTGTCCCGAAGGCGTGCACTCGGCCACCAGCGCGGCCGAGGCGGTCGCCGGGGCCGATGTGGTCATCACCATGCTGCCCAATGGCGAGATTCTGCGCGCGGTGGCCGATCAGATCATCCCGGCCATGGCAGAAGGTGCCGTGCTCTGCGACTGCTCGACTGTCGATGTGGAGAGCGCGCGCGCCGTGGCCTGCCAGGCCCAGCAGGCCGGGTTGGGTGCGCTGGATGCGCCGGTCTCGGGCGGAGTCGGCGGGGCGAGCGCGGGCACGCTGACCTTTATGGTGGGGGGCTCTGATGCCGCTTTCGCCAAGGTGCTGCCGCTGTTCGAGGTGATGGGCCAGAAGGCGGTGCATTGTGGCACGGCCGGAGCCGGACAGGCGGCCAAGATCTGTAACAACATGATCCTTGGCGCGACCATGGCCGTCACCTGCGAGGCTTTCGCTTTAGCCGACAAGCTCGGTCTCGACCGGGCGCGGATGTTCGACGTGGTCTCGACCTCCTCGGGCTATAGCTGGTCTATGAACGCCTATTGCCCCGCGCCCGGCGTAGGCCCGCAAAGCCCCGCCGATAATGATTACAAACCCGGATTCGCCGCTGAACTGATGCTCAAGGATCTGCGCCTGTCACAGCAGGCCGCCGAGGCCGTGGATGCGGCCACCCCCATCGGGGCCCGCGCAACGGCGCTTTATGCCGAGTTTGTCGAGCAGCAGGGTGGCAATGGCCGCGACTTCTCGGCCCTGCTGCCGCATTTCGCCGCGCGCGGACGGGAGCCTTCCTGAACCGCCTGCGTCAATCCGCGCCGGTAACAGACGAGTGTCCGGGCTTGCGGGCTGCGCGGCAAGGAAATATTTCAATTGGATCATGTGGGTTTCCACGACCAGAGGAGTGACCAAATGTTTGCTACCAATGTCGGCGGCCTTGACCGCATTGCCCGGATTGTCATCGGGCTTGCCCTGATCCTCGGTTTCTTCCTCAATCCCGAGGCCAGCTTGCGTTGGCTTTACCTGATCGGAGTGATACCGCTGGCGACTGGGCTGATGCAGACCTGCCCGCTCTATTCCCTGATCGGGATCAACACCTGCCCCACGAAGAAGGGCTGAAACGACGCGCGAAATAGCAGTCTGCGACCTGGCTGAAACCTGCGCCAGACGGTCAAAATTTGGCTTGCAGCCCGCTTTACGCTTGGATAAACACCGCTTCACTGCTGGGGAGTGGCGCAATGGTAGCGCAACGGTTTTTGGTACCGCAGGTTGCAGGTTCGAATCCTGCCTCCCCAGCCAGTCCTTCCTAGACAAAATCTGCAGCGACAGATTGTTGCTCTGCCCTCTTGTTATGCCCCAGAAACAAGAACCGTCACACAAGCCCCGTTGGCGGGTAGGGGGCTTTCGTGGACCACAGAACACTGTTTTTGTGGTCTGGAGATCGAGGTCGCATCCTCGCTGCCCGTCGAACGGGTCACTGGTATTGTGTCATGACTGAATGCCAGACGGGACCTTACGGCTTATCGAGGACTTTGCGGACCTTTGTCGCGAGATGATCGCGGCGATAGGGCTTGTTCAGTAGCTCCACCCCCGGCTCGAGCTTGCCATTATGCACGATCGACGTTTCCGGATACCCGGAAGTATAGAGGACGCGCAATCCGGGAATAAGTTGCTGAGCTTTCTCGGCAAGATCCCGACCACTCATGCCCCCAGGCATAATCACGTCTGTGAACAGCAGGTCGATCTGCAGGCCTTCTGCCAACATTTTGTGTGCCTCGATGCCCGAGGCCGCATTGTGCACATCGTAGCCCAGGGATGTGAGTTGCGAGACAACGTGTTCGCGCACATGCTCTTCATCCTCGACGACGAGTATCCTCTCATCTCCGCCTGTGAGCCGGACCTCGTCCGGGACGCCTGCGACCTCTTCCTCTTGCGAGAGGGCACGCGGAAAAAAGAGTTTGAAAGTGGTTCCGTGACCCGGTTCCGAGTAGACGCGTATCTGCCCTCCGGACTGCGTGACGAAGCCGTATACCATACTCAGGCCCAGCCCCGAGCCCTTGCCGGCCTGCTTTGTCGTGAAGAATGGTTCAAAAATCTTTTGCAGAATGTCTTGCGGAATGCCATCGCCAGTATCGGTGACCGTCACCAGCACATACTGACCTGCGAGCAACGCTCCGTCTTCGGTTGAGTCCTCATCATCCAGAGTGGCATTCGTCGCCTCCATTGTCAGACAACCACCCTCTGGCATGGCATCCTTTGCGTTCAAGGCAAGATTGAGCAGCGCGGCTTCAAGCTGTCCGACATCCAATCCCGACTTCCAGAGATCCGCGCATCTGATGATCTTGAGCTCAATGCTCTCGGGCAGGGTCCGGCGAAGTAGCCCCTCCAGACCGAGCAAGAGTTCGCCCGCGTCGATCACGGTGGGTGCCAGAACCTGCTTGCGCGAAAATGCCAGAAGTCTGCTTGTCAACTCAGCGCCACGTTCGGCGGCACCCATGGTCAAATCGGCCATACGTTTGAGTGCAGGATCAGTCTCGAGGTCTTCCGACAACATCTCCGCATTGCCGAGAATGATCGTCAGAAGGTTGTTGAAATCATGCGCGATTCCACCTGTAAGTTGCCCCACTGCTTCCATTTTCTGCGACTGTCGCAAGCGTTCCTCAAGTTGCACCTTGTCCGACACATCCGTCATACTGCCGACAACGCGGACGACACCTCCGTCACCGTCCCTGATTGCAAAGCTGTGATCTTCGACATGGGCCCAGCTTCCGTCGTGGCGACGGAAACGGTATGTCTCATGCGCAAAATCGGCGTCACCATTGATCAGTTTCGCAACCGAAGCGTCCACACTCGACCTGTCGTCCGGGTGAATATGCGACACGCGCAGCATCGAGGGTAAATTCGCGGCATCCGGCTTATGGCCAAAGACCTCGAAGAACCCGTCGCTCCACCATTCCCTGCCGTCGATCAGATCCCGCTCCCATACGGTAGTCCCCGACGCGCGTGTCACAAACTGAAACCGTTCTTCGTTGGCTCTCAGCCGCTTTTCCGCGGCTTCGCGCTCTTTCAGTGCAATGGACAGGGCATCGCGCGTGGCGATGACCGCCTGCTCGCGTTCGACCTGCTCGGTGACATCCAGCGCCACACCCGACATGTGGGTGGCCTTACCTTTCGCATCCCTGCGCACGACACGCCCGCGGAACCGGACCCAGACCGTGCGGCCATCGGCATGGCGCAGCCGTGGTGTGAAATCGAGACTGTCCGACGTTCCGTCAGCAAGCTGCGAAAGCTCTGCTGCGGCCCATTCCGCATCTTCGGGATGCAACATGTCCGCGAAATCCTGCTTGCTCAGGATATTCTGATCGACCGGGCGGCCGATCATGGCGCACCAGATGGAGTTGATCGTGGTGCGACGCGCGGCAAGATCCCATTCCCAGGTGCCGATCTGGGCCCCGTCGATCACCATCTCCAGGCGCTGCTGCGCGTTGCGCAATTCGGTGATATCGGTGCGCAGCCCGACCCGCCCGCCATCGGGGGTGCGGCGTTCATAAGTGCGATACCAGCGCCCGCTGCTCAGTTTCTGCTCATTTTCGGCGAACTGACCTTCAAGCTGCACCATGCGCGCGCGGCGCCATTCGTCCTCGCGGCCTATGGCATCGCTGTATTCGCCGCTCTCCAGACGCAGGCGCAATATCTCGTCATAGGGCATGCCCGGTCGGATCAGGCTGCCCGACTCGGGGAAATGATCGCGATAGGGCTGGTTGCACAAAACCAGACGGTTGTCCTTGTCGAATATGACGAAGCCATCGATAAGCGCATCCACTGCCGCAGTCAGGCGTTGCGTAGCGACTTCGGCTTCGTGTTTGCGTTGCTCGATCTCGGCTTCATGTGCCTGGCGATCGGTCTGGTCATCGACGAAATGCCAGATCGCTCTGTGACCGTCCGAGTCTGTGGTCAGCACACCTGACAGCTTGACTTGCGCAACTGAGCCGTCAGCGCGGAAGTATTGCTGATCCAATGGTCCGTATCGTCCTTCGGCGATCAGCTTGGGTTGTTGCTGATACGCCGAAGCCAGGCCTTCCTTGCTTGTGATCTGGCCCATCTTCATCCGTCTGAACTGATCTCGATCATAGCCTGAATCGCTCAGGAATGCCGGATTGGCGTCCAGAAACGCGCCTGTTTCGAAGTCACTGAGCACAATACCGATAGGGCCTGAGTCGAAAATCTGCTGCAACTGCTGAATGCGGGTCTCTTCCTGACGGGCAGAATCATGTTCACTGGTGATATCACGAATGACGAACAGATAGCCGCTACCAACACTCTGCCAGCTTACGATCCGCGCCTCGAACCACTTTTCGCGCCCATCCTTTATCATCGGATATCGCTGTGGTTCCGCAGGCTGGCCTGACGCCGTGATGGCCATCATAGACTTTGCAATCGTGGCCACTTCGGCAGGCAGGATCTGATCGAGGTGTTTTCCGATCGCCTGCTCCGGCGCGACCGAGTTTTCGTTGGTTTGCGCGCTGTGAAAGGTTACGACACACCCTTGCAGATCGACTTCAAGGATCAGATCAGGCATGGCCCGCAACACCGCCGCAAGCCTGTCGCGGCTGTCGCGCAAGGCCAGATCAGCTTTGGCCCGAAGCAAAAGGCCGCCAATACCGTTGGCGACAGAACGCAGAAGCAAGATGTCACTCTCGCTGAAATCACGCGCCTGTCTTACCGCGTCATAGCCGACAAACCCCAGTGTATGGCCGTCTTCAACCACCGGCACCATAAGCAATGAGACGATGCCCTGTTCGGAGAGCATGTCACGTTCATAGGCCTGCTCGTCGGGCAAGTCGGCGACACGGGCGATATAAACAGCTTCGTCGCGCTGGAAGCTCTCCCAGAAAGAGCCGAACAGCTCGATCGGGAGCCCCTGCAACTGCTCGATCATTGGCTCGATGCCGGGAGCGACCCACTCATGCGTGTTGTCGTAGAATTTGTTGTCGCGAACCCAGAACAGATAGGTTCGGTCCAGCCCGGCCACCTCGCCCAGCGACGACAGGGCTTCGTTGATCCGCTCGTCAGCATTTGAGGATGTGGCGCGCGCGAGGCTGTTGAGAAGCCTTACTGCGGTAATCTCCAGCGACGAATTGTCATTTTCCTGATCGGGCACATTGCGGTCAATTCGCATGCTATGATTTCATTTCGGGCTCGAGATGACGCGGCTCGATGCCCTAGACTGCTCTGGTCGAACCGTTTTCCTGATCGCTGAGGCTGGCGTGTCTTGCGTAGTTTGCCATGTCCCTGTGGGGCATGACAGCGTCCTCAGACTTATATTGACGGTCTCAGTTCCATGTTTTTTGATCCTACCTGATTGCGCTAAAAGTTCAAGCCGTCCGCCGAAAAGCCTTGATCTCATGTTGCCAGAATATGCCGTATATCGGCGACCCGTGGAGCGCCCCCTCTGAATTGGCCCACCGACTGGGAAAGTAGTGTCCCATCTCAGAAGGGCCGGAGATGGCTGGAAGGAGAGACAGGCCCGAAAAGATCGTGCTGAAGCTGCTGGAGAGCGGGAGCGCTTGGCCTAGGCGCGCCATGTCGGATCTGACACTGGAAAAGTTGATCCTGACTGAGCCTGCCCCCCGGAAATGCGTGCGCGGTGAACAGCCATGTGATGCATATCTTGCACTTGCAATCAAACTGCAGTGGTGCAGGACTTCACTCAGTTTTGACAGATTGTCGATAAAATGTTGATGTTTGCGTGTCGCCCTACGGAAAAGACATTGTCAGGATGCTGCCGACGCAAAACAACAAACAGACCGACGCGCCTGGCATCCATCCGCTCGGAGTGGATGGTCTGCTGATCCGGTTTGGCGGGCAGCTCAGCGAGCCTGCGAATCGTGCGGCACTGGCCTGCCGCGCCGCTATCGAGCGTGACCCGCCAACGGGGCTGCTGGAAAGTGCGACCTCGCTGACCTCGGTCTACCTGCGCTTTGATCCGACCGGTACGGATCATGCACGGCTTCAACATGCACTTGCGCCCCTGCTGGCCAGTCGCGACTGGTATCAGGCGGACCTGCCGCAGGGGCGTCGGCTTTGGCATGTGCCGACAGTGTTTGACACCGACCTTGCGCCGCAACTGGGTGAGGCAGCGGCACTGGCGGGGCTCTCGCCCGACGAGGCAACAGAGGCGATCTGCGCCGCGCCCCTGCGTGTGCAGACTATCGGCTTCGCGCCCGGTCAGCCCTATCTGGGTGAATTGCCCCCTGAATGGGACATTCCCCGCCAGACCGGCCTGACCCCGCGCGTGCCCGAGGGGGCGCTTGTCGTGGCGATCCGGCAGATGGTTTTGTTCTCGGTCAGCACGCCGACCGGCTGGCGGCATGTCGGTCAAACGGCGCTGCGCCTGTTTGCGCCTGAAAAGGATGACCCTTTCCTGCTGCGTCCGGGTGATGAGGTGCTGTTCCAGCCTGTTGCCCGTGACGCATTCGAGGCGATCCGCGCCTCGGACCCGTCGGGCGGTGCGGTCTCGGAAAGGCTGGACTGATGACAGAGGTCACGCTTTTGCGCGCGGGGCCGGGGGTCACTGTGCAGGATATGGGTCGGCCCGGCTATCTGGCGCAGGGCCTGTCGCGCGGCGGGGCGGCTGACCGGCTCGCGCTTTGTGAGGGGGCGGCGCTGCTGGGGCAGGGCAGTGATCTGGCAGCGCTCGAGATTGCAGGCAGTTTCCTGAGCATCGAGGCCAGCGCGCCCCTGCGCATCGCACTGACTGGCGCCCCGATGCGCGCAGTGTGTGACGGGGCCGCGCTGGTCTGGCAGGCGAGCCATTTGTTGCCCGCCGGGGCACGGCTTGATCTCTCAGGCAGTCGCGGCGGCTATTCCTACCTGCATCTGGGTGGTGGGGTAACGGGCGCGCAGGTTCTGGGCGCGGGTTCGGCGCATCTGGGTGCGGGGATCGGGCGGATGCTGGAGGCAGGCGATAGCCTGCTGCTCGGCCCCGACCGGGGCCGCGAGACCGGCATGACGCTTGCCCCGCTCGACCGTTTCGAGGGCGGCCTGTTGCGCATGGTCGAAACCCCGCAGACCCGGCTTTTCCCCGAAGCGATGCGCGCGCGCTTCATCGAGACGATCTTTCACAAGGATGCGCGCGGCAACCGCATGGGGCAGCGGCTGGTGAGCGAGAGCGAGAGCTTTGCCCTTCAAGCGGGGCTTTCAATCCTGTCCGAGGCGATTGTTCCGGGGGATATCCAGATCACGGGCGATGGCGCCCCCTTCGTGCTGCTGGCCGAGTGTCAGACGACCGGGGGGTATCCGCGTATCGGCACGGTCCTGCCCTGCGACCTGCCCCGACTGGTGCAGGCCCCGCCCAAAGCGCCGCTGCAATTCCAGTTCGTCACGCTGGACGAGGCCGTCGTGCTGGAGCGCGCCGAGGCCGAGCGCCGCGCGTCTTTGGGCATGAGCATGGAGCCCCTGATCCGCGATCCGCATGACATTGCTGACCTTCTGGCGTATCAACTGATCAGTGGCGTGACGCGCGGCGATGATCTGGAAAGGACCAGGGCATGATCACACGGATCGACCTGAATGCCGATATGGGTGAGAGCTTCGGTCCTTGGCCGATGGGCGCGGATGCAGAGCTACTGCAAATCATCACCTCGGCCAATATCGCCTGCGGCTTCCATGCGGGTGATCCCGATGTGATGGTGCAGGCGATGGCGCAGGCGGTGGCCCATGGGGTGGGCATCGGCGCGCATCCGGGCCTGCCCGATCTGCAGGGCTTCGGGCGGCGGCGGATGCAGGTTACGACGCAGGAGGCGCGGCATCTGGTGGCTTACCAACTGGGCGCGGCGCAGGCGATGGCGCGCCTCGCGGGCGGGCAGGTGCGGCATCTGAAACTGCATGGCGCGCTGGCCAATATGGCTGCCGAGGATGAGGCGCTCGCGCGCGCCTGCTACGAGGGCGCGCTGGCGGTCGACCCCGAGATCATCCTGATGGTGATCTCGGGCACGGCGCAGGCGCGTGCGGCCACAGTGCTGGGTGCGCGTATGGCGCAGGAGATCTTCGCCGACCGCGCCTATACCGAAGACGGGCTGTTGATGGACCGCAGCTTGCAAGGCGCCGTGATTCATGACGCCGATCAGGTCTGCACGCGCATCCTTGCGATGCTCCGCGCAGGCGCGATCATCACCGCAGCGGGCATGCATCTGCCCGCGCGGATCGACACGATCTGCCTGCATGGCGACACGGCGGGCGCGGTCACGCTTGCGCGGGCGCTGCATGATGCGCTGCGCGCCGAGGGGATCGTCTTGCAGCCTTTCGACGGCGCGCGCGCGGCCTGATCCGGCTTGCCTGCGCCCCCCGGACCCGGCCCGACGCGGAAAGGCCCGACTGCTGATACATCTCCCCCGCAAAGCGGGGGGTGCTTACGTCTTGTCGGAGTCCGGCGCGCCGCCCATACGCTCCAACATTCCGCGCAGTTCCATCGGGAAGGGGAACACGATGGTCGAATTCTTCTCGCTGCCGATGCTGGTCAGTGTCGAGAGATAGCGCAACTGCATCGCGCCGGGGTCCTGGCCAAGGATCTGCGCGGCCTCGAACAGCTTTTGCGCCGCCTGCTGCTCGCCTTCGGCATTGATGACTTTGGCGCGGCGTTCACGCTCGGCCTCGGCCTGACGGGCAATGGCGCGGATCATGCTTTCATTGATATCGACATGCTTGATCTCGACATTCGCCA
>SKIF01000069.1 GCA_007116575.1 Paracoccaceae bacterium
CGAGACCCAGGGGGTTTTCAAGGGGGGCGAGGCCCCCTTGAAGCGGGGGGTCTGGCCGGCAGGGCCAGCCGGGGGGCGGCAGCCCCCCCGGCCCCGTCCCGGTCCGGTGCGTCAGATACGGCGCAGCACCAACACCGCGTTCAGCCCGCCAAAGGCAAAGGCATTCGACATTGTCACAGCGACATCCGCCTCGCGCGCCACATTGGGCACTGCATCCACCGCGCAGTCGGGGCAGGCCTCGGTGAAATTCACTGTGGGTGCGATCACGCCCTCGCGCAGCGCCATCAGACAGGCGAGCAATTCCACCGCCGAGGTGCCGCCGATCAGGTGGCCATGCATCGATTTCGTGGACGACACCGGCACCTCCGGCAAACGCGCCCCCAGCACCGCGCCCAGTGCCTGCGCCTCAATGCGGTCATTGGCCGCCGTGGCCGTGCCATGCGCGTTGACATAGCCCAAGGTTTCGGGCGCGGCCTGTGCCTCGGCCAGCGCCATGCGCATCGCGCGCACTGGCCCGTCCAGATCGGGCATTACGATGTCATGCGCGTCCGAACTCATCCCGAAACCGGCGATTTCAGCCAGAATCTCGGCGCCGCGCGCCTGCGCATGGGCGTATTCCTCGAACACGAAGACGGCCCCGCCCTCGCCCTGCACCATGCCCGAACGGTCACGCGAGAAGGGGCGGCAGGTATCCTGCGACATCACCCTCAACCCTTCCCAGGCCTTGATGCCGCCAAAACACAGCATTGCCTCGGCCCCGCCGGTCAGCATCACATCGGCCATGCCCGCGCGGATCATCTGGAAGGCCTGACCCATCGCATGATTGGCCGAGGCGCAGGCGGTCGAGACCGTGTATCCCGGCCCCTTGAGCCCGAATTCCATCGCGATATGCGAGGTCGCGGCATTATGCATCAGCCGCGGCACCACGAAAGGATGGACGCGGTTCTTACCCTCCTCATAGACCGCGCGGTAATTGTCATCGACGGTGGTATTGCCCCCGCCCGCGGTGCCCATCACAACGCCTGCGCGCAGCGCCAGCGCCTCATCCACGTCCAACCCCGATTGCGCCATGGCCTGACGCGCGGAGACCAGCGCGATCTGGGTAGCGCGGTCCAGCAGCGCCAGACGCCCGCGCTCGAAATGCTCCTCGGGCCGGAAATCCCGGATTTCGGCCCCGATCCGGACCTGAAGCCGCTCGACATCGCGGCAGGTCAGCGGGCCAATGGCACAGCGCCCTGAACGCATCGAATCCAAGGTAGAGGCGACATTATCGCCCAGCGGGTTGAGCGTCCCCGCCCCCGTGATGACAACCCGCCTCATGCAGCCTGTCTGGCCACCAGTCTTTCCACCTCGGCGATGATCGCGCCCACGGACGAGATGTCGAATCCCGGCTGTTCGGGCGTATTCGCGTTGAATGGCACAGTGATCCCGAAGCGTTCCTCGATCCCGAAGATACACTCGACCAGCCCCAGACTGTCGAGTCCGAGATCGGTCAGGTTGCTCTCGGGCGTGACCTCTGTGGGCTCCAGAAGCGCCTGTTCCGCGATGATTTCGGTCACAGCTTGTGCAATCGTCTGAGCGTCTTGCATGACATCAAGTCCCATTGGACGTACCCTTGTTGCCGTGGTCGTCCTGCTATTACAGCCAAATGTAACAGTTTCGCAACAAGGGGCAATTCAAATCGGCGCGCGCCGCGAGGCGCACGCCGTCATTGCCGCCCCGAGACCCGTCAGATACGCAGGCCGTTATCCACCGCGCCCGCGCGCATCAGCGCCTCGAAGATGCGCGCGTCGCGACCATAGATGTCATTGCGGAAATTCAGCACCCCGCGCACATCGGTAAAGGCCGTGCGATAGACCAGATGTACCGGCACGGGCTCGTCCAGATAGACACGGGTCTGCTGCCGGGTATTGAGCACTGAATGATACAGGCCCTGCGGGTCATCCGTCTGACGCGACAGCAATTCATAGGCAAAATCACGCGGGTCTTGCAGCCGGATGCAGCCCGAGGAATGCGTCCGTACCGTGGTATTGAACAGATGCCGGTCAGGCGTGTCGTGCAGGTAGATCGCATACGGGTTGGGGAACATGAATTTCACTTCCCCCAGCGCATTGCGTGGTCCCGGCGGCTGACGGACGTTGAAGGGGAAATTCGCCGGCGTGTAGCGCGAGAAATCGATCGCGCCGCGCGGCACGACGCGGCCCTGCGCATCCACGATCTGAAGATGCTGCGCCCCGCCCGAGGCCAGCGCGCCCCAGTAGGACCGCGCCAGGATCGAGCGCGGCAATGTCCAGTCCGGGTTGATTTCCAGATAGGTCATCCGGTCCGAGAATTCCGGTGTCTGCCGGTCGCTGGGCTGCGCCCCGATGATCGACTTGGTCTGGAAGGTGATCTGATCGTGATCGACGATCCACGAGGAGAAATCCGTCAGATTGACCCAGATATGGCGGTCACCGCGCGGAATGTTCAGCCAGCGTTCGCGCTCCATCGCAACGATGACCGATTTCAACCGTTCCTCGGGGGCGACATTGAGCGCACGGATCGTCGCCGGGCCGGCGATTCCGTCCCCTTCGATACCGTGATTGATCTGGAACTCCAGCACCGCGCCCTGCAGTGCCGCATCATAGCTGGCGCTGGCCGAGCGCTCCAGATAACCCATGGCAATCAGCCGGTTACGCAAGGCAATCACTGCCGCGCCCGAGGTGCCCACCGTAAAGCGGGTCTCGGGCACACGCGGCCCCCAGCCCCCGTTCTCGATCACCGTCACCAACTCTTCGCGCGCGCGAAGCAGTCGTGCATATTCTGGTGCCGACGGCGCAAGGTTGCGGATGAAACTCGCCGCCGGGGCCTCGGCAAATTCACTCAGAAGCTCTTTCGGGTCGGGCCGGGGCAGCACGCGCACGATACTGCGGTCCACTTGCCGCGGGTCGATCACGCCACTGTGCAAGTCGCGCGCAAATTGCACGAACACCTTGGTCACCCTGGCCTCGAGCTGGCCACGGTCCCGCTCGCTCTCGACCGCCTCAAAAGCTGCGATCAGCCCGGGCAGATCATAGCGCGCCGCTGGCAGACCATGATCAGCGGCGCGCGACAGCGCATTGATCAATGCTTCGCGGCGGGGGGCATCCTCGGGGCCGGTCCAGAGTGTCTGGTAGTCATGTGTCCGGTAGAACGCCGAAATGGCCTCGTTACCCGAGACATGCTCCGCCAATGCCTGCCGGAAGGCCGGAAATTGCTGTGCCTGTGTCGTCGCAGGGGAAATCAGGATCAATGCGAGTGCCGCTGCCGCCACGCCGCTGCGGATTGCAGAGCCGGGGCGCAACTTTCCGAAAAACACCATCCTATCCCCCTATGACTTTGATGAAGTAGGCAGATTACCGCTGATCGCGTCCAGTAACAAGACCGCGAGGGCGGCCATCGGGCGGCGCGTGTGGCCTTCAGGCTTTGTCAATGCTTTCGGGCTAAGCTCCCAGGCATGCACAGAATGCGCATGTCATCTCACAAGCCCCCTGCCACCCTTCGCCCCCGCGCCGGGTCGTCCACAGCAAACTGGCAGAATTCCGCTCAAGACCTGGGCGAAAGTGCGACATCAACAGAATCAGTCTTGGGCTCGGGTCGCAGGTGTGTCAGATTTCCGCGCAAGGTCAGGTGTGTCTACTGCCTGCCTGCGAACCGACTGCCGTGTTCGAAAAGTGACAGTCGGAACAGGATCGCAACCGCAGCGGGCTGCGGATGAGATGATGAGAACAGAACGAGGGATCAAGCGACCAATGCCGCTTTCAGAGACAGCAACACTGCGCCGCCGCACGCTCTTGAGTGCATTTGCCGCAACAGCCATCACCGCCGCCCCCTTCTTTTCCGCTGCACCCGCCTATGCGCGGGGTGCTGGCGACGTCCGGCGGCTGAAATTCTATTCCGGGCGCACGGGTGAGAATATCGACGTGATCTACTGGATCGACGGCAGCTACATCCCCGAGTCGATGGCCGAGATCAATCACTTCTTCCGCGACTGGCGCAACAATGCCGTGCATGAAATCGACACTCGCACGCTCGATCTGCTTACGGCCACTCACAATATCCTGCAGGTCAGCGAGCCCTACATGCTGCTGTCGGGCTACCGGTCGCCGCAGACAAATGCCATGCTCCGCGCACGTTCGCGCAATGTGGCACAAAACTCTTTGCACCTTCGCGGGCAGGCCGCTGATGTCCGCCTGCGCTCGCGCTCGGTCGCCCAGATCGCCCAGGCAGCGATCTCGTGCAATGCCGGTGGTGTCGGGCGCTATTCGGGATCGAATTTTGTGCATATGGATTGCGGTGCCGTCCGCAACTGGGGTCGGTAGGCGCGCGACAATCGCGCGATCATCGGCCTCGACACGACCGCATGACCATGTTCCGGGGTCTTGATGCCCGCCATGCGATGGCACTGCCAGCTTCACACCGTCTTTACCGCTTGCGCGTAATCATTGCCCTGAAAGCGTTTTTCTGCGCATAAAGAGGGCGATGGTGTCGGGAAAGTGAAAGATGGCCGTGGAAAAACCGGCAAGCGCTTCCCCGGCATAGTGGTTTGAGGCGCGTTGATGCTGCAGTTCGAGAATGTCAGCAAGTCCTTCTGGACCGGAACCCAGCGCAAGGTCATTCTCGACCAGGCCAGCTTCGAGGTGCGGCGCGGCCAAAATCTTGGGGTGCTCGCCAAGAACGGCACCGGCAAGACCACAGTCATCAACATGATGGCCGGGTTGGAAAAACCTGATGAGGGAAAAATCTACCGCAACTGCTCGGTCTCCTTCCCGCTCGGCTTCATGGGCGGGCTGAACACCAAGCATTCCGGTACCGAGAATGTCCGCTACATCGCCACGCTGTACAGTCTTGACCCTGACGAGGTCGAGGCATTTTGCCGTTGGTTGTGTGACATCGAAGAATATTTCGATATGCCGATCGGCACCTATAGCCAGGGCATGCGGTCGCGTTTGGCGCTGTCGCTGATGCTGGCAATGAATTTTGATCTCTATCTCGTCGATGAGGGGATGCCCAGCACCACCGATGTCGGCTTCAACCGCCGTGCGGGCTCGGTAATGAGCGAGCGTTTCCAGAACTCTACACTGGTCGTGGTCTCGCACCAGACCGATATTCTCGCCAAGTTCTGCACCACCGCAGCCGTGCTGCACGATGGCAAGCTCTATTTCTTCGACACTCTCGAGGAAGCCAAGGAACTCTATGACTACACCGATTAAATCCAAGCGCTTTCGTTTGCGCCGCAGCACCCCCGTCGGCACGCCCGAGCAGGGCGCGCCCGATGCCGGTGCGCCCGATGCCGGTGCTCAGGTCAGGCGAGAGGGGGAACCGCAGACACGCAAGCTGATGCCAGAGCCCGCTTCCGTGACTGCACGACCGCCATTGCCGGGGGTAAAAGAGCGCGCTGAACCAAGCGTCGCCAGAGAACCCGAACCCCGGACTGCGAATGAGCCCCGCACTGCCGACCTGGAGGGATCGTCCGGCACCGAGGCCAGCCTCGAAGCGATTCGCAACGAGGGCCTGACCGCGCGGCAATTGCGCATGGCGATGCGGGTTGCCCAGAAACACGGTATCCGTCCGACCTCGGCCTATGAAGCGGTGCTGATGCTGCGTCAGCGCGGCATTGACCCGTTCGCGCGCGCCACCCTGCTGTCTCTGGTGCAGAATGATCAGGCCGAGCAAGGCCGCGAGCTTGCCCCGAGCCCCGAGACTGCACCGGCGGCAGCTCCCGCCACCGCAGACGACCCCGTCGCCGCCGCAAAAGAGCGCATGGCCCGGATTGCCAGCGAGCGCGAAAAAGAACTCAAGCGCGTCCAGCACGAGATCGCCAAACGCCGCCGCAAGCGCATGGCGCTTTTGGGAGCGCGCCTGCTGGTCTTTGTCACGCTGCCGACATTCCTGGTAACTTGGTATTTTTATCTGATCGCAACCCCGATGTATGGCACTGAGAGCCAGTTCATCATCCAGCAGGCTGACAGTCAGGGCGGCATGGGAGCTGTGGGAGGGCTGTTGCCCTCGGCCGCCGGGATGGGCATGGGGGGGCAGAGCGAGGCTGCGTCTGTGCAAGCCTATCTGCAATCACGCGCGGCGATGAACCGGCTCGATGATGAAGAGGGATTCAAGGAGCATTTCAGTGGCTCCGGTATCGATATCCTGCGCCGATTGTCAGAGGATGCGACAAATGAAGACGCCTTCAAGCTTTACAAGCGCCATGTCCAGATCGGCTATGATCCGACCGAGGGCGTGGTCCGGCTGGAGGTGATCGCCGCGACGCCAGAAGATAGCGAACGCTTCTCTCGCGCGCTGATCCGCTTCGCTGAAGAACAGGTCGACATGATGACCCAGCGCCTGCGCGACAGCCAGTTGGGTGAGGCCCGCGCCGGTCTTGATGAGGCGCAGGAGCGGCTGACCGAGGCGCGGCTGGCCGTCGTCAACCTGCAGGAACAATCCTCGATCCTGTCGGGCGAGGTGGAATTGTCGATGATCTCGCAGCAGATCTCCGCGCTCGAGACCGAGTTGACGCAGACACGGCTCAGCCTGCAGGAACTGCTCTCGAACCCGCGGCCCAACCAGGCCCGCGTGCAGCCGCTCGAACGCCGCGAAGCCGCTCTGCGCGCCGAGATCGACACACTGCGCGGCTCGCTGACGCGCGACACGGATGGCACTGTTTCGCTCGCCCGCGTTCAGAGCCAGCTGATCATGGCAGAGGCCGAGGTTCAGACCCGCGAGATGATGCGCGCGCAGGCCATGCAGCAGCTCGAGAATGCCCGGATCGAGGTCAGCCGACAGGTCCGCTATCTCGCCCTCTCGGTCGAACCGGTCGCCCCGGACAGCCCGACCTACCCCCGCAAGGCCGAGAATTCGGCGCTGGCCTTCCTGATCTTCCTTGGCATCTACCTCTTCATGTCGATGACGGCATCGGTGCTACGCGAGCAGATTTCAGGCTGAGGCACTGGCCGCAAATCTGGCAGCGGCGCGCACGAGCGGGTGGTTATCCCGGCCATGATCGGTCCAAAGAAGGCAGTCGCGTGCAAAGCGCGCCTGCCTGCTCACAAGGCCTGCCCCGCCGCCCAGCCCGAGGACCAGGCCCACTGGAAATTGTATCCGCCCAGCCAGCCTGTCACGTCCACGACTTCGCCAATGAAATATAGGGCAGGCAGGGTCCGGCTCGCCATGCTGCGCGCGTCGAGCCCGCGCGTGTCCACCCCGCCCAGCGTCACTTCGGCGGTGCGGTAGCCTTCGGTTCCGACCGGGCGCAACTGCCACTCATGCACCTCGCGCGCCAGTCGCGCCAGTGCGGCCTTGGGCTGGTCGGCCAGATTGCCCGCAAGCGCCAGTCGCGCCACGATCTGGCGGGCCAGTTTCTCGGGCAGATGCGCCCCCAGTGCGCTCGCCACTGCCTGCCGCCCGCCTGCCTGTTTTGCCGCCGCCAGCGCTGCCGCCAGATCCCCGTCCGGCAACAGATCGACCGTGATCGGCATCCCCTCGCGCCAGTAGCTCGATATCTGCAGGATCGACGGCCCTGACAGCCCGCGATGGGTGAACAAGAGCCCCTCGCGAAAGCCGATCCCGCCGGCAGAGACCTCGGCGGGCAGCGCCACGCCCGCCAGCGGGCGGATCGCGTCAAGCTGGGCGGCGCTGAAGGTCAGCGGCACCAGGGCGGGCCGTGTCTCGGTCACGGCCAGCCCGAACCGGCGCGCGATCTCGTAGCCGAAGCCGGTCGCCCCCATCTTCGGGATCGACTTGCCCCCCGTGGCCACCACCAGTTTGTCGGCCTGCATCGCACCCGCGCTGGTCTGCACATGGAACCCGTCACCATGCGTGATCTCGCCCACCTGTGTGGCCAGATGCAACTCCACCCCCGATGCCGCCATATCGGCCACCAGCATGGCGATGATCTCGCGCGCAGAGCCATCGCAGAAAAGCTGCCCCAGCGTCTTTTCATGCCAGCCGATCCCCGCGCGCTCGATGCGGGCGATGAAGTCGGCTTGCGTGTAGCGGCTGAGCGCCGAGCGCGCGAAGCGGGGATTGGCGGACAGGAAGCGCTCGGGGCGGATGTCGAGATTGGTGAAATTGCACCGCCCCCCGCCCGAGATGCGGATCTTCTCGCCGGGGGCTTTCGCATGGTCGATCAGCGCCACGCGCCGCCCGCGCCGCGCCGCCTCGATGGCGCAAAACATACCCGCAGCCCCTGCCCCGAGGATGATGGCGTCATGGCGGCGCATCACCACCCCCGGAACAGTGCCCGCCCGCGCCAGCGGGCACGGCCCGGCGCGCGCACCCCGGACGCCCAACGCCAAAGCCACTGCGCCACGGCAACGGGGTGCCAAAGCCGGGCCGTTCCCCCTTCACCGCTCACGCCTCCTCGGCGCTCTGGCGCGCCCACATCTGCGCATAGCGCCCGCGCGCGGCGAGCAGCGCCTCATGCGCGCCCTGCTCGATGATCCGCCCGTCTTCCAGCACGATGATCCGGTCAGCATCGACCACGGTCGAGAGCCGGTGCGCGATGGTCAGCACGGTCCGTCCCTGCCCCATCGCGCGCAGGCTCTCCTGAATGCTCTGCTCGGTCTGGGTGTCGAGCGCGCTCGTCGCCTCATCGAGCAGCAGAATGGGCGGGTTCTTCAGAAGCGTCCGCGCGATGCCCACGCGCTGCTTCTCGCCGCCCGAGAGCTTCAGCCCGCGCTCGCCCACAGCCGTGTCATAGCCCTCGGGCAAGCCCGCGACGAATTCGTGAATCCGGGCTGCGCGGGCCGCTGCCTCGATTTCCGCCCGTGTCGCCCCTTCGCGACCATATCCGATATTGTAGGCAATGGTGTCATTGAACAGCACCGTGTCCTGCGGCACCACGCCGATCGCGGCATGCAGGCTCGATTGCGTCACGTCGCGCAGATCCTGCCCGTCGATGCGGATCGCGCCGCCGGTCACATCGTAGAAGCGGAACAAGAGCCGCCCGATGGTCGATTTGCCCGAGCCCGAGGGGCCGACGATGGCCACGGTCTCGCCGCCCTTCACACGCAGGTCGATCCCGCGCAGGATCGCGCGCGCCGGGTCATAGCCGAATTGCACATCCTCAAACACGACGTCACCCTGCCCGACTTCCAGCGGCCGGGCACCGGGCGCATCGCGCACATCGGGCGGCTGGTCGAGCAGGTCGAACATTTCGGCCATGTCCACCAATGCCTGCCGGATCTCGCGATAGACTGTACCGAGGAAGTTCAGCGGCATGGTGATCTGGATCATATAGGCATTGACCAGGACGAAGTCGCCCACGCTCAGATCGCCCCGCTGCACGCCCATGGCGGCAAGCACCATCACGACCACGAGGCCGGTGGTGATGATGAAGGCCTGCCCGAAATTCAACAGCGCCAGCGAATAATTGGTGCTGACGGCGGCTTCTTCATATTTCGCCATGGCGCCATCATAGCGCCGCGCCTCCATGCCTTCGGCGTTGAAATACTTGACGGTTTCGAAATTCAGCAGGCTGTCGATGGCCTTCTGGTTGGCGTCCGTGTCCTGCTGGTTCATGATCCGGCGCTGGCGCACGCGCCATTCGGTGACCCGAAATGTGAACCAGACATAGAGGCCGATCGTCACCACCACGGCAACCAGGTACCAGATATCGAAAAGCCAGAAGAAGATCACGGCAATCATCAGCAGTTGCAGGACCAGCGGAAAGATCGAGAACAGCAGAAAGCGCAGCAGGAATTCCACCCCCTTCACGCCCCGTTCGATGATCCGGCTCAGGCCCCCGGTCTTGCGGGTGATGTGATAACGCAGGCTGAGACGGTGGATATGGCCGAAGGTCTCCAGCGCCAGTTGGCGCAGCGCGCGCTGGCCCACACGGGTGAACAGCACATTGCGCAATTCCTGAAAGCCGATCTCCATCAGCCGCGCGACACCATAAGCCACGGTCAACCCCACCGCGCCCACGGCGAGCATCCAGGCCGCGCCCTCGCCCGCCAATGCGTCCACGGCCGCCTTGTAGAAGAACGGCGTGCCCACAGCGACCAGCTTGGCGAGCACCAGCGCCACCAGCGCCAGCACCACGCGCTTGCGCACCCATGGCTTGTCAGCGGGCCACAGATACGGGGCCACACGGCGAATGGTGCGCCAGCCGCTGGCGCGCTCCTGCGCAGCGGTGGGCGTGGTCCGGGTCGCGGCAGGGTCGGTGGCGGAGTCGGTGGCGGTCATCACTGGGCTTTCGGAAGGCTATGGGCGCAATCTAGGATCGCGGACCGGGAAAGGCCAGAGGCGCAGCAGCCCCCTGCCGCCCCGCACTCATGCGCTCCCGTCCCCGGACAGCTTCATCAGCACCAGTCCGGACAGGATCAGCACCGCCGCCAGCAGGCGCATCGGGCCGACCCCTTCTCCGAGCGCCAGAACACCCACGCAAAACGCCCCCAGCGCACCGATCCCGGTCCAGATCGTATAGGCAGTTCCCAAGGGCAGGGTCTTCATCGACAGCGCCAGCAGGGCGAAGCTGCCGATCATGGCCAGCACCATCACAAGGGTCGGCCCGACCCGCGTGAACCCGTGCGACTGCTTCATCGCAACGGCCCAGATGATTTCGAGAACGCCTGCGAAAAACAGATAGACCCACGGCATCGACATCTCCATCGTCGCAGGGTCGTCCCTGCATGTGACAAATGAGTGTCCGAAGCCGTCCTCGGCGACTGTCATCTATGTGACAGGGGATTAGGGGTCAAGTGGCGGGCTCTGAGGGGTGCTTGAGGGTTGCTCCCTGGCCAATTGCGCAGCCGTTGCTATTCTTCGGGCAGCACGAAGACCTGACCGGGATAGATCAGATCCGGGTTGCGGATCTGGTCGCGGTTGGCGTCAAAGATGCGCATGAAACGCATCCCCTCACCGTAGCGTTCAACCGACATCGCCCAGAGCGTGTTTCCCGGCTGCACGATCACCGCCTGCGGCCCCGATGCCTCGCGCGCGATCTGGGGAGTGACGCGCTCGAACGGGATCTCGGCGCGCGAGACCACCTGCGCGGCCTCGTCCAGCTCATCGACGCGCAGCCGGTAAACCCCGCGCTCGATCCCGGCCAGTTGCGCCTGCCAGTTGCCATCGGCCTGCGCGCGCGCACGGATGATCGGCTGATTGTCGAGATAGATCTGGATATCCGCTGCACCGCGTGCCGCGCGTCCGCTCAGCGCCACATCGCCCTCTGCGTCATAGACCACTGTGTCGATACTGACGCCATCGCCCTGATCGCGCTGTTGCGCGCCGTCGTCCAGCATCATCATCGAGCCATCCGCGCGCATCAGCATCGCCAGCGGCGCGCTGCTGTCGGACGACCCGACCCCGGGCGTGTCTGCGGCCTCTGGCACGGATGCCAGTCGTGGCGCATCAGGCGCTTGCGTATCGGCAACCGGCGGCGCAGCCTCTGCCACCTCCAGCGCTGCCTCCTGCTGCGGCAGACCCGGAACCGGGCTCTCCTCCATGGAAGCGGCCAGAGCAGTGCTGCGCGGGGCAAGCATCAGGGTCTCCTGCGAGCGCACGCGGTCGCCATTTGACAGGCGCGCTTCGAGTTCCAGCACCCTTGGCACCGCACTCACATCAAGGTCGAACATCATAACGAATTCGCCCGTCGGTGTGCTGACCGTCTGCGCGACTGCCACCTCATCAATCAAGGTCGAGACAGTGCTGCTGGCAGGGGCCTTGCCCGCAATCAGCGCGTTGCCAAGGTCAGTGACCCGCACGATATCGAAGGATGGGGCCATGTCCGACAACGGCACCAGGGCATCGGGCCGAAGCTCCGGAGCATTGTCCTCCGCAGGCAGCCCTGCCGCACTCGGCTCGACTGCCGCGACCTGCGGCGGGTCGGTCGCATCGGGTTCGGCCTGCAGCGGTGGCTCAGAGTCCGGGGCAGGCCGGGACGCTGTTTCCGGTTCGGTCTCGGGCACGGTCGCGACCTCGGGAACAGGATCGGACACTGACGGCAGGTCTTCCCTCGGGGCGACGACGACATAGGCAATCGAGGCCGCACCCGCCACAGCGACCGAGCCCACGGCCAGTTGCGCGATCATTCCCTTGGGCAGAAAATTCAGCATGGCGCACTCACAAGGGCCTGACGCAGGCCCGCTAAAACTTGCATGACCATACCAAGCCGATTACCCCGTCGCAAAACAATTCCTTGCAAGGTGAGCCCCAATGCCCCTCCCCGCCCTCTCTATCTGCGTCTTCTGCGGTTCGCGCCCCGGCACGTCGCCCCTCTATGCCGCACAAGCCCGCGACCTCGGCACCCTCATCGCCCGGCGCGGCTGGCGGCTGGTCTATGGCGCGGGCGATATCGGGATCATGGGCGAGATCGCCCGCAGCGCACAAGGCGCGGGGGCCGATGTCTTCGGCGTCATCCCCACCCATCTGATGCAGGCCGAACAGGGCAAGCGCAACCTTGGCACCTTGGTCGTGACCGAGACGATGCATGAGCGCAAGAAGGTGATGTTCACCAATTCCGACATCGTGGTGGTACTGCCGGGCGGGGCTGGCACGCTGGACGAGTTCTTCGAGGTGTTGACCTGGCGCCAGATCGGGCTTCACACAAAGCCCATCTACCTGCTGGACCTGGATGGATTCTGGCAACCGCTGGTGACACTGGTCGATCATGTCATCGCTCAGGGCTTCGCCGACCCGTCGCTGCGCAGCTTTTTCCGACCGGTCGCGACCGTGGCCGAACTCGACGCACTGCTCGCACAGGCGGCCGACTGACACCTCGCCCGCATTTTCTTGCCACAAATACTCACACCAACAGCGCGGTGCCGCCCTTCCGGCACCGGGCCGCGCAGACCGTGCGGGCACGCCGCGGCAGCGCCGCCCGAGGGGGCTCGATGCCCCCGAGGGCGGCCCCGCCTTCGCGCCTATTCCGCCGCCACGCGCCGCGCATCCAGCATCGGCGCCAGATAACGCCCGGTATGGCTGGCCTCAGTCGCCGCCACAGCTTCCGGCGTGCCGACAGCCACGATCTGCCCGCCGCCATCCCCGCCCTCGGGGCCAATGTCGATGATCCAGTCGGCAGTCTTTATCACATCGAGATTGTGCTCGATCACCACAACCGTATTTCCCTGATCGACCAATTCATGAAGCACTTCCAACAGCTTGCGTACATCCTCGAAATGCAGCCCTGTTGTGGGTTCATCGAGAATGTACAAGGTGCGCCCCGTCGACCGCCGCGACAATTCTTTCGACAGCTTCACCCGCTGCGCTTCCCCACCCGAAAGCGTCGTGGCCTGCTGACCCACCTTGATATACCCTAGGCCCACACGCATCAGCGCATCCATTTTTTCGCGGATCGAAGGCACAGCTTCGAAAAACCCCTGCGCCTCCTCCACGGTCATGTCCAGCACATCGGCAATGGACTTGCCCTTGAACAGCACCTCCAGCGTCTCGCGATTGTAGCGCTTGCCCTTGCAGGTCTCGCAGGTGACATAGACGTCCGGAAGGAAATTCATCTCGATTTTCAGCACCCCGTCACCCTGGCAGGCCTCGCAGCGCCCGCCCTTGACGTTGAAGGAAAACCGCCCCGGCTTGTAGCCTCGCGCGCGCGATTCCGGCAGCCCGGCAAACCAGTCGCGGATCGGCCCGAACGCGCCAGTGTAGGTGGCCGGGTTCGAGCGCGGCGTACGCCCGATCGGGCGCTGGTCGATATCGATCACCTTGTCGAGTTGCTCGAGCCCCTTGATCGTCTCGCAGGGTGCAGGCGTCTGGCGCGCGCCATTGAGTCGCATCGAGGCAGTCTTGAACAAGGTCTCGATGGTCAGGGTGGATTTGCCCCCGCCCGACACCCCCGTCACGCAGACGAATTTGCCCAGCGGAAACTCGACCGTCACATCGCGCAGGTTGTTGCCGCTGGCCTTCACCACTTTAAGCGCCTTGCCATTGCCCTTGCGCCGGGTCTTTGGGACAGCGACCTCTCTTGCGCCACTCAGATACTGCCCGGTCAGGCTGGCGGGCTCGGCCATCACCTCTGCCGGTGTCCCCTCTGCTACGATCCGCCCGCCATGCACACCTGCACCAGGGCCGATATCGAGCACATGGTCAGCGGTGCGAATCGCCTCCTCGTCATGCTCGACCACGATCACCGTATTGCCCTGATCACGCAGGTTCCGCAGCGTGGTCAGCAGCCGGTCATTGTCGCGCTGATGCAGCCCGATCGAGGGCTCATCCAGCACATAGAGCACCCCTGTCAACCCCGAGCCGATCTGGCTCGCCAGCCGGATGCGCTGGCTCTCGCCACCTGACAAAGTGCCCGCATGCCGCCCCAAAGTCAGGTAATCCAACCCCACATTGACCAGAAACCCCAGCCGCTCGCGGATCTCCTTCAGAATCGCACAGGCAATCTCGTTCTTCTGCCTTGAGAGCGCCTCGGGCACCCCCTCCACCCAGGCCAGCGCCTCGCGGATCGACATGTTCGTGACCTGCCCGACATGCAAGCCGCCTATCTTCACCGCCAGCGCCTCGGGCTTCAGCCGATGCCCCTCGCACACCCCGCAGGCGCGCTGGTTCTGATAGCGCTCGAACTCCTCTCGCACCCAGGCGCTGTCGGTCTCGCGATAGCGCCGCTCCATATTCGGGATCACCCCCTCGAAGGCGCGCGTCACATTATAGACCCGCCCGCCCTCGTCATAGCGAAACGGCAATTCCTCGCCACCCGAGCCATAGAGCAACACCTGTTTCACATGGGCGGGCAGCGCTTTCCACGGGGCTTTCGCGTCGAATTCATAATGCGCCGCCAGCGACTCGATGGTCTGAAGGAAATAGGGCGACTTGCCCTTGCGCCATGGCGCGATTGCGCCATCCGCCAGCCGCAGGGCCGCATCAGGCACAACCAGCCGCTCGTCAAAGAACAGCTCCACGCCCAGCCCGTCGCAGGCCGGGCAGGCCCCCGATGGCGCGTTGAAGGAAAACAGCCGCGGTTCGATCTCGGAAATGGTGAAGCCACTGACCGGGCAGGCGAATTTCTCGCTGAATGTGATCCGTGCGCCATCCTCCTTCGCCTCTTCCAGCACCGCGATCCCGTCGGCCAGATCAAGCGCGGTACGAAGCGAGTCCGCCAGCCGAGTCTCCATCCCTTCGCGTACCACGATCCGGTCCACCACCACATCGATGTCATGGCGGAATTTCTTGTCGAGCACGGGTGGCTCGTCCAAATCATGAAACGCGCCATCCACCTTGACCCGCTGGAACCCCTGCTTGCGCAGTTCCAGAAACTCCTTGCGGTATTCGCCCTTGCGGTCGCGCACGATGGGGGCGAGCAGATAGGCGCGCGTGCCTTCCTCCAGCGCCATGATCCGGTCAACCATGTCCTGCACCTGCTGCGCCTCGATGGGCTGGCCGGTCGCGGGGCTGTAAGGCGTGCCCGCGCGCGCGAACAGCAGCCGCAAATAGTCGTATATCTCGGTCACCGTGCCGACCGTGGAGCGCGGGTTCTTGGATGTCGTCTTTTGCTCGATGGAAATCGCCGGCGACAGGCCTGAAATATGGTCCATATCCGGTTTCTGCATCATGTCGAGGAACTGGCGTGCATAGGCGCTCAGGCTTTCCACATAGCGCCGCTGCCCCTCGGCATAGATCGTATCAAAGGCGAGGCTCGACTTGCCCGAACCGGACAGACCCGTAATCACCACCAGCTTGTCGCGCGGCAGGACCACATCGATATTCTTCAGATTATGCTCGCGCGCGCCACGCACTTCGATGAATTTCTGCTCGCCCATCCGGCCCCCCAAGACTGACAGCTGCAAACATAGACTGCACGCGGCGAGTCTCCAAGCAAAATGCGTGAACATTTTATGAACATTTGCAAAGTCTCATTTTCTTGCCAAAAATACTCAAAACCGCGACGCGCCCTGCCGCAAGGCAGGGCGCGTTGTAAAGATCTTGCGGCGCAGCCGCGCCTTTTGGTCAGAACTCAGAAATGAATCGCCCGTCCGTAAGCGTCGAGCACCGATTCATGCATCATCTCACTGAGTGTCGGATGCGGGAAGACCGTGTTCATCAGATCCTCTTCTGTCGTCTCCAGCTGACGGCCCACCACATAGCCCTGGATCAACTCGGTCACTTCCGCGCCCACCATATGCGCACCCAGCAACTCGCCGGTCTTGGCGTCGAAGATGGTCTTGATCATCCCCTCCGACTCGCCCAGTGCAATCGCCTTGCCATTGCCGATGAAGGGGAAGCGGCCGACCTTTACGCTATAGCCCGCGTCCTTCGCCTTGGCTTCGGTCAACCCGACGGAGGCCACTTGCGGGTGGCAATAGGTGCAACCCGCAATCGAAGACGGGTCCACCGCATGCGGGTGCCCGCCTGCGATCAGCTCGGCCACCATGACACCCTCGTGGCTGGCCTTGTGGGCAAGCCAGGGGCCATTGGTCGCATCGCCAATCACATAGAGTCCCTCGACCCCGGTGCGGCAATATTCATCTGTCACCACGAAGGAACGGTCGAGCTTCGCGCCCAGTTCCTCCAGCCCCAGCCCTTCGGTATTGGCCACGATCCCGACCGCCGAGATCACAGTGTCGAATTCCATGGTCTCGGTCTTGCCGTCGCGCTCGATATGGGCGGTCACTTTTGGTGCCGCGCGATCAAGTTTCTTGACCATGGCCTTGGCCATGATCTTCATACCCTGTTTCTCGAACTGTTTCTGCGCGAAGGCCGAGATTTCGGCATCTTCCACCGGCAGGATGCGGTCCATCACCTCGACAACCGTCGTGTCCGCGCCAAGCGTGTTGAAGAATGACGCGAATTCGATCCCGATCGCGCCCGAACCGATCACCAGCAGCTTTTTCGGCATGCGTTTGGGGGTGAGGGCGTGCTTGTAGGTCCAGACCAGATCGCCATCCGCTTCCAGCCCGGGCAATTCGCGTGCCCGCGCGCCGGTGGCCAGAATGATGTTCGGTGCGGTCAGTTCCTCGGTGCCCTTATCGGTCTTGACGCTGACCTTGCCTTTGGCAGGCAGGGTGGCGGCCCCCATGATCACCGTGATCTTGTTCTTCTTCATCAGATGGCCGATGCCGCCCGAGAGTTGCCCCGCGACCTTGCGCGAGCGCTTGACCACCGCGTCCAGATCGTAGCCGATCCCGTCGGCCTTGAGCCCAAATTCCTTGGCACGGTGCATCAGATGGAACACTTCCGCCGAGCGCAGCATGGCCTTGGTCGGAATACAGCCCCAGTTCAGGCAGATGCCACCCAGATGCTCGCGTTCGACAATGGCCACGGACTTGCCCAGTTGCGCGGCGCGGATGGCGGCGACATAGCCCCCCGGCCCTGCCCCGATTACGACGACGTCAAACGCTTTGGCTGCCATCTGAGTTCCTCCCCTGCGCCGCGACTGGAATATGGTTTGCCATTAAACTATTTCTCGCACTGCCGCAACGCAGAGCCGAGGGTGTCCGCCATGCGCTGCATGCATGGCCGTGGCACTGAGGTCATGCAGCTTGCTGCAATTCCTCGACCGCCGACATATACCCGCCACGCTCAAGGAACTCGCGCTCGGACGGAGTTGTCTCGCGGCCCAGCGCATCATTGCGATAAGGAAAGCGGCCGAACTGGCGGATAACGGCGCGGTGCGCGCGCGCGTGCAACATGTTGTCCGCGCCAGTCTCGGGCATCCGAAGCAGGAACATGCGCACGCAGCGGTCCTGATCCATCTGGCTTTCGGAATGCATCAGCGGCAGGTAGAAGAACTGCCGCGCGGGTTCGGGGATGCGGCGGTCGAAGCCCAGATGACAGGCCCGCGCCGCAACCTTGCGCGCGAGATCATCAGTGGCGAAGGCACGGCCATCCTCGCGGAACATGTTGCGCGGGAACTGGTCGGTCACGATCAGGAAGGCCAGACAGCCCCGCGGGCAAGAGGCCCAGCGTTCAAGTCGTCCCGCGCGGGCCTTTTCCCACAGCGCGCCAAAACGGTGCCGGATCTCCGCGTCCAGGTCCGGGTCTGCCTTGTACCATCCTTCCGGTCCAACCTCATCGACCCAGAACGAAATGACCTCATCAACCGTCGACATTGCGTATCCCTTTGTCGTCTACCTGCCTAGACCCTGCCAATGATTCGCAAACTGCTCAAGAAATTTGCACTCACATGAGTTTGAGCCGGCGGTTTCTTGCGAAAATGCCACATTTTCAGGAGGTTTCCGTCTGCTGCTCGGACAGTTCGCTGTAAACCGCATCAACTGTTGCCGCCGAGACAACAGGCGAAACCGCTGCGAAAGGTCCGGTTTCTGCAACCGACACCGCGGGGCGCTGCGTCATGCGCCACAAGGCGTAGACGGCAAGCGATGTTGTCAGCAAGATGATGAACAGGAAGAAACCCGACGGCCCGATCAATGCCATCAGCCAGCCAATCGCCAGCGGCCCAATGATCGCTCCCAGTCCGTTGACGAATAGCAGACCGCCAGAAGCCGCCGCCATCTGGTCATGGTCCAGATAGTCATTCGTATAAGCCACCAACAGCGAATAGAGCGGGTTAGAAATGCCGCCGATGATCAGCGCCACGCCCAGAAGCCAGATGAAACTCAGGTTGAACAGCACGGCTATGGCCCCGCCAGCGCTGCCGATCAGCGCCACGATGACCAGCAGCTTGCGCCGGTCGACCCGGTCTGACAGCCAGCCGATGGGATACTGGAACACCAACCCACCGAAATAGATTGCGGCGGTAAAGACCGAGATCTCGAACACACTCAAGCCCGCCTCGGTGCCCCAGACCGCCGTCATTCCGAACATCGCCGCGAACACCCCCCCCATCAGGAAGATCCCCACCACCCCCAGCGGTGACACGCCATAGAGTTCACGGATCGACATGGATTTGGTGGTCCCGAATGTGGGCGCGGGGCTGATCGAAAGCAGGATCGGCGCAAAGGACAGCGAGACCAGCACCGAGGGGATGATGAACAACAGGAACCCCGCCGGGTCGGCAAAGTTGATCAACGCCTGCGCCGCGATGATCCCCACCATCTGCACGATCATGTAGAGCGACAGTGCCTGGCCGCGGTTTTCATTGCTGGCCGTGTTGTTCAGCCAGCTTTCCGCCGTGACATAAACCCCCGAGAAGCAGAAACCGATCAGCACGCGCAGCAGCGTCCAGACGATCCAGTCGGGGATCACGGCATAGAGCACCAGCACCGCCGAAATCAACGAGCCGAGTGCCGCGAAGACGCGCACATGGCCAACGCGGCGGATCAGTTCCGGTGCCATTTTCGATCCGAACAGGAAACCCGCGAAATAAGCCGACATGACGATCGACATCTGGGAGGTGGAGAACCCCTCGATCGCGCCGCGAATGCCCAAGAGCGTGCCCTGTACGCCATTGCCGACCATCAGGAACATCATACCCAGCAGAAGCGCCCAGGATGCGGTGAAGACTTTGAACATTGAAGAGGCTCACGATTGGGTCGCGCGCAGTGTAGCGGCGAATGGGGAACAGGAGTATGACAGAAGCGACAGGTCCGGGTCGCAATCAGGGCAAGAGCAGCGAGGCATCGCCATAGGAAAAGAAGCGGTAGCGCGCGGCGATGGCATGGGCATAGATCGCGCGGATCGGCTCCGGCCCCATCAGCGCCGAGACCAGCATCATCAGCGTGGATTTCGGCAGGTGAAAATTGGTCATCAGCCCGTCACTGACGCGAAACCGGTACCCCGGCGTGATGAAGATATCGGTCTTGCCCCGCCAGGGCGCGATCTGGCCGGGGCCCGTGGCCGCCGTCTCGATCAGCCGCAGCGCAGTCGTGCCCACCGGGATCACGCGTCCGCCTGCCGCGCGGGTCTCCGTGATCGCGTTCGCAGCGGCCTCAGGCAACTCGCCCCATTCGGCGTGCATCTGGTGGTCGCGAATGTCATCGACCTTGACCGGCAGGAAGGTGCCCGCGCCGATATGCAGCGTCACATCGGCAAAGCGCACTCCGCGCGCCTTCAGCGCGTCCATCAGCCCGTCATCGAAATGCAGCGAGGCCGTGGGGGCCGCAACCGCGCCGGGGTCGCGGGCAAAGACGGTCTGGTAATCCTCGCGGTCCTGCGCATCGGCCTTGCGCCGACCCGCGATATAGGGCGGCAGCGGCATCTGACCTGCAGCATCGAGCGCAGCGTGGAATGCGTCGCCTTCGAGCGTGAAGCGCAGGGTCACGTCCTCGGCGCTGCGCGCGGTCACGTCAGCAGCAAATCCCTCGGCAATCTCGACCCGCTCGCCCTCGGCGAGCTTGCGCAACGGCTTTGCCAGCGCGCGCCATTGCCCGTCGGGCAGAGGCTCCAGTAGCGTCAGTTCCACATTCGCGCGCACGGCGCCCTGCACGCTGTTGCGCAGCCGCGTGCCGCTTAGACGCGCGGGAATCACGCGGGTGCGGTTGATCACCAGCAGATCACCGGGGCGCAGGATTTCGGGCAGATCGGCCACATGGCGGTCGCTGATCCGCGCACCTTCGGCCAGCAGCAGACGCGCAGCCGGACGCGGGCGCACCGGGCGCGTCGCGATCAGGTCTTCGGGCAGGTCAAAATCGAAATCCGACAGCTTCATCGTGCGCGCCTTGCTTTGACTCGACGCCCCTTTAACTTGGCCCCGATGCCGCTACAACTGGGCCAACAGTTTCGTGAAAGAGGAGATGCCGATGGCACAGCAAGGCGAAATGGCCCCCGCATTCACCCTACCCCGCGATGGCGGCGGCGAGGTGAGCCTGTCCGAGTTCAAGGGCCACAAAATCGTGCTCTATTTCTACCCGCGCGACGACACGCCGGGCTGCACCACCGAAGCCCTGGAGTTCACCGCGCTGGGTGAAGAATTCAAGGCCGCGGGCGCGCAGGTGATCGGGGTGTCAAAAGATACGGTCGCCAAGCATGACAAGTTCATCGCCAAACATGATCTGGGCGTGATTCTCGTCTCGGATGCCGAGGGCGACACATGCGAGAATTACGGCGTCTGGGTCGAGAAGAACATGTATGGCAAGGTCTCGATGGGGATCGAGCGCGCGACATTCCTGATCGATGGCGACGGGCGGATTGCGCAGGTCTGGCGCAAGGTCAAGGCCAAGGGGCACGCAGCCGAAGTGCTCGACGCGGTAAAAGCGCTGTGAGCACGACACTGCGCGAGATGGCCGTGGCAGTGCTGAGCACGGCAAACGGGCGCGAGAAGACCGCGCTGTCGCGCGCCCATGCGGCAGCGTGGTTCGCCGCGCGCAAGGCGGGCACGCCTCTGGAGCTGGGCAAGGCCACACCACCGGACCGGCCCGCCCGCCCCGCGCGGCCCGAACTGCTGGACCCGCGCGACGTACCCCGCCGCCGCCCCGGCAGCCCGCAGGGGCGGATTGCGCTGCTGCACGCGATTGCACATATCGAACTTAACGCAGTCGATCTGCACTGGGATCTGGTCGCGCGCTTTCACGAAACCGACATGCCACCCGGGTTCTACGATGACTGGGTGAAGGCGGCGGATGAAGAGTCAAAGCATTTCAATCTGATCTGCGACTGTCTGGACGCGATGGGCAGTCACTACGGCGCCCTGCCCGCCCATGCCGGAATGTGGCGCGCGGCCGAAGATACGGCCGCCGATATTCTGGGACGCCTCGCCGTGGTGCCGATGGTGCTCGAGGCGCGGGGCCTTGATGTGACACCGGGCATGATCGAGATATTCGAGCGCGCGGACGAGCGCGATGCGGTCGAGGCCCTGAAGACCATCTATGCCGAGGAAGTGGGCCATGTCGCCTATGGCTCGAAATGGTTCAACTTCCTTTGCGGGCGGCAGGGGCTGGACCCGCAGCCTGTGTTTCTGGAACTCGTGCGGCGGTATTTCCACAGCCCCCTGAAGCCGCCCTTTAACGAGGAAAAGCGCGCGCAGGCCGGTCTGCCACCCGATTTCTACTGGCCGCTGACCGAGCCAGTCTGACCCCGCCCCCCCCTGTCACGCCGCAGCCGGGGCGATTTATCGGCAAGATTTCGCTGATTCTCGCCACCTTGGCTGATGCGCGACTGCAACAGTCCACATCTTTGTTGCCTCTTGCACAAAACCTCCGCTAGAGGAGTTAAGACTTGGTAACTCAGCGCGTTGCCTCTCGTCAGTGCGTGCTTGTGACAATACCGACCGACGGAAGTGCCCGGAACGAGAGCAGATCCGAGAAAGAACAGGACAGTAGCCTTGAGACGACACCTAGTGCGACTGAGCCAGACGCTGGAAAGCCGCCTGCCGGAACAACGGCTTTTCCTTCGCTCCAATAACACCACCCGTTTCGTGCGCCTGCGCCCCGCGACACAGGCCGTTGCCATCGGCGGGGTCGCGCTGTTCATCGCCTGGTCGATTGTTGCGACCTCGATCCTGCTGATGGATGTGATCGGCTCGGGCACGTTGCGCGATCAGGCGCTGCGCGAACAGGCAAATTACGAACAGCGCCTCAATCAGCTTGCCGCCGAGCGCGACGCCCGTGCGATCGAGACCGAGGCCGCCCATGCCCGCTTCGCCGAGGCGATGGAGCGAATCTCGGAGATGCAGATCCAGCTTCTTGCCTCGGAACAACGGCGGCTGGAACTGGAGACAGGAATCGACTCGATCCATGGCACTGTTCGCCGTGTCGTTCAGGAACGCGACGAGGCGCGCGCACGTCTTGCTGAAGTGACCCGCACGCTCGAGGCCGAGACCGGCTCGACCCGCACCGCCGCCGACCGCTCGCGCGATAATGAAGAAATGCTCGACTACATGCTCGCCGCGATGGATCGCGTCAGCCAGAACACGCATGAACTGGGCATGGATGCCGAACAGGCCCGCAATCAGGCCCGGCTGCTGGCGATGGAAAACGAGCTTCTGAAAGACCGCAACCACGTCATCTTCAGCCAGCTTGAAGAGGCGCTGGAACAGGTGGTCTCACCATTGGAACGGGTATTCCGCAGTGCAGGCGTGTCGTCAGACCAGATCCGGCGGCTGGTGCGCCAGGGGGCCAATTCGCAGACCGACTCGTTGCGCCCAATCGCGATCTCGACATCGGGCACCATGGGCCCGGGGGCGGATATCGCGCGCGCCAATGCCATCTTGAATCGCATGGCCGATGTGGATGCCTATCGTCGTGGGCTTGACCGTCTTCCGGTGGCCCGCCCGGTCAATGCGCGCACTGTCCGCCAGACCTCGGGCTTCGGGATGCGCCGTCACCCGCTGACCGGTCGCAGCCGGATGCATAACGGGCTGGACTGGGCCGGTCCGCGCGGAACACCGATTACAGCCACGGCTGACGGCGTTGTAAAACAGGCCGGGCGCCAGGGCGGATATGGCAATCTGGTCATCATTCAGCATGATTTCGGGATCGAAACATATTACGCCCATTTGAACTCTATCGACGTGCGGTCCGGACAAAGGGTCTCGCGCGGGCAGAGAATCGGTGGTATGGGCACCACTGGAGCGTCGACCGGGGTGCATCTGCACTACGAAGTGCGGGTCAATGGTCGGCCAGTGAACCCACTCACCTATGTAAGGGCTGGAGACAATGTTTTCTAAGAGTCGCATCAATGAACCCGGACCGAAAGCGGCTGAGAAGCCTCCCGCCAAGCCGGTCGAATCCACACCGTCCTTCCTGCGCTCGAGCAATGCCGAGCCCGCCGGGACGCATGTGACCAAATCCAAATCCGCCGCATCGGTGCTGGCTTCGGATCTGACGATCACCGGGAACATCAAGACCACCGGCGATGTCGTGATCGAGGGCATGGTCGATGGTGATATCCTCGCGCATCTGCTCACTGTGGGCGAGACCGCGACCATCCGCGGAGAGATCGTGGCCGATGACATCGTCATCAATGGTCGCGTCATCGGGCGCGTGCGCGGGCTGAAAGTGCGGCTGACCTCGTCGGCGCAGGTCGAAGGCGACATCATCCACAAGACCATAGCGATCGAATCGGGTGCGCATTTCGAAGGCTCGGTGCAGCGTCAGGATGACCCGTTGCAGACCAACCGCGAGTCCGGCGCGAAACACTCTGCCCCCACGCCCGCGGCCCCGGCTGCAAAACCGGCGGCATCCGAGGGCTCAGAGGCTGTGCGCAAAGCGACCGAGGCCAAGAAGAGCGCGGCCAGCTCGAGCTGATCCAGCGCCGTCAGAACACCAAAGTCGCGCCATCCGGGCGCGGCTTTTTTTTGTCTGCGTCAGAGGTGACAAACTGGCTGGTGCGGGTGGAGAGACTCGAACTCTCACGCCTTGCGGCGGAGGATTTTGAATCCTCTGCGTCTACCATTCCGCCACACCCGCACGGCCAGCGCGCAGAGCAATAGCGCGGAACGCGCGCCCCTGCAACAGCGCTCTTGCCCTGCCCTGCCGCGTAGACAGCAAAGCCCATGATCATTGACCTGCGCAGCAAAATAGGTTAGGCGCGATATGGTGTTGCAGGCTGCAGCATTTCCGCAAGCGGGGCGCGGAAACAGGCGTCCCATAACCGAATACGGCCCGATGCCGTATCAGATGGACGCAAATGACCCAATTTTCCGACCTGAAGCTGGACCCCAAGGTCCTCAAAGCCATTTCTGACGCGGGCTACACCACCCCGACCCCCATCCAGGCAGAAGCCATTCCACACGCGCTTGAAGGGCGCGATGTGCTGGGCATCGCCCAGACAGGGACGGGCAAGACCGCTTCTTTCACGATACCGCTGATCACCCGTCTGGGACGGGGTCGGGCACGGGCGCGGATGCCGCGCAGTCTGGTGCTGGCACCCACCCGTGAACTCGCCGCGCAGGTGGCCGAGAATTTCGACACTTACGCCAAGCATACCCGCCTGACCAAGGCATTGCTGATCGGCGGCGTGGCCTTTGGCGAGCAGGACAAGCTGATCGACCGGGGCGTGGATGTGCTGATCGCCACACCGGGTCGCCTGCTCGATCATTTCGAGCGCGGCAAGCTGCTTCTGACCGGTGTCGAGGTGATGGTGGTGGATGAAGCCGATCGCATGCTCGACATGGGCTTCATCCCCGATATCGAGCGTATCTTCGGGCTGACACCATTCACCCGCCAGACTTTCTTCTACTCGGCCACCATGGCCCCCGAGATCGAGCGGGTGACAAACACCTTCCTGTCGAACCCGGTACGGGTCGAGGTGGCGCGTCAGGCCACCGCGTCCGAGACCATCGCACAGGAACTGATCCAGCTTGCCCCCACCCGGCGCGACGCTGCCGCCAAGGCCAAGCGCGATGCGCTGCGCGCGATCATCGCCGCCGAAGGCGAGAAGCTGGAGAACGCGATCATCTTTTGCAATCGCAAGGTCGAGGTGGATGTGCTGGCCAAGTCGCTGATCAAGCACAAGCTCGACGCGGCCCCGATCCACGGTGATCTTGACCAGTCGGTGCGCACCCGCACGCTGGAGCGCTTCCGCAATGGCGAATTGCGGTTGCTGATTGCCTCGGACGTGGCCGCGCGCGGGCTCGATGTGCCCTCGGTCAGCCATGTGTTCAATTTCGACCTGCCATCGCATCCCGAGGATTACGTCCACCGCATCGGGCGGACAGGTCGCGCGGGACGGTCGGGCAAGGCTGTGTCGCTGATGGTGCCGTCGGATCAGAAGTATCTCGACGCGATCGAGACGCTGATCCAGAAGGAATTGCCGCGCGGAGAGGCGCCCGCAAGCGAGGCGAAGCCCAAGCGCAGCAAGCGGACAGAGACACCCGATGCCGACATCAGACCCGAGCCCAAACCGGAGCCCGAAGTCGCTCGCGACGTGCAGACCGAAGAGAAACCCTCCGCGAAGCCGGAAGCCAGCCGCCCGGCACGCGAGCGCCGCGCAGAGCGCGGCGAGCGCGCGCGGCGTGATCCGCGCGGTGCGGTCGTGGGAATGGGCGATCATGTGCCCGATTTCCTGATGCGCGAGTTTCGCATCGCCTGACGACGTCGACCGCGGACAACTCCCCCAAATAAAAACGCCGCCTGCGGGCGGCGTTTTACGGTTCTGCCCCCCCGTGCCACGCGTCGCAGGGCACGCGGGTGGGTCAAGCGTGACCTGTGGGGCGCGGGGAAGCGGGCCTTGCCTTCACTCAGCGATAGAGCAACGACACCTTGTTGTGGAACAGATGAATCTTCGACGGATCTGCCTTCAGCTTCACGTTCCGGCCTTTCAGTTCGGCATGAATCCCCGCCAGCTTTGCCAGCACCGGGGCCGCCCCTGCCGACTCGGGCTTGAAATAGAGCACCGTCAATTCACCCAGCGCCTCGACCAGATCAACCTCGCCCTGATACAGGAAATCGGCGTCATCCGTCGCAACCAGATCCTCGGGGCGCACGCCAAGATTCACCTTCAGCCCCATATCGGCATCGGTGGTCGGGATATCGGCCTTGGCCGTTCCGCCACCAGCAAGCTTCACTGTGGTCTGTTCACCTGTTCCAGTGATCTCGCCCGCCAGCAGATTCATCGCCGGAGAGCCGATGAACTGCGCCACGAACTCCCCATTGGGGCGCTCGTACAGCTCCAGCGGTGAGCCCACCTGTGCGATTCCGCCGCCCGCCAGAACAACAATGCGCGAGGCCAGCGTCATCGCCTCGACCTGGTCATGGGTGACATAGATCATGGTTGACTCGGGCATCGACTCTTTCAGTTTCGCAATCTCGATCCGGGTTGCGACGCGCAAGGCCGCATCGAGATTCGAGAGCGGTTCGTCGAAGAGATACACTTTCGGGTCACGCACGATCGAGCGGCCAATCGCCACGCGCTGGCGCTGCCCGCCCGAGAGCGCCTTGGGCAGGCGGTCGAGATAGGGCGCGAGTTGCAGGACATCCGCGGCGCGCTGCACGGCGGCGTCGATCTCGGACTTGCTCTTGCCGGCAAGTTTCAGCGCGAAGGCCATGTTGTCGCGCACTGTCATGTGCGGATAGAGCGCATAGGACTGGAACACCATGGCGATGCCGCGCTGCGCGGGGGGGATGTCATTGACCACCATCCCGTCAATCTGCAGCTCGCCGCCGGTAATCTTCTCAAGCCCTGCAATCATGCGCAGCAATGTGGATTTGCCGCAGCCCGACGGGCCGACAAAGACGATCAGCTCACCCTTCTTGATGTCGAGGTTGATGTCAGACAACACCTTGACCTCGCCATAGGCCTTTTCAACATCCGTCAATTTCAGATCGGCCATGACTCCCTCCCAAATAACCTATCGCTTCACGACCAGGCACGGCTGCCACGGTCCCAGATGCACCAGCCCGTCCTCTCCCGGGCCAGAGCTGTTCAGTTCCTGCCCGACCGCAACCCAATGCCCGTCGGGCAAATAGATCGTGGCGGGTTCGTGACTCAGATTGAAGGCGCAGAACATCACTTCTCCCACTTCCTCGCGGATGAAGGACAATGTCTCGCCCGAGACATGCAGATCGCGAAGGCTGCCCCGCATCACTGCGCGATGCGCCTGCCGGAAGGCAATCGCGCGGCGGTAGTGGTGCAGGATCGCATCAGGCGCGCGTTCCTGCGCGTCCACCGCCAAACCGATATGCTCGCGCGCGACCGGCAGCCAGGGCATACCCTGCGAGAAACCACCATTCACAATATCGCGGGTCCAGACCATCGGCGTGCGACAGCCGTCGCGGCCCTTGTATTCGGGCCAGAACTGGATGCCATAGGGATCACGCAGATCCTCGAAGACAAGCTCTGCCTCGGGCAGGCCCAGTTCCTCGCCCTGATAGAGGCAGACCGAGCCACGCAGACACATCAAGAGCGTGGCATAGGCGCGCGCCGCTGCCGGGCTCAGTGTCCAGCGCGTCAGATGGCGCATCACGTCATGGTTCGAGAACGCCCAGCAAGCCCAGCCTTCGGGGGCGACATGGTCCAGGTGGCGCAGCACTGCCGCTATCCGCGCGGCAGAGGGAATTTCGGCTGACAGGAATTCGAACGCATAGCACATCTGCACCTTGTCATTGCCCGATGTGTATTCGCCCAGAATCTCCAGCCCGAATTGCGCATCCCCCACTTCCCCGACAGCAGCGGCGTCGTACATGTCCAGAACGGCGCGGAACCGGCGCAGGAATTCGAGGTTCTCGGGACGGTTCTTGTCGTAAAGATGCTCCTGATGGTTATAGGGGTTCACTGACGGGGCGATCGAAGCATTGCGCTTCTCGGGTGGCAGGGGCGGATTGTCGCGCAATTCTTGATCGTGGACATAGAAATTGATCGTATCCAGCCGGAATCCGTTGACCCCACGCTCGAGCCAGAAACGCGCCACATTCAGAAGCTCTTCCTGCACCTGCGGCTCGTGAAAGTTCAGGTCGGGCTGCGAGGCCAGGAAATTGTGCAGGTAATACTGACAGCGCGTCGCATCCCAGGCCCAGGCCGAGCCACCGAAGATCGACAGCCAGTTATTGGGCGGGGTGCCATCGGGTTTCGGGTCGGCCCAGACATACCAGTCCGCGCGCGGGTTGTCGCGCGAGGACCGGCTTTCGATGAACCACGGATGCTGGTCCGACGAATGCGACAGCACCAGATCGATCAGCACCTTGATCCCGAGCCGATGCGCGGCGGCAACCAGTGCATCGAAATCAGACAACGTGCCGAACATCGGATCGACATCGCAATAATCCGACACGTCATAGCCGAAATCCTTCATCGGCGAGGTGAAGAAAGGGCTGATCCAGATCGCATCGACCCCGAGGCTGGCGATATAGGGCAGCCGCTCGATGATGCCGCGCAGATCGCCGATACCATCGCCGTTGCTATCCTGAAAGCTGCGGGGGTAGATCTGGTAGATCACCGACCCGCGCCACCAGTCGGGGTGAAGCTCCAGCCCGCGTTCGGGCTGCAACAGGGTTTGTGCAGTCACGGTAACGTATCCTTACTTGACGGAGCCAGCCAGAAGGCCGCGCACCAGGTAGCGTTGCATGGTAAAGAACACCAGAAGCGGTACCGCGATCGAGACAAAGGCGGCTGTCGCCAAAATGCCCCAGTCCCCCCCCCGCGAGCCCAGCAGGTCATCGGCGATCTTGACGGTCATCACCTGACTGTCCGCACCCGACGGCAGGAAAACCTTGGCCACCAGCAGGTCATTCCATGTCCAGAGAAACTGAAAGATCGCGAAAGAGGCCAGTGCCGGGAAACTGAGCGGCAGGATGATGCGCACGAAAATCTGGAAATCCGTCGCGCCATCGACCTTGGCGCCCTCGATGATGTCGCGCGGCAGCCCCACCATGTAATTTCGCAACAGATAAACCGCAAGCGGCAACCCGAAGCCCGTATGGGCCAGCCATATGCCGAGGAAGGACTGGCCGATGCCGATATCCGTATGCAGCCTGAGAAGCGGCACAAGCGCCAGTTGCAACGGCACCACCAACAGCCCAACCACTGCCGCGATCAACAGACCGCGTCCGGGGAAGTCCATCCAGGCCAGCGCGTAGGCGGCAAAGGCCGCGATCAGGATCGGGATGATCGTGGCCGGGATGGTCACGGTCAGCGTATTGATGAAGGCGCGGTCCATGCCATCGGCGAAGAGCACGGTATTATAGTTCGCAAAGGTGAAACTCGGCGGTGTTCGCGCCTCGAAATAGAGGGTCGGGCCGCGGGAGATTTCCTCAGCAGACTCGACGCGGAAACGACCATCGGCATTGACGGTCACTGTGCCGCCCGTGCGCAGTTCCACCACTTCGCCCGGTGCAAATTCGCCCGGATCAACCGCGCGCGTTCCGAAAGCCGAGACCACGCCTTCGCCTTCCGGGAAATCAGAGGCAAGCGAGGGATCGGCGAAGACATTGCCCTCGATGATGAAGAGCCCGCCCTCCTCGCGCACGTTATCCGCAGCAACGCGCGAGCGGAAATTCAGATCCACCGCGAAGGGTGCCTGCCACCAGCCCGAATTCGAGATCTGGTCGCGGTCGCGGAAGGACGACACGAAAAGCCCGATGGTCGGCAACAGCCACAGCAGCACGAGGATGAGCACCGTGATATTGACGAGCACCCGTCCGCCCTGGTTCTGTCCGGCGATATTATCCATTTTTCCTGCCCCCCTCAGCGCATTTCGGCCCGTGCCTGCCGGATGTTCCAGATCATCACCGGCAGAACGAGGATCATGATGACAAAGGCCACAGCCGTTGCCCGCCCGTCATCGCGGAACATGAAGGTCATCATGTAACTGGGCAGGATATGCGTGCCGAAATTGCCCCCGGTCATGGTATAGACAATGTCGAAGACCTTGAGCGTCAGAATGGTGATCGTGGTCCAGACCACGACAATCGTGCCCATGATCTGCGGCACCTTGATCTTGAAGAAGACCTGAAACGGGTTCGCCCCGTCAATGATCGCGGCCTCGACCGTTTCCTCGGGGATCCCGCGCAAGGCTGCCGAGAGGATCACCATGGCAAAGCCGGTCTGGATCCAGACAAGGATGAACATGAGGAAAAAGTTGTTCCAGAACCGGACCTGGAGCGGGTCCAGCGCGGCCAGCCCCATCGAGTCGCGGATCGCATTGATGATGCCGATATCGGGATTGGCGGAATAGACGAACTTCCAGATCAGCGAGGCACCGACAAAGGAAATCGCCATCGGCATGAAGATCAGCGATTTCGCGATATTGCCCCAGGACAACCGGTCGGTCAGTTGCGCGATCAGGAGGCCGAAGAACGTGGCCGCCGCAGGGACGAACAGCACCCAGAGCAGGTTGTTGAACACGGCCGTGCGGAAGCCGCTTTCGCTGAAGAGGTCGATATAATTGCCAAAGCCGATGAAATTCGCGCCCGAGCGGTCAAAGAGCGAGCGCCAGAACGATCCAACCACCGGATAGGCCAGATAGAGCCCCAGCGCGAACATGGCCGGGAAGAGGAACAGCCACGGGCGGACCTGATTGGCGCGGTTGATATTGCGCCCCGCATTCGCCCCCTTGGCCGGGAAGATCACCTTGTCGAGGATCAGATTCGAGAAATAGAAATAGCCCACGCATCCCCCGACCCCGATCAGAATCGTCAGGATACCCTGAATGACTGGTGACATGGTCCCCTCCCGTCGCCGTAGACAGACCTTGTCGCAGGTCCAGCTACGCCTTGTTGCTTGTCATGATGTCCCGGCAGACCGGGGCCGCCATGCGCGCGGCCCCGGCCCAGTCAGAGGCTTGCTGCTCAGCGCATCGAGTCCCAGCGATCCTGCACAGTGTTGGCGACCTCCTCGGCCGGGGTGCCGGTCACGAAATCGACCATCCCGGTCCAGAACGCCCCTGCGCCGATCTCACCCGGCATGACGTCCGAGGCGTCAAAGCGGAAGGTCGTCGCATCGAGCAGGATCTCGTTCATCGCACGGAACGAGTCATCGGAGAACACGTCCAGATTGACGCCGGAATGCGGGGTCAGGAAGCCCGATTGCGCCATCCAGACCTCATGCGCGATAGGTGTCTTGAGAAACTCGATCAGCCCGCGCGTGGCCTCGCTGTCATCGGTGATGGCGAATTGCGTACCAGCCCCCATGACCGGCTCGCCCAGATCCTTCTCGGCAAAGGCCGGGAAATAGAAGAAATCATAGTCGAACCCGAATTCCGAGCCTTCCGGGAAGAAAGCCGGGATGAAAGAGGCCTGCTTGTGCATGTAGCAATCGGGCGGGATCTGGAACAGGCCGCCCGGGCTGTCGCGGAAATCGGTCGTGGCCACGGCCTGCGGACCGCCTTGCGCCCAGCCCTCGGTCTGCGCGAACACGCCGAAGGTCTCGATCGCCTCGATCACTTCGGGCGAGTTGAAGGGCAGCTCATTGGTGATCCACTGGTCGTAAAGCTCCGGCGCGTGCAGGCGCAGCATGATATCCTCGACCCAGTCGGTCGCAGGCCAGCCGGTCGCAGCCCCCGAACCCAGCCCGATGCACCAGGGCGTACCACCGTCATCGACAATCTGCTGCGACAGCGCGAGCAGATCTTCCATTGTGCCGGGGATCTCATAGCCCATCTCGTCAAAGGCTTCAGGCGAATACCAGACCAGCGACTTCACATCGACCTTGTAGAAGAAACCGAACATCTCTTCCTCGCCATCGGGGTTCGGGAAGGTGCCCAGATCGACCCAGGATTGCCCGGCAGCGTAGTTCTCGACCATCCAGTCAGCAGTTTCCTGCCCCAGCGGCGCCAGCGCGCCGCGTGCGGCCATGTCAGCGGCCAGACCCGGCTGCGGGAACACGGCGATATTGGGCGCTGAATTTGCCTGAATGGAAATCACGATATCCTGTTCGAAGCTGTCCGAGCCGGAGTATTCGACCGTTGCGCCCGTCGCAGCCTCAAAATATGCCATGGCATTGCGCAGGAAGGTCTGGTCGGGCTGAAGCCACGGCCCCGAGATGGTCACCGTCTGGCCCGAAAAATCATGCGCCTCAGCGAATGCCTCAAAGCTCTCCCAGTTGAATCCTTCGGTGCCCGGCTCGATGATCAGGTCCTGCGCGCTTGCGCCACCCGCCATCAGGGCAAGCGTGGCCACGCCTGCGTAAAGTCTGGATTTCATTGTCATCCTCCCACGGTTGACTGTCTGTTGTGCACAAATCTTGAGCTCGTGCTGATCAGCATCCCAGCGCACTGGAATCAATTTCCAAAACGCTTTGGATGAACGCAAGGTGGCTGAGGAACCGGGACCTGTCAATCAAATTCTATGGAAGTACACTGAATTAATTGGGTCTTTTCGCAGGTGCAGAAAAGCTCAATGCCTGAAAGCCCTTTTCAGCACAGCACGAATTTTGCATAGTGACGCGGAAATTCAACACGGTTTGGCTAAAATATGAGCGTTACACTCAAACAGCTTGCGGCATCACTGGGCCTGTCGCCCACAACCGTCAGCCGTGCGCTCAATGGCTTTCCAGAGGTCAATGCCGCCACCCGCAAGCGCGTGGAGCACGCCGCCGCCGCGGCAAACTACCACCCCAATACCCGCGCCAAGAGCCTCGCCACCGGGCGCGCGCAGGCAATCGGTCATGTCATCCCGGTTTCGACGAGCCATGAGATCGTGAACCCGGTCTTTGCCGATTTCATTGCCGGGGCGGGCGAGATCTATGCCCGCAACGGTTATGAAATGATTCTGCGCGTCGTCCCGGATGATAGCGAGGCCCATGCCTATCGCGACCTGATGGCGCGCGGCTCGGTCGATGGAGTCATTCTGCATGGTCCGCGCACGAACGACGCGCGGGTAGCGATGCTGGCCGAACTGGGTCTGCCCTTTCTGCTGCACGGACGCACCTCGGGGGTGAGTGCGCCCTATTCCTGGATCGACATCAACAACCAGCGCTCGTTCAAGCGCGCCACTGAATTCCTGTGCAATTTCGGCCACCGGCGCATCGCGCTTATCAACGGGCTGGAAGAGATGGATTTCGCCCGCCGCCGCCGCAATGGCTATCTCGAGGCGCTGGACGAGGCCGGGCTGGCACCCGATCCGATGCTGATGCGGCAGGCGGAAATGACCGAACCCTATGGCTACCGCGCCGCACAAGAACTGATCCAGCTTCCCGACCCGCCGACCGCATTCCTCGCCTCGTCGATGATCGTGGCCTATGGCATCCTGCGCGGGCTCAGCGATCTGGGGCTGAAGCTGGGCAGCGATATATCTGTGGTCACGCATGACGACGAATTGTCCTACCTGCCCAATGATGGCGATGTGCCGCTGTTCACCGCAACGCGCTCTTCCGTGCGCGAGGCCGGGCGCCGCGCGGCCAGCATGTTGCTGCAGTTGGTGGCCGAACCCGGAAGTGGCCCCTTGACCGAGCTGATGGAAACCGCGCTTGTTCTGGGCGCCTCGACCGGGCCCGCGCGGGTATGAGCGGGCTGGGCTTTACCCGCGCCGATTGGCCCGAGGGGTTCCTGTTCGGCGTCGCGACCTCGGCCTATCAGATCGAGGGCCATGCCCAAGGTGGCGCGGGGCGCACGCATTGGGACGATTTCGCAGCGACCCCCGGCAATGTGGTGCGCGCCGAGAATGGCGCGCTGGCCTGCGACCACCTCAACCGCTGGCCAGAAGATCTGGACCTGATCGCGGCGGGCGGCTTCGACATCTATCGCTTCTCGGCCTCATGGGCGCGGGTGCTGCCCGAAGGGCGCGGGGCAGTGAATGCCGAAGGGCTGGATTTCTATGACCGGCTGGTGGACGGGATGCTGGCGCGCGGGCTGAAACCGGCGCTGACGCTCTATCACTGGGAATTGCCCTCGGCGCTCAATGACCTCGGCGGCTGGCGCAATCGCGACATTGCCGGATGGTTTGCCGATTACACCGATATCCTCTGCCGCCGCATCGGCGACCGCATGTGGTCGGCCGCGCCAATCAACGAGCCCTGGTGCGTCGGCTGGCTGTCGCATTTCATGGGTGCGCAAGCACCAGGGCTGCGCGACATTCGCGCGACCGCGCGGGCGATGCATCATGTCGGCCTGTCCCACGGTCGCGCCATGCAAGCCATGCGCGCGCTCGGCATGGGCAATCTGGGTGCAGTGTGCAATTTCGAATACGCCCTGCCCCTGACCGACAGCCCCGAGGACAAGGCCGCCGCCCAACTCTATGACGGCATCTATAACCGCTGGTTTCTGGGCGCGATGTGCAAGGGCGCGTATCCGGCAGATGTGCTGCAGGGGCTGGAGCCGCATCTGCCCACAGGCTGGCAGGAGGACATGGCCACAATCCGCCAGCCCCTCGACTGGCTGGGGCTGAACTACTATACCTGCAAACGTATCGCCCATACCAAAGGCGCATGGCCGCATTTGTCCGAGCATGTGGGCGATCTGCCGCAGACCCAGATGGGATGGGAAATCTGTCCCGAGGGGCTGAGCCATTTCCTGCGTTTCGCGCGCGAGAATTACACCGGCGATCTGCCGCTCTATGTCACCGAAAACGGCATGGCCAATCCCGACACGCCCGACGTGCCCGATACGGCGCGCATCGATTATCTGCGCGCGCATCTTGACATGGCCCGCGCAGCGATTGCCGATGGTGTGCCGTTGAAGGGCTATATCGTCTGGTCGCTGATGGATAATTACGAGTGGAGCCTCGGTTATGAAAAACGCTTCGGGCTGGTCCATGTCGATTTTGACAGCTTGCAGCGCCGGCCCAAAGCGTCGTATCAGGCGCTGCAAACGGCGTTAGCGCGAACATAGGCAGAGGCAGATGACAGCCAGCGACAGCCCGGCACTGGTCGCCGATGTGGGCGGCACCAATACCCGCGTCGCGCTCACCCGCGGGCGGGGGCTGGTCGCGGGCACGACCGAACGTTTCCGCAATGCCGAATATGGCGGACTGGCGCAGATACTCGCAGCCTATCTGGAACAGCAACGCACTGCACCCTCACGCGCGGCCATCGCCCTGGCGGGGCCGGTGCGCGGGGACCGTGCCGAGATGACCAATCTGGGCTGGGTGATCGAGGCGGGCGCACTGGCCGATTTTTGCGGGCTGCAAGAGGTCGCGCTGCTCAATGACCTGCAGGCGCAGGGCCATGCCCTGCCCGACCTGCCCGAAAGCCATCTGCGCCGCATCCGCGAGGGCAGCCCCGAGGGCGGAACGAAACTGGTGATCGGGCTGGGGACCGGGGTCAACGCGGCCCCGGTCTACCCGGTCAATGGCGGCCATCTGGTGCCCCCTGCCGAGGCCGGGCATATTCATCTGCCGCTGCACGAGGCGCTCGATTTCCGGCTTTCCGACTGGCTGATCGCGCGGCGCGGCTTCGCCTCGGTCGAGGATGTGCTGGCGGGCAGCGGGCTGGAACGGCTCTATGCCTTCCATGCGTCCGAGGCAGGGGTATCGCAAGCGCAGGATGCCGCCGCGATCATGGCCGCGATGGAGGCAGGCGACGCGCTGGCGCAGCGCACGGGGCGGCATTATGTACGATTGCTGGCCCAGGTGAGCGCGGATCTGGCGCTGATCACCCTGCCGGGGGCGGGGATCTACTATATCGGTGGGGTGGCGCGCGCGATGGCACCCTGGTTCGAGCGCTTCGGGTTCGAGGCGGCCTTTACCGATATGGGCCGCTTCTCGGATCTGGTCGCGCGCTTTCCGGTGGCCGTGGTCGAGGATGATTATGCCGCGCTGACAGGCTGCGCGGCCTATCTTCACACGCATTGAAGCAATATCAGAAGGCGTTGACAGACTTTTTCGGCTCGGACTTGCGACCCAGAAGGCATCAAGATTTTTCGGCATCTCGCTGAGGTACCGAAAAGCTTTATCCCCGCAACGGCATCCGCTGGCCCAGCGCGTTGAGCGCAAAGCCCAGCGCCGCGAAACCCGCCACCAGCCCCAGCATGTTGATCGCAACCGGGCCAGGTCCGAGCGCGCCCAGATCGAGGAACGGATAGGGATACCACCCCGTCGCCAGCCCCCGCAGCATCGCATAGACCGCATAGCCCGCAGGCCAGATCAGCCACCACAGCGGCTGCCCCCCGCGCGGCGGGTTGCGCGTGGTCTCCATCAGCCAGAACCAGAGCATCAGCGCAGGCAGGATGGTGTGGAAAGCCTGATCGGTCCACCAGTTCAGCCCAGTGAAGTGATAGAGATGCGCCAGCATGATGTGATAGACCAGCGCGACCACCACCATCGACATCGTCAGCATGGTCATCCAGCCGAAGGACAGCCGCTTTCCGCTGGCGGCAATGGTCAGGAAACTCGCGGCCATCAGCGTATTGGTCAGGATGGTGAAGTACCCCGCCAGCGCCCAAAGCGTGGCCCCCAGCCCCTGACCGTCGCGCGCAAGGTTGATCCCGACCTGTGCGATGAGCGCCAGCGCGCCGATCGCACCGATCAGCCCGGCCGTGATGCGGTATTTCTGGTCCATGCGCCCCCCCGATTCGCGCTGCCAGCCTATGCGGACGCAGGCGTTGCGAAAATACTTGCCGTTGCGGCAACAAGACGGCAAGTCTCGCGCGCATGGAATGGCGCGATGAAGGCATATTGCTGGCCACATGGCCCCATGGCGAGACCAGCGCCGTGGCCGAGGTCTTCACCGCGCTGCACGGGCGGCATGGGGGCATGGTGCGCGGCGGGGCCTCGCGCCGCATGGCACCGCTGCTGCAACCGGGTGCGCAGCTTGACCTGCACTGGCGCGCGCGGTTGGAAGAGCATATGGGCAGCTTCACGGTCGAGCCTCTGCGCGCACGCGCGGGGACGATCCTCTCCGACCGGCTGGCGCTGCTGGCGCTGGGATCGGTCTGCGCGCTCTGCCGCTATGCGCTGCCCGAGCGGCTGGCCTATCCCGGCCTCTATGCAGCGACCTGCGAGGTGCTGGACAGGCTGGGTCAGCCTGGCTGGCTGCGCGCCTATGCGCTATGGGAGTTGCATCTGCTCGAAGAAACCGGCTTCGGGCTGGACCTTGGCCAATGCGCCGTGACCGGCGCGCAGGCGGGGTTGGCCTATGTCAGCCCGCGCACGGGGCGCGCCGTGACCCGTGCGGCGGCGGGGGACTATGCGCCCCGCTTGCTGCCGCTGCCCGAGGGGCTGGCCCCGGGCGGGGCACTGGATGCGCAAGGGCTGGCGCAGGCGCTGCATCTGAGTGGCTATTTCCTGCATCACTGGCTGGCCGAAGCCATCGGTCGACCACTTCCAGAGGCGCGCACAAGGCTGCTGGCGGCGCTGGAGTGAGCGAAGGCAGGGTGGCTCCTTGGCCTTTGCTGGAGCTGCCACCACTGTTTGGAGGCCGGCAAGGTCAAGGCACGCTCTCATACGAGATCCGCTAAATCCATTCGGTCAGGCGCAGGGCGTGCAGACGCATCGCGGAAAACCCGCAAAGCGCCCTCGGGTCATGGGAGGGTGGCAACTGTCTTGTCGTTTCGCCTTTATCTCATGTCGGCGCCTCATAATAGGTGTTGGCGCGCATCATTGCGTTGAGGCGACACAGGAGGCGTCGCGCCATGGCGCAGATGACGGCCTTGGGGGCCTTGCCGCGGGCGAGCTGAGCCTCGACCCACGGACGGTCAACCCGCTTGTGGCTATAGTTGACCAGCGCCGCCTGATAGAGCGCGCGGCGCACCTGACGTCGCCCGCCACCGAACGAGGCGTGTTCTTGACCTGATACTCACGACCTTGCGCCGGGTCGCACACATCCAGCCAGTCCTTTGAAAGATCGACCCCGATATAGTCTTGTGTCATGCTCCACCTGTCCATGTCATACGGACTCAGGCCCCAACGGGACTGGGCTCCGCCCGTTCGTCGCTGAAATCGTGCCACTGGCACGATTTCCGGGCGCTCCTCACCCCAAAGCAACTGTTCAGGCTCCTTGGGCATGAAGTCGGCAGCGCCCCAAACCACCCGACGGGCTTCAAGCCCAGGGTGGGAGCGGGGTCGCTGCCGATACCAGTATGGCATAGAAACAAGAGACAGGGTGGGCACGGTCCGAGGGCGCTTTGTGGGTGCAGAGGGGGCATTCAGACGGTTGACCTATGCCTTCGCCGCGCCGGGGTGTTGTCCCGCAGCCTTCGTCGTGCAGGCGCGGACCGATACACGCTCGCGACCTCACCCCCCGGCTTATCGCATCGCCCGCCGCCAGCCAGCGGCCTGCGCGGCCTCTTCCGAGCAGAACCAGCGTGCGCCGGGGCGAGCCATGCTCACGCGGTCATAGTCGCGCTGGCCCGGCATGTGATAGATCCGGCCATTGGCCGAAACATTGCCCTTGATGTTGCAGGTGTTTTCGGCCTGCGCCTGCCGCGGCTCGCTACGCGGTACGCAGAACCCGGCCAGCGGGTTCAGCGGGCCGCCGAAAATCCCGGCGCGGGCCTCGATCGCGCGCGCCTCTGCGGCCAGATAGGCCGCCTCCTGACCCTGTTCGCGCGCGAAGCGGTGGCAGGTGCGCGCGGCCCCGGCCTCGATCAGCCGGATCGCGACATCCTGCCCGTCCAGATAACAGCGCCCAACCACGCGCCGATGCGAGCGTGCGCCCAGATCGACACAGCGCAGCCGCTGGCCGTCCAGCATGGCGCGCGCCTGGTCCGTGGCCCATTGTCCACAGGGCCAGGACCGCCCGTCACCGCGCTGGCAGCGTTCCGACATCTCGGGCGCATCAATCCCGCCCAACCGGATGCGCTGGCCCGCCACATCGATCGTATCGGCATCGACAACCCGTGGCAGTCCCGAGATCTCGGGCTGCCCGGCCCAGAGCGGCAGAGCCAGAAAAATAGCAACAAAGAATGAACAGAGTCTGAACATGACCGGAAAATGCAGGTCTCGCCCGCTTCCGGTCAAGGCATTTGTTAACCTTTCGTTAATAAAGGTTAACGCTGTCTCCGATCCGCCTCAGCGTTGCGCCACGCGCCAGTCGGGATGGACCCAGGGCGCCAGATTCTCGGGGGCCAGCCGCCGATCAAGGATGTGATCGGCAATCTTCTCGCCCGCCATGATCGAGGGCGCGTTGAGATTGCCATTGGTGATGCGCGGAAAGATCGAACTGTCCGCCACCCGCAGCCCCTCGACACCGATCACGCGGCCTTCCGGGTCCACCACGGCCAGCGGGTCGTCGCGCTTCCCCATCCGGGCCGTACCGCAAGGATGATAGGCGCTCTCGACATGCTCGCGGATGAAGGCATCGAGCGCGTTGTCCGACTGCGCTTCGGCGCCCGGCTGGATCTCGTGGCGCAGATAGGGGGTGAAGGCGGGCTGGGCCATGATCTCGCGCGTCAGCCGGATGCAGGTGCGAAACTCCGCCCAGTCCTGCGGCACGCTCATGTAATTGAAGCGGATGCGGGGGGGATCTGCCGGGTCGGCGCTGCGCAGCGTCACCGCACCGCGGCTTTGCGACCGCATCGGCCCGACATGGACCTGGAAGCCGTGGCCTTCGGCCACGGCTTGCCCGTCATAGCGCACGGCGATGGGCAGGAAATGGTACTGGATGTCGGGATAGTCGATCCCGGCCCCCGAGCGGATGAAGCCGCAGGCCTCGAACTGGTTCGAGGCACCCGGCCCGCGCCGCGCAAACAGCCATTGCGCCCCGACCCAGGCCTTGCCGAGGAGGTTCCAGTAGCGATAGAGCGTGATCGGCTGGCGCGCGGCGTATTGCAGATAGATCTCAAGATGGTCCTGCAGGTTCTGCCCGACCCCGGGCCGGTCGGCACGCATAGCGATGCCATGTTCGGCCAGATGCGGGGCGGGGCCGATACCCGACAGCATCAACAGCTTGGGCGTATTGATCGAAGAGGCCGCGAGCACGACCTCATGGCGCGCGCGCAGCGCGCCACCCCCGAGCAGGGCCACACCTGTTGCGCGATTGTCGTCGTCAAACAGAATGCGCGCCACTTCACCCCGCACCAGCCGGACACGGCCTGTCGCAAGCGCCGGGCGCAGATAGGCCCGTGCCGCCGACCAGCGCTGGCCGTCCCGGATCGTGGCCTCCATCGCACCGAAGCCTTCCTGCTGCGCACCATTGTAATCCCCGGTCACCGGGTAGCCTGCCTGCTGCCCGGCCTCGATAAAGGCATCGAATAGCGGATTGGTGCGGGTGCCACGGCTGACATGCAGCGGACCGTCAGTGCCGCGCCATTCCGAACCCTCCCCGCCGTGCCAGTCTTCCATCCGTTTGAAATAGGGCAGCACATCGGCAAAGCCCCAGCCGGTCGCGCCCGCCTCGGCCCAATGGTCGAAATCGCGCGCATGACCGCGCACATAGACCATGCCGTTGATGCTGCTCGATCCGCCAATTACCCGCCCGCGCGGGCAGGCCAGCACGCGCCCACCCAGATGCGGCTCGGGCTCGGTCTGAAAACCCCAGTCATAGCGGCGCATGTTCATCGGGTAGGAGAGCGCGCCAGGCATCTGGATGAAGGGGCCGAAATCGGACCCACCGGCCTCGACCACCAGCACCGAATGCCCGGCCTCGGCCAACCGATAGGCCACCGCGCAGCCACCTGATCCTGCGCCGACAATAATGTAATCCGCTTCCGTCATCTTCCGACCGTTTCCCTTGAGCAGACAGGCGGGCCGTCAGGCCCGCCAAATGCATCTCTTCGCGCCCCGCAGGGGGCGTGTCCGCAGGATCAGACCTCGCAGCCCGAGCCTGCGCTCAGAAGGGCGCGTCCACATCGCCGAGCCCCAGATAGACCGACTTGACCCGCGTATAATGCTCGAGCGCCGCATGGCCGTTCTCGCGCCCCACGCCCGAGGCCTTCACCCCGCCGAAGGGCATCTCCACCGGGGTCAGGTTATAGGCGTTGATCCAGCAGGTGCCCGCCTCCAACGCTGCCACCACCCGATGCGCACGCGCCAGATCGCGGGTGAACACGCCTGCGGCCAGCCCGTATTCGGTGGCATTGGCCCGCGCGATCACCTCTGCCTCACTCTCGAAATCGAGCACCGCCATGACCGGGCCGAAGATCTCCTCGCGCGCAATGACCATGTCATCGCGCACATCGGCAAAGACCGTGGGCACCACGAACGCACCCGTCTCGCCATGCCGCGCCCCGCCGCAGACCAGCCGCGCGCCCTCTGCCACGCCTTGGTCCACATAGCCAAGCACCCGATCCATCTGCGCCTGCGACACCAGCGGCCCCATCTGCGTGGTCTCGGTCAACGGGTCGCCCAGCACAATCCGCCCCGTGCGCGCCGCAAGCTGCTCCAGAAACGTCTCCTTGACATCGCGATGCACAAAGACCCGCGTCCCGTTCGAGCAGATCTGGCCAGCCGAATAGAAATTCGCCAGCATCGCGGCACCCACGGCATTGTCGAGATCCGCGTCATCAAAGATGATCAGCGGCGACTTGCCGCCCAGTTCCATCGTGACCGCCTTGATCCCTTCGCCTGCCATCGCATAGACCTTGCGCCCGGTGGGCACCGAGCCGGTCAGCGAGACTTTCGCCACGCGCGGGTCCGAGACCAAAGCGGTGCCGCAGGCACCACCCCCCTGAATCACATTGAACAGCCCCGCGGGAAGTCCGGCCTCGACCAGAATCTCGGCCAGCGCGAGCGCGGAAAGCGGCGTCACCTCCGAGGGTTTGAACACCATTGCATTGCCAAAAGCGAGCGCGGGCGCGGCTTTCCAGCAGGCAATCTGGATCGGGTAGTTCCATGCGCCGATGCCCGCACAGACCCCCAGCGGCTCGCGCAGCGTATAGGCCATGTCACGACCCAGCGGGATGGTTTGGCCGGTGACGGTCGGTGCGAACCCCGCGAAATATTCCAGTGCATCCGCGCCCGAGGCCGCATCGGCGACGAGCGTTTCCTGCAGCGGCTTGCCGGTGTCGAGCGTCTCGAGCACGGAGAGATCGCGATTGCGCGCACGCAAAAGCTCTGCAGCGCGGCGCAGGATGCGCCCGCGTTCGACCGGTGGACAGGCAGCCCAGTCTTTTTGTGCGCCATGCGCGGCCTCGAGCGCGCGGTTGATGACGGCGGGTGTGGCCTCGTGCAGACGCGCGATCACCTCGCCGGTCGCCGGGTGGACGGACTCGAAGACCGCGCCGTCGCGATCCTCCACCCAAGTTCCGCCGATGAAATGGCTCGCCTCTGGCTGTGCTCTCATGTCTCTACCCCGGTCATTGCGGCCTCTACCCAGGCCTGCACCTGTGCCACGGCGCGCGCGCCATCGGGCTGGCCACTTCCCAGCGCCTCGCGCAGGTAGCAGCCATCGATCATCGCCGCCACGGCCTCGGCCATCTGCGGCGCGCGCGCCCCCGCAAGCGGCCGCATGGCATGGCGCAGATTGGCGCGCATCCGCGCCTGATAAACCCTGAGCAATCGCGCTGCCGCGTCATGATGCTGCGCCATGACGTAGAAGTTCAGCCAGGCGGCCACCACTTCGCGCCGGAAATTGCTGCCACTGAACGAGACCCGCACAATCGCCTCGACCCGCGCCTTGGGACCATCACTGGCCTGTAGCGCTGCGCGAATCTCGCTGCCATAAACCGCGAGCAGATGGCGCATCGCTGCCAGCAGCATGGCATCCTTTGAGCCGAAATAGTGATGCGCCAGACCCGAGGACATGCCTGCGCGCTTCGCGATCCGGCCCACGGTAACATCGAGCGAGCCCTGCGCGCCGATCTCTGCAATTGCCGCCTTGATCAATGCGTCGCGCCTGATAGGCTCCATTCCCAGCTTAGGCATGATCTTTCCTGCGTGCCTGTCTCAGATAAGTCTTGCAGGAGGACTAGCCGATTGTTTATTGACTGGTCAATCAAGAAAAGCCAACCGGGAGAAACCATCATGCGCTTGCCCATCCTCGCTGCCGCCTCGCTGGCCGCCGCCCCTGCCCTTGCCGACTGCCCCTCGGTCACCTTCTCCGATGTCGGCTGGACCGACATCACGGCCACGACCGCCGTGGCAACGACGATCCTCGAGGCTCTGGGTTACGAGACGAATACCCTCGTGCTGTCAGTGCCTGTGACCTATACTTCGATGGCCAATGGCGATGTTGATATCTTCCTTGGCAACTGGATGCCCACGATGGAGGCCGATATCGCCCCCTATCGTGACGCAGGCACGGTCGACACGGTCCGCCGCAACCTCGCGGGCGCGAAATACACGCTGGCGACCAATGCCGCCGGGGCCGCGCTGGGGATCACCGATTTCGCCGCCATCGCCACGCAAGCCGAAGCACTGGGAAGCCGCATCTATGGCATTGAGCCCGGCAATGACGGCAATCGCCTGATTCTTGACATGATCGAGGACGACGCTTTCGGGTTGAGCGGGTTCGAGGTGGTGGAAAGCTCGGAACAGGGGATGCTGGCGCAGGTCGCACGCGCGGATCGGCGCGATGAACCGGTCGTGTTCCTTGGCTGGGAACCGCACCCGATGAATGCCAATTTCGACATGACCTATCTGGAAGGCGGCGATGATTGGTTCGGCCCTGATCTGGGCGGGGCCGAGGTCTATACCAATACCCGCGCCGGTCTGGTCGAGGAATGCCCCAATCTGGGTGCGTTTCTGAACAATCTCGAATTCACGCTGGAGATGGAAAACGAGATCATGGCCGCGATCCTCGATGACGGGATGGAGCCTGGCATGGCCGCACATGGCTGGCTGTCGGAAAACCGCGATGCGATCGCGCCATGGCTGGCGGGTGTCTCCACCCTGGACGGGGCCGAGGCGTTGGACGCGGTTCTCGCAGCGCTGGATTGATCTGGCTACGCGGCGGAGGGACGCGCGCGGCGCGCGTCCCCTCGCCCGAACGGAGCATAATCTGTGTCTGACCCGCTGACCCAACCCATTCTCGATGCCAAAATCCCGGTCGGGCAATCGGTCGCCGCTGCCTTCGACTGGGTGCAGGATACGTTCGTCAGAGCCTTTGACGGGCTCGAGGCGGGCCTGCGCGCCATCATAGAGCTATTGTCGAATGCGCTGCAAACGCCGCATCCGTTCATTGTCATCGCCGGTTTTGCCGCGCTGACATGGTTGCTGCAGCGACGGCTCGGACCTGTGCTGATCGTCACCGCCTGCGCGCTCTTTGCGCTCAATCAGGGGTATTGGGTGTTGACCATGCAGACACTGACGCTGGTGCTCGGCTCTTGCGTGGTCTGCATGGGCGTGGGGGTGCCGCTGGGCATCTATTCGGCGCATCATCCGCGCTTCTACCGGGCGCTGACGCCGCTTCTGGACCTGATGCAGACGCTGCCGACCTTTGTCTATCTGATCCCGGTGCTGGTGCTCTTCGGCCTTGGTATGGTGCCGGGGCTGGTGGCGACCGTGATCTTTGCCATGCCCGCAGCGATCCGGCTTACCGAACTCGGTATCCGCTCGACCCCGACCGCGCTGCGCGAGGCCGCAACCGCCTTTGGTGCCACCACATCGCAGCGTATCCTGAAAGTCGAACTTCCTTACGCCTTTCCGCAGATCATGACAGGGCTGAACCAGACTATCATGCTGTCGCTCTCGATGGTGGTGATCGCCGGGCTGGTCGGTGCACCGGGGCTGGGCGTGCCGGTAGTGCGGGCGCTGAACACGGTGAATGCCAGCCTCGGTTTCGAGGCGGGCGCAGTAATCGTGGCAGTGGCGATCATGCTGGACCGGATGCTGCGAGTGGAGCGCGCGCAATGAGTGATCCGGCAGTCCGCTTCCGCAATGTCTCGATCGTCTTCGGCTCGAACCCCTACAAGGCCATTCCACTGATGGAGACCGGCCAGAGCCGCGACGAGATCAAGGCCCGCACAGGGCAGGTGCTGGGCGTGCATGACTGCACGCTCGATGTTGCCCCGGGCGAGATCGTGGTGCTGATGGGGCTGTCGGGCTCGGGCAAATCGACGCTGCTGCGCGCGGTCAACGGGCTCAACCCGATCGTGCAGGGCGATGTTCTGGTCCATGACGGTGCGGGGCTGGTCTCTGTCCCCAATGCCTCGCGCGCGAAACTGCGCGAATTGCGGATGCACCAGGTCGCAATGGTGTTCCAGCAATTCGGCCTGCTGCCGTGGCGGTCGGTGCGCGAGAATGTCGGGCTGGGGCTGGAACTCGCGGGCGTGCCGCGCCGCGAGTGCCGCGAACGGGTGGAAGCGCAGCTCGACCTCGTGGGGTTGTCGCAATGGGCCGACCAGCCGGTGAGCGCGCTCTCGGGGGGTATGCAGCAGCGCGTCGGGCTGGCACGCGCCTTCGCCACCGAGGCCCCGATCCTGTTGATGGACGAGCCCTTCTCGGCGCTCGATCCGCTGATCCGCACGCGGCTGCAGGATGAGTTGCTGGAATTGCAGTCACGCCTCAAGCGCACGATCCTGTTTGTCAGCCACGATCTCGACGAGGCGTTCAAGCTGGGCAACCGCATCGCCATTCTCGAAGGCGGGCGGATGATCCAGTGCGGCACCCCGCCCGAGATCTTCGCCCGTCCCGCCAATGCCTATGTCGCCGATTTCGTGGCCAATATGAACCCGCTTGGCGTGCTGCGCGCGCGCGACGCGCTGATCGCAGGCAGCGGCCCCGCGCCGACGCGCTCGGTTCCGGCTGAAATGCTGATCCGCGAGGTGATGACATGCTTCGACGCGCAGCACGAAGCGCTTGGCGTGACCGAGGGAGAGCGCCCCGTGGGCCTTGTCACCCGCGCCTCGGTGCTCGCAGCGCTCAGCGAACGGCGCGGGTCTGCGCCAAGGCCCGACACAGCGAAGGAATAGCGCGCAGGTGGCTCTCCCTGCCTCAGCCGCGCGACCCGCGCAGCGGGTCAGCCTGTCGCCGCAAGCATATAGAGCGCGTCGAGGGCGGGTTCGGGCCGCGCGATGACACGTCCGCGCGCCTCGAGATCTAGCAGATGCGCCAGCACATTGCGCGCCGCCGCCTTGTGCATCGCGGTGGGCGTATCGGTATAGATTGCCGCCACCAGATCAGTGATCCGGCAGGCACCCGCCTCGAGCGCAGCAAGAATCGCCGCCTCGCGCGCCAGCCGGTGCGCGCGCAACTCTGCAATCCGCGCCGTTGGGTCCGCAACCGGCGCACCATGCCCAGGATAGAGCACCCGCGCCCCCTCGGCTTCCAGACGGTCGAGCGCGCGCATATAGGCGCCGATATCGCCATCCGGGGGCGATATGAAGGTGCTCGACCAGCCCATGACATGATCGCCGCTGAACACTGCCCCACGCCAGCTGAAACAAAGGTGGTTGCCGAAATGCCCCGGCGTCCAGAGCGCGCGGATCTCGGCCCCCTCATGGAGCAGCGCCGCACCATCACCAATGCAGCGATCCGGCGTGAAGGCTGCATCCACCCCCTCGCCGCCCCCGGCCAGACCCTGCGCGGCCAGCGCCTCCATCCGCGCCGAACGTCCTGCCCGCGCATCACCATAGGCCAGAACCGGGGCCCCGGTCACGCGCGAGAGCGTCCGCGCCAGCGGTGAATGATCGAGATGGGCATGCGTGACAAGGATCATCGCAACGGGCCGGTCCCCGATTGCCGCGCGCAGTGCGGCCAGATGCGCGCTGTTCTCAGGGCCGGGGTCGATCACGGCCAGCGCCGCGCGGCCCAGCAGATAGGTATTCGTACCCGCCCCGGTCATGGGCGAGGGATTCGGCGCGACAAGAACGCGCAGATCGGGCTCCAGGTCACACACCACTGACATGGGCGCAGCCTAACCGCTTCAACAGACCCCGAAAAGCCCCCATCGGTCGCCCCTGCCCGCCCCCGCCACGGCGCGGTGCCGACAGTTGGGCGGCCGGCGGGGCGGGAAGAGGTGTCAGCGAGACTCCGAAATGAGAACAAGGCGACTTGTGAGCATCGGAAACTGCGCCTAGTCTCGCAACATGCCTCTGTCACTCAAGATCTTCTTTCCGGCCAGTTTCTACGGACGCGCTGTCCTGATCCTGATCATGCCGATTCTCGTGATCCAGATCGTGCTCTCGGTGGTTTTCATCCAGCGCCATTACGAACGCGTCACGGCGCAGATGACCACCAACATCCTGCGCGACATCCGCTTCCTGTCGAACAGGATCGAGGCAAGCGATCAGCCCGAGGAGGTGCTTGCCGAGCTGTCCGATCTGATCGCCTTGTTGAACATCGACATCCATCTTGCGGCATCAGGGCCCGAGATCGACAGGCCCCGCGTGGATCGGCTCGACATCGCCGGTCATGAAATCCTGCGCGTTCTTGACGAGGATATGGCCAGATTCCACATGGCCGATCTGGTGGCGGATCGTCGGCAGGTGCAGCTCTGGCTTGTATCGCGTCACGGCTTTCTGGAGTTGCAACTCCCACGCCGACTGGTGACCACATCGAACCCGCATCAGCTGCTGGTGATCGTGTTTCTGGCCTCGATCCTGATGACATTGATCGCCTTCCAGTTCCTGCGCCTGCAGGTCCGCCCCATCCGCCGCCTCGGTGCTGCCGCCGAAGCTTATGGGCGGGGCGAGAGCATGCCCTTCCGCGCAACCGGCGCACGCGAGGTCCGTGCTGCCGGGCAGGCCTTTCTGGACATGCGCCACAGGCTGGAACGGCAGCGTGAGCAGCAGCGCATCATGCTTTCGGGTGTCAGCCACGACATGCGCACGCCGCTGACGCGGATGCGGCTGATACTGTCAATGATGGACGAGAGTGAGGATCGCACGACGCTGGAGGCCGAAATTGCGGATCTGGAGGCGCGGCTTGACGGGTTTCTGGACTACACGCGCGGCCAGATCGCCGAGCCGCTGGCCGAAGTCGATCTGGCGGCACTGGTCAGCGAGCTGGTTGATCGCTACCGCACGACCGGTCATCCGGTCGCCCTAGTGCCAGGTCCCGGACTGCCCGGCACGCTTGCAGCGCAGCCAGGGCAGATCACCCGCGCGCTCGATAATCTCATCAGCAACGCACTGCGCCACGGCAACAAGGTGACCGTGCAAATTGCGCGCACATCGCAGGGCACCGAAATCGCGGTTGAAGATGACGGCCCCGGCATCGCACCCGAGGACCGCGCGCGGGCGACCGAGCCGTTCACGCGGCTGGATGCCGCGCGCGGGTCAGGAAGCGGCGGTGTCGGGCTGGGGCTCGCCATCGCGGATGAGGTCATGCGCAGTCATGGCGGCAGCCTGCGGCTCGAAGGCAGCGACGCGCTCGGGGGGCTACGTGCAGTGCTGCGCCTGCCCAGACGCAGTGGCAAGGAAAGCAGGTGACGGCCACACACGTTGCCCGCCTGCTGGCGGGATGGTCCGGCAGTGGGTGCATCTGACCTGCCATAAACGCGATCCTGTGGCACGTGCCGCAAACCGGAACGCAGTCCGGCGTCACATCGGCGTGGGGCAGACACCCCTGAACCACCGCTGGGGGGCTGACCGGTTTCACGCGGTGCTGGCCGGGGCTTCATGCCGGGTGACACGTCAGACAATGCGGATTGCGCTGCCACGCAGGCTCCAACCATGCAGCAACGCGACCACAGGCCGGACCAAGGCCATTTCCGGCACGCGCCATTCGCTTGCGCGCCTATCTTGGTGCATCGCAGAAAAGCCCGCCCGGCGAGGCAGCCGTGCTCAAAGCCGATAAAGCTCGGAAAACTTCGCCTCAAGATAGGCCATCAACGGCCCCTCTTCAGGCTCGAACCCGCAGGCATGCGCGATGGTTGCGCGCGGCGTGCGCAAGGCACCGTGGGTCTGCAATCTCGCCCGCATCCACTCGGTCGCCGCCGAGGTATCCCCTTGTGCCAACTGCGCGTCCAGATCGGGCAGATCGGCGCGCAGCGCCTGATGCAGGCAGCCGGCATAGACATTGCCCAGCGCATAGGTCGGGAAATAGCCGAACAGCCCCACTGACCAGTGCACATCCTGCAGCACGCCATTTGCCGCCCTGTCTACCGGATAGCCGAAATCGGCCGCAAAGCGCGCGTTCCAGGCCTCTTCCAGATCCGCAGCCTCAAGTTGGCCGCGCATCAGCGCGCGCTCCAGATCGAAGCGCAGCATGATATGCAGGTTGTACTGGATCTCGTCCGCCTCGGTTCGGATATAGCCGTTACTCACACGATTCACAGCCGCATAGAATGCGTCCGCATCGGCCACGCTCAGCGCGCCAAATTCCTGCACCATCGCCTCATACAGCCAGCCGGTAAAGGCGCGCGAGCGGCCCAACTGGTTTTCATAGATGCGGCTCTGGCTCTCATGCACGCCCATCGACACGCCGCGCCCCAGCGGGGTCAGCAGATGGGCCGCATCGACGCCCTGTTCATAGGCCGCATGGCCAACCTCATGGATGGTGGAGTAAAGGCAGTTGAACGGTTCCTCGACCATCACGCGGGTGGTGATGCGGACATCCGTCCCCGAGCCCGAAGAGAAAGGATGCACCGCCAGATCAATCCGCCCGCGGGTGAAATCATAGCCGAAATGCTCGGCGAGCCTGCGCGCGACGCGCAACTGCCCCTCTTGCGGGAAATGCCCGGTCAGCGCGGGCGGGGTATCCGCGCCCAGCACGGCCTCGCGCAGCGCGACAAGCCTCGGGCGCATCCGGGCGAAGGTGGCGGCAACGGTGTCGCTGTCGGTCTCGGGCTCATAATCGGCCATCAGCGCATCATAGGGGTCGCCACCATCGGCGATGGCCTGTCCTTCCTCGCGGCGCAGCGCGATCATCTGCGCGAGCCATGGCAGGAAGGCCGCCACATCGCCCGCAAGCCGCGCCTCTTCCCAGGCGCTTTGCGACAGCGGTGTGAGCCGCGCCAGTTCCGCCGCCAGCCGCGCGGGCACCCGCGTGTTGCGCGCATAGGCGCGGCGGATCTCGCGCAGATTCGCCTCGGCCACAGCATCCTCGGGCTCGGCCTGCGCCAGCCACTCGCCGATGCGCGGGTCGGTACGGCGCGCGTGAAGCACCTCTTCCAGCGCGGCCATCTCTTCGGAACGCTGGGCATTGGCCCCGCGCGGCATGACGGTCTGCTGGTCCCAGCCCAACCGCCCGGCGATCGCGGCAAGTGCCTCGGTCTGGCGGGTATGGGCCATCAGGTCGGAATAGGCGGTCATATGCGGGCTCCTTGTGGACGCAGCGTGTCGAAACGGGGAAACTGCGCGAGATGGCGCATGCGGATGATCACCACCCAGAGCACCACAGCCACAGCCTGATGCGCGATAGCCAGGTGCCAGGGCGCGGCATGCAGCAGCGTGACGATGCCCAGCAACACCTGCGCTGCCATCACGCCCAGCATCGCATGGCCCGCGCGGCGCGTGGCCGAATGACTCGACCGGCGCGCAATGACCCAGACCGCCAGCCCGAACAGCGCCAGCACATAGCCCAGCTTGCGGTGGAAAAACTGCGTCGTCGCCGGGTTCTCGAAGAAATTGACCCAGAGCGGCCGCATCTCGAACAACTCCGGTGGCACCCAGACACCATGCATCAGCGGCCAATCAATATAGCTGCGCCCGGCGTGAATACCCGCCACCAGCGCACCCAGCACGATCTGCGCGAAGGCCAGATACATGAGCCCCGTCGAGAGCCCCGCAAGCCGTCCCTCGCGCGCTCGCCGCGCCGCGAGCAACTCGGCCTCGGGGCGGTTGAGCTGAAAGGCATAGGCAGCGATCAGCCCGAGAATGACAAAGGCCAGCCCCAGATGCACCGCCAGCCGGTAAGAGGCGACCGCGATCATCCCCTCGGTCAGGCCCGAGGCCACCATCCACCAGCCGATCGCGCCCTGCAATCCGCCCAAGCCCCCCAGCAAAAGCAGGCGCGGGGTCCAGCCAGCGGGGATGCGCCTCGTCAGCCAGAAGAACAGGAAGCCCAGCCCCCAGACCAGGCCGATCACGCGGCCCAACTGGCGGTGGCCCCATTCCCACCAGTAGATCACCTTGAACTCCTCGAGCGTCATGCCGCGATTCATGAGCTGATACTGGTCGATCTGGCGGTATTTCTCGAATTCCTCCGCCCACATCTCGGCGGTATAGGGCGGGATGGCCCCGGTCACGGGGCGCCATTCAGTGATCGAAAGCCCGGAATCAGTCAGTCGCGTCATGCCACCCACAACGATCATCACGCAGACCAGCGCAAAGAGTGACAGCAACCACAGCCGGATCGCACGGCGCGCGGCAAGCCGCGTGCGGTCGATACCCCCCGCCTTTGGGGCGGGGCCCGGTTTGCTGTCCTTGCCGACCTCCTCGAAAATCGCTCTCTGCCGTGCCATCGGGCGCTCCTGTCTGATCGCGCTGCAAGCTAGTCTGTGCACAGCGCCTGTTCAAGCACTGCCTCTGCGGCAAATCGCAAGGCGGGAACCCGAAAGCAACGCACGCCCTGTTAGCGCCGCCTTTGCCGGGCTCTGACAGTCTTCACGGTCAAACGCTCCTGTCGCGAGGTGAGACCCATGAAGACCGTGCGCCAACTGGCCGAAGAGATCGTCGCCCGCGAGGGCGGTTTCGTCAATGACCCCGATGACCCCGGCGGGGCCACGAATTTCGGCGTCACCATCCACACCCTGCGCCGTCTGCGCCCCGGTCAGCAGGTGGGCGTTGCGGAAGTTCGCGCGCTCACGCGCGAGGAAGCCATCGAGATCTATATCGAGCATTACTTCACCCGCCCGCGCATCGCCGATCTGCCCGAGCCGCTCTGGGCCACAGTCTTCGACATGCAGGTGAATGCAGGGGCCAATGCCGTGCGCATCCTGCAGCGACTGCTGCGGCAGATGGGGCTGGATGTGGCGGTGGACGGGGTGATCGGGCCGCAGACCATCGCGGCAACGCACCGGGCCTATGACATGGCACCGGCGCATCTGGTCGATGCCTATGGCATCGCCCGGCGCGATTACTACTATGCGCTGGCCGACCGACGCCCCGCCAGCCGCAAATTCGCGCGCAGGCGCGATGGCGGCAAGGGCGGCTGGATCACCCGCGCCGAGGAATTCATCGCGCCCCGGTTTCACCTCAGCGATGCGCAGCATCATGCGCGCGTGGCGGGCTGGGCATGATCCGGTCGCTTTTCGGGCTGATCTTCGGGGGCGCGCGCGAGGCGCGCGCGCTGGGGCGCGGGGTGACATCAGTCGCCGAGGTGTTCCGACCCAATGCCACGCGGGCCATGGAGCTGGGCCACGACGCCTACAAGGCCGCCCATGCCAGCCATCTGGCCGAGTTCCAGTATGGCCGCGCAGGCTGGTTCGACAGTTTCGTGAACGGGCTCAACCGCCTGCCGCGTCCGCTGCTGGCCCTGGGCACACTGGGACTGTTCGTCTATGCGATGACGGAACCGGTCGGCTTTGCGCAGCGGATGCAGGCGCTTGGTCATGTACCCGAGCCGCTCTGGTGGCTTCTGGGTGCGGTCGTTGCGTTCTATTTCGGTGCGCGCGAGGCGCATCATCTGCGCTGCGCGAAAGGCAGCTTTCCCGCAGCGACCCCTGCCCCGCGAGCCAGCCCGACCAAGGAGCCGCCCGCCATGGACAATCCGGCACTGAAGGAATGGCAGGGACGCTGATGCAGGCTCACGCGCCCCGACGGGGCGCAAGCGCCCGCGATGGGGGCATGGGCGGATGGGTGGGCCCCCCGAGCGGGCGCTTCCTGCAACGCCCGCGCAGGCTCACGACCCGTGGCCGAGAAAATCCTCTTCCTCGCCGGTCACATCAATGCCCAGTTCTTCCAGCCCGCTTTCCAGATTCTCGGCCAGATGCGGCATGCCCAGCAGATAATCCGCTGTCGGCGATGTCGCCTCGGCTCTCGCAGTGGCCACCGCTTCGTCATATTCTGACGCATCGAACGCGCCCCGTCCGACCCAGGCAACAGCCGTCAGGCTGGCCTGTTCATCCTCGTTGAGCGCGTCGATGAAGGCGTACACCTCGGCCCGACCGACATGGCCCTCACGTGCGAGGTAGATGATATGGACAATCTTGCGCGGGCTGATGGCAAGCATGGCGATCTCCTTTGCGATGGGCTGAGTGTCGCGCAAAGGCGCGCGCCGTGCAAGCGTCACCTGGCCCCGAAGATCCGGTAATAGGCCCAGTCGGGCAGGAAATTGCCCCCCCGGAACACCAGTGAGAACAGCCATGGAAAAGCACGCTGGAAGCGCGTCTGGCGCATCAGGGTCACGATTTCCCCGGCGGCCTGTGCCGGTTCCATCAGAAAGGGCATGGAAAAGGTGTTCTTGTCAGTCAACCGCGTGCGGATGAACCCCGGATTGGCAAGCTGCACATCGACGCCGCTGCCGCGCAGGTCGCAATGCATCGATTCGGCCAGATGCATCAGCCCCGCCTTGGAGGAGGAGTAGCCGATCGAGCCAGGCAAGCCACGATAGCCCGAGAGAGAGCCGGTCAGCACGATATGCCCGGACTTGCGGGCGACCATCATCGGGACCACCTGCCCCAGCACGCGCGCCGCCCCGGTCAGGTTGATGTCGAACATGGCCTCGGTCTGTTCGGCATTCCACTCGCTCGCCGGAAACGGCCAGTAGACGCCCGCCAGAAACACCAGCCCGTCGAACTCGCCCGCCGCTTGCGCGGCCCTGACAACCGATGCACGGTCCGACACGTCGCAGGGCACCACGCGGGCGTTACCGGGCAATTCGCGGGTCAGCGCTTCCAGACTGTCGGTGCCGCGTGCGCTCAGCACCAGATTGCAGCCTGCCTGCGACAGCTTGAGCGCCAGTGCGCGGCCCAACCCTTCGGAGGCGCCCACCAGCCAATATGTCTTGCCCGAGAGTGTTCTCATGTCTCAACACGGCGCATCGTGGCGACAAGCTCGGCCACCTTGATGCCGAATTTACGGAACTGGCTGCGGTTCACGATGGTCCGCTCATCGACCAGGTAAAGCCAGTCGGTCACGTCCAGCGCATGACCGCCCGCGCTTTCTGGCAGGCGGATGGTGTAACGCAACTGCACTGCCGAGCCTTCCTGCGTGCCGCTGCCCTGACCCGCCAGATCATCCGCGTCTGCCACAATCCGCCCGTCATTGCCGATACTCAGTCGCCATTCGCGATCCTGTTTCGTGCCGCTGTCATAGTGGAAATTCTCGGTCAGAACGCCCCGATTGCCGTCCCAGCGACCCTCCATATCAGCCGTGAAACGCGAGGTGACGCGCCCGGTAGGGCCATAGATCACACCTTCGCAGCGGAGCGGCCCTGAGAGATGCTTGCGGATATCCATCGCGGGTTGTTTCCCGGCGTAATCCGCCGGTTTCTGTGCCTGAAAGCCCGTCAGGCGCTGCGCAAGCGCATAGAGCGCCAGCATCAGCGCCATTCCGGTCAGGATACTCAGGGCGGTACTCATGTCGTGCCCTCCTTCATTGGGGTGAATGCCAGAAGCGCGATAGCGATGGCCTTGAGCGCCGATGGCAGCGCTGCGTACAGCAGGATCAGGGTGGTGAGTGCGGCAGGCGCATTTTCGGCCCCGGCCTCGAATCCAACGAATTGCAGCGCGGGAAAGACCATCAGCGCGGCAAGTGCCAAAGTGGCCTTGGTGACAAAGGCCCAGAGCCCGAAACCCTTGGCCGCGTCCGGGGTGAGTTCCGCCATGCGCCGCGAGAAGATCGCGGGCAGCAGGGTCAGATCTGCCCCGATCCCCGCCCCGGAGATAACACAGATCAGCGCGAACAGCGCGATATCGCCCGGGCCGAGCGTAACGACAAAGGCAAAGCTCGCCGCAGCCAGCCCCATGCCCGCCAGCAGCGCCGTCTTCGCCCCGAAGCGCCGCGCCAGCCGCGCCCAGAGCGGGGCCGACACGGCAGCCGAGAGAAACAGAAGGATCAGCAACAGCCCCTCCCAGCCATCGGCCAGCAGCACGGATTCGGCATAGAACAGAAACAGGGTCGAGGTGATGGCCACCGGCGTTGCATTGACCAGCGCGATCAGCAGCAGACGCCGCGCCATCGCATCGCCTAACACCGCGCGCATCGGCAGGCTGGCCCCGGCGTCGCGCGCGCGACTGAAGCGCGGCCATTCGGCGCGCATCGCCAGCAGCGCAACAGCGGTGATCAGCCCGAACCCCAACGCAAACCCCAGAAACGGCGCGGGCATCACCGCTTCCAGTGCCACCGGGGCCGCGGCCGCAAGGCAGACGCCCAAGAGCGCGCCAGTCTCGCGCCAGCCCGCCAGCCGGACGTGCCCACCCTCGCCCATGGCGTCGCCGCGGGCGACGCCGGTTGCGTAGAAACAGATGGTCAGGAACGAATAACAGGAAAACAACAGCACCAGCGCTATGGCAAACCAAAGGGTCGGCGCAAACAGCGGCGGGACGGCAAAGAGCATCAGCATCGCTGCGGCCATGATCACACCCGCCAGCGCCACGGAAAGCCCCCGCACCGGGTTCAGACGTTCGGCCAGCCAGCCCAGCGCCGGGTCTTGCAGGAAATCGAGCCCGCGCAGCACGAACAGCACCGTGCCCAGCGCCGCCAGCGAGACCGCATATTCGCTGACATAGAAATGCGGCGCGTGGATGTAGATCGGCAAGCCCGCCATGGCAAGCAGGCCACCGAAGAGCGAATACCCCCAGAGGCGCGGCGCGGCGCTCATTGGCTGACCTCCTGCACGGGCGGCTCGGGGCGGGCGCGGAAGGCGGCACCGCGCAGCCACAGCCGCAACGCCTGCCAGTGGATCAGCGCCAGCACCCGGCGCGAGCCCATCCGCCGCACCATCGTCCAGAGGATCGCGCGGTTGGTCAGCGGCTTGCGCGGGCCTGCGAGCGTGGCGATCAGGCCAGAGCCGGGGGCCTCATCCTCCTGATGATAGCTGATGCGGATGGCGAGCCTCTCGGGGCCGATATCGAAGTGAAACACATAGCGCCCCGTGACCGGCTGGAAGGGCGAAACATGGAAAATCTTGCTGGCTTCGATCGAGTCTTGCGCTGCGATCACTGACCGGTCAGGCTTGACGCAGAGATAGGAATGCCGGTCGCCATAGGTGTTGTTGACCTCGGCAATCACCGCGCGCAGACCGCCTCGCGCGTCATGGCACAGCCAGAAACTGACCGGGTTGAACAGATGCCCCAGAACGCGCGGCTGGGTCAGCAATTGCACCGGGCCGTCGGTCACGCCCTCCAACTGATGCGCCGCCAGCAGCTCGCGCACCCATTCCGCCCCCCTGCCCTGCCCCGGCGCGCCGCCATGGTCGCGGTCCGATAGCGAGGCCAGATTGCGCCCGTTGCGCGACAGGAAACGCGGCAGATGCAGTTCGGCCTCGGCATCGAACAGCACATAATCCACACCATAGGTAAACCGGTTCGAGACCGGCCCGCGCCGTCCGTGGAAGGTCTGGCCCGCGATATGTTCGATCCCGCTCATGCCACCGCCAACTTCTCGGCGCGCGCATCCATCGCGCGGGCGACATCGACCGCGCTGGCAAAGCCGTCCTCGTGGAAACCGTTGCGCATCCAGGCCCCGCAAAACCACGTCCGGTTGGTGCCGTTGAAACCGCGAATCGCCTCCTGCGCTTGCAAGGCCGCCATATCATAGACGGGGTGCGAAAAGGTGTAAGTGTCGTAGACGCACTCTTCGCGGACCGGGTGGTTGGCGTTGAGAGTGATGAACATCGGGTCATCCTGCGGAATCGACTGGAGTGAGTTCATCCAGTAGCTCAGCGAGATAAGCTCGCGATCCGCAAGGTCGCGCTCGCGATAGACCCAGCTCGACCAGCATTTGCGCCGCTTCGGCATGAAATCGGTATCACAATGCAGGATCGCATCATTGGGCTGATACTTCACCGCCCCCAGCGCAGCCGCCTCGGCCCCGGTCGGATCGGCCAGCAGGCGCAGGGTGATGTTGGAATGGGTGGCGAAGATCACCTCGTCGAAGCTCTCCTCCTCCGCCCCCGGCGTCTTGATCCAGACCCCGTTCGGCCCGCGCCGCACCGATTGCACCGGACAGTCTGCGCGCAGGTTGACGCCCGCGCGGTTGAGATACGCTTCGAGACGCGAGACATATTCGACCGAGCCGCCCGCGACCGTATACCACTGATGCTGGCCTTCATAACCCAGTAGCGCGTGATTGCGGAAAAACTCCATCATGGAATGAGCGGGGAAGTCGAGAATTTTCGAGGTCGGCATGGACCAGATCGCGCCTGAAAACGGCAGAATGTAGCGGTCGCGGAACCAGTCGCCGGTGCCAAGTGCGGCCAGCAGCCCGCTGATGGTCAGCGCCGGGTCGGCCTGAGCGATGCGCAGACCGTCGCGGTTGAAGCGCATGATATCGCGTATCATGCGCCAGTAGCGCGGATTTGCCAGATTGGCGCGGGTCGCAAAAATCTCGTCTAGCCCCGAAAGCGAATACTCGAAGCGCCCGCCCTCGAAAGATGCGCCGAAGGACATGTTCGACTTCGCAACCGGCACGTCGAGTTTCTCGAACAGCGCGGTCAGATGTGGGTAATTGGTGTAGTTGAACACGATAAAGCCGGTATCGACCGGCTGATCACCGCGTTTGCCGGCAAGAATGGTGCGTGCATGACCGCCCAGGCGTGGCTCTGCCTCGAACAGCGTCACGCGATGGCGTTGCGACATCAGATAGGCACTGGCCAAACCGGAGATGCCCCCGCCGATAACAGCGATGCGGCGGGCGGGAGTGTAGTTGAGTTCAAACGGCATGCGGCAGTCCTTGATTGTCGCGTTAAGTTGACAGGGTTACGGGCGAAGGCACGGAGCGGATCATTCGACAAATCATGTCAATGAAATACCTCTTTAGCGGATGGAAAACTTTGATCCGGGCGCGGCGCTTGTCCGTAACGTTACCATGTTCGATATGTCACCTGCCCCCGGAGCTTCTCGACAACGCAGCGATGCTGCGGCTAGAGTGCGCACGGAGAGTAACAAACCGGGCATGACCCAGAGGCGCGCAACAGTGACGATCACGGATGGTGTCAAATGGGCAGACCTGCTTGCACGCGTGGCCCATCGGCAGGATACCGATGCCTTCGCCACGCTGTTCGAGCATTTTGCACCAAGGGTAAAGGCGTTTCTGATCAAATCTGGTGCTGATCCTGCCCTCGCGGAGGAATGCGCGCAGGATGTGATGGTGACGGTATGGAACAAGGCCGCGCAGTTCGACCCGTCCCGCGCCAGTGTCGCGACCTGGGTGTTCACCATCGCCCGTAACAGGCGCATCGACATGCTGCGCCGCGACCGCAGGCCAGAGCCCGAAGACCTGCCCTGGGGCCCCGAGCCCGAACCGGACCAGGTGGATGCGCTCGTGCTGCAACAGGAAAGCGAGCGATTGATCACGGCGCTGGCCGAGTTGCCGGAAAGACAACGCGTGATGATCGAACGCGCCTATTTCGGCGACCTGACCCATAACGAGATCGCAGAAGAGACCGGATTGCCATTGGGCACCATCAAGTCCCGTATCCGACTGGCGCTGGAGAGGCTGCGCCATTCGTTGAGTTGAGAAAGTGAAGACGATGATTACCCACCACCTGAATGACCAGTTGCTGATGGCCTATTCGGCGGGCACCCTGCCCGAAGCCTTCAATCTGGTTGTCGCCACGCATATTTCGCTTTGCGACGAATGCCGCGCGCGCCTGGCGAGCTTCGACGCGGTCGGTGGCGCGCTGATCGAGGATGAAAGACCGACAGTGGAAATGGGAAGCGATGCGCTGAGCACCACGATGGCGCGGATCAAGGCCGGCGGAATGCAGGCGCGGGACGACAGGCCCCCCAGAACCCGCGACCCTGTGCTACCGGCCCCATTGCGCGCCTATGTAGGCGGTGGTGTGGATAGCATCAACTGGCGTCCGGTGGGCGGCGGTGTGAAACAGGCGATCCTGCCGACCTCTGAACATGCCAGTGCGCGATTGCTCTTTATCCCGGCAGGCGCAGCGGTGCCTGACCACGGCCATAGCGGGCTTGAACTCACGCTTGTGCTGCAAGGGGCTTTCGCCGATTCCGAGGACCGGTTCGCGCGCGGCGATATCGAGATCGCCGATGAGGATCTGCATCACCAGCCGATTGCGGAACCGGGGCTGGACTGCATCTGCCTGGCCGCGACCGATGCACCACTGAAATTCCGTGGCCTGCTGCCGCGACTGGCACAGCCCTTCCTGCAGATTTGATCCAGGTCAAGGCGGGGTTTCGCGGGATCGGCCAGATCGGGCTGATCACATGCGAATATGAGGATACCCATGGATTACCCTGCCTTCATCGCGGCCACGCGAAACCAGTCGCGCACGCTTGCCAAGACCATCCCCGACACGATGAAGGGCTTTGCTGGCCTCTCGCGCGCCGTCAAGGAAGGCGGCGTTCTGGGCGTCAAGGAAAAGGAATTCGTCGCGCTGGGTATCGCTGTCGGCCTGCGCTGCGAGCCCTGCATCGCGTTCCATGTCGAGGCGCTGCTCAAGGCAGGGGCCACGCGCGAGGAATTGGGGGATGTTCTGGCCATGGCGATCCAGATGGGCGGCGGCCCTTCTGTGATGTATGCCGGCAAGGCGCTGGATTGCTGGGATCAACTGGCGGTGGCTTGAGACAGGGCCTTGCGTGGCCCCGGCCCGTTCCGGGCCGGGGTCTGGCAGATAGCGACCGGCGCGCCCACGCGGCAACTGGCGCATTGAGTCTTTCCGGCACAATGAAACAGGGCGGCAGACCGCCCCGCGCGCGGTTCAGTAGCCCAGCGCGCAGCCATCCTTGCGTGGGTCAGACGCCGCCTCATAGACGCCCGAAGCATGGGTGCGGATCGCCTGCGCCCCGCCCATCGGGGTCTCGGAACGCATGACCTGATGACCAAGCCGCGCCAGCGCGCGCGCAGTCGCTTCGGGATAAGGGCGTTCAAGCGTCAGGGTACCGCCTTCGGCAAAGGCGCGCGGGGCGTCGATGGCCGATTGCAGATCCATCCCGAAATCGATCAGATTGCTGACCAGCCGCGCGTGCCCCACGGGCTGATAGGCCCCGCCCATCACGCCAAAGGGCAGGATAACGCGGCCTTCATGGCGCAGCATGGCCGGAATGATCGTATGCAGCGGGCGCTTGCCGCCCTTGAGTTCATTTGGGTGCCCCTCGGCCAGGGTGAAGCCTGCGCCGCGATTCTGGAACAACAACCCGAAACGGTCCGAGGCCAGCCCCGCGCCGAAACTGTGAAAGATGGAATAGATCAGCGAGACGGCCATGCCGTCGCGGTCGACGACAGTCAGATAGACCGTGTCGCGGTGGATGGCCTCGGTCAGGGCCGCAGGGTCGGGCAGTACGCGGCCGGGGTCGATCAGCCCGGCCAGCCGCGCGGCGGTGTCGGGCGAGAGCATATGCGCCAGCCGCCTCACATGGTCGGGGTCGGCGAGGAAGCGGTTGCGCGCGTCATAGGCGAGCTTGGTGGCCTCGGCCTCGAGATGGGTGCGCTCGGGGCCGAGCGGGTCCATCCCGTCAAGGTCGAAATGCGCCAGGATGTTGAGGATCAGATTTGCCGTGGCCCCTTGCCCGTTGGGCGCATGTTCGGCCAGCTCATAGCCGTGATAATGGCTCTGCACCGGGTCGCTGTAGTCGGCCCGCGTTGCGGCAAGGTCGTCGCGCGTGTGACACCCGCCCAGCGCGCGCAAACTGTCGATCAGATCCTGCGCCACTTCGCCCTCATAGAACCCCGCCCGCCCCTCGCGGGCGATCCGGCGCAACACTTCGGCCTGTGCAGGGGCACGGAAAATCTGGCCCGGACGCGGGGCCTCGCCCGCGATCAGATAAGCGCGTCGCGCAGCCCCCTGCAGATGCGCCGCGCGCGCCCAGTCATAGGCAGTGCGGGGGGCGACGGGGATGCCCTCTTCGGCGTAGCGGATGGCAGGGGCGAGGATCTCGGCCAAGCCCTTGCAGCCCCAATCGGCGTTGAGACGGCAGAGGCCATCGACCGCGCCGGGCAGGGTCACGGCCTCGACCCCGTAAAGCGGCACCTGTGCGTGCCCCTGCGCGCGCAGTTGAGCAGCGTCCAGCCCTGCAGGCGCGCGACCCGAGCCGTTGAGTGCCACAATGCGCTCTTCGCCCGCCGGTTTCAGCAACACAAAGCAATCGCCCCCCAGCCCGGTCATCTGCGGCTCACACAGCCCCAAGAGCACTGCCGCGCCGATGGCCGCATCCGCCGCATTGCCGCCCGCCTGCAACAGATCCACCGCGACCTTGGCCGCCAGCGGGTGCGACGTGGCGCAGATGCCATTGCTGGCAAAGACTGCCGAACGACCGGGAGATTGGAAATCGCGCATTAAGGCCCCCTTCAGAACTGCGTCAACCCTAGTGACTTCGGCCCCGGCGTCCAGAAAAAAACCCCGCCACAAGGGCGGGGTAAAGTGGGCATCCCGGCGGGTAACACGGGACACCGGCGGTAACTGTATTGATGTCAGTCGCCCATCTCGGCGCGGATCTGCTGGCGCAGCAGATCAATCGGTACGAGCTGGCCATCGCGGCGGAACTGCCAGTAAGTCCACCCATTGCAGGAGGGCGCGTTTTCCAGCGCCGCCCCGACCTGATGGATCGAGCCGCGATGCTCGGCGCTGACCAGCGAGCCGTCGACACGCACTTTTGCCGCCTGCCCGCGTGGGTTGACCAGTACCTCGCCGGGGCGCAGCAAACCGCGCTCGACAAGCTGACCGAAGGCGACGCGCGGCGCGGCGCGTTTGGAAGTTGTGGTCTGAAGCGCTGCGGCCTCCAGCGGGCGGATCTGGCCAAGGCGCTTCGCGGCAACCTTGCGATAGGCCGCCTCGCGCTCGATCCCGATATAGCGCCGCCCCAGCAGTTTCGCGACCGCCCCGGTCGTCCCAGTGCCGAAGAACGGGTCAAGCACGACATCGCCGGGATTGGTGGTGCCGACAAGGATGCGGTGCAACAGCGCCTCGGGCTTTTGCGTCGGATGGGCCTTCTCGCCGTTCTCGTCCTTCAGCCGTTCATGGCCCGAACAGATCGGCAGCACCCAGTCCGAACGCATCTGCGTGCCCTCGTTCAATTCCTTGAGCGCCTCATAATTGAAGGTGTATTTCGCGCCTTCCGACTTCGAGGCCCAGATCAGCGTCTCATGCGCATTGGTCAGCCGTTTACCGCGGAAATTGGGCATCGGGTTGGATTTGCGCCAGATCACGTCATTCAGAAGCCAGAAGCCCTGATCCTGCAGCGCGGTGCCAACCCGGTAAATGTTGTGATACGAGCCGATCACCCAGATCGCGCCATTGGGCTTGAGCAGGCGACGCGCAGCCGCCAGCCAGGCGCGGGTGAACGCGTCATAGGCCTTGAGGCTGTCGAACTGGTCCCAGGCGTCATCGACCGCGTCGACCCGGCTGTTGTCGGGGCGGTGCAACTCGCCCCTGAGCTGCAGGTTATAGGGCGGGTCCGCGAAGATCAGATCGACGCTGGCCTCGGGCAGCGCGTTCATCGCTTCGATGCAATCACCGTCAAGGATGTCGTCCAGAGGCAGCATATCTGCCCCTTTTACCGGAATTGTCACTGTCATGCCTGCCTCGATACCGCGGTTTTCCGCGTGATGTTTGTGACAGGATGATTCAAAGGCGATTCGGGGTCAATTATTAACTGAATCAGTAAGTTGAAAAACTTTCTTCATGTAGAATCAGAACTCAAGATATTGCGTACCGGCTTGAAAGAACGCCTATGCTCTGGGGTCAGCCCCAAATCTGCTATGGCATTTTTGTGACATCTGGTCGGATAGCCGGCATTGGTCTCCCAGCCATAGCCGGGGTAGCGGCGGGCCAGGTTGGCCATGATCCGGTCTCGAGTGACCTTGGCGATGATCGACGCCGCCGCAATCGAAAGCGACCGCGCGTCGCCCTTGACGATCGCCTGCGCCGGGCATGGCAGGTCAGCAGGCAGACGGTTGCCGTCAATCAGCAGATGGTCGGGGGGCACGCGCAGCGCCGCGATAGCACGGCGCATGGCGAGGAAACTCGCCTGCAGGATGTTGATCGCATCGATTTCGGCAGGGCTGGCATGACCGATCCCGACATCGGCACACGCCATGATCTGCTCAAAAAGGCTCTCCCTCGCCGCAACGCCAAGGCGCTTGGAGTCCTGCAAGCCATCGGGCATCGCGGTGGGGTCGAGCCAGACAGCCGCAGCGGTTACCGGCCCCGCCAGAGGGCCACGACCGACCTCATCCACCCCGGCGACACGGGTGCCCCCCGCGTCCAGGGCGGTCGTCTCGAATGTGAAATCGGGGGCGGTCCGGGTCATGCCACCATGTGACCGAAGGAGGGTGGCCGGGGCAAGCCCTGGCCAACCCGTTTCAAGACCCTGACAGGCGCATCCGTACCGGCAAGTGCTTCAGCCCTGCTTGCACATGCGCTGGCCCCGGTCAGTCAGCACCGGTGATAGAGACCGGTTTTCCGGTTTTCGCAGTACCGTGCGATCACCTCGTATTTCGGGGCTTTGGGTTTGGACGCCACCTTGACGATCACACCGGCGGCGACAAGCGCGGCGAGTCCTTTCAGCAAGACCGGATCGGCCGCACGGGCGGGTGTAGCAGATCCGAAGGACATGACCCCCGCAACGGCACATGCCGAAACAACAGCAACCGTGCGCGAGGCAAGACGCGGAACAAATCCAGACATTTCAATCTCCTTGTTGACACTAAAACAGTGCAGCCAAATTATCACGGAATCGCGAAATCAAGAAAAGAAATCGTTAACCTTTTGCCGGGGTGCAGTCTGTGGCCCTGCAATGTCGGCAGATCCGGCCCTGCCGGGACGGACCTGTTTCTTCCTGTTGGGACGGCGTCGACCCGTTAGCGGAAGCTATAGCCATGCTCGCGCAGACAATGCCCGCTGTAAATCTGCCCGCCCTGACCGCGTACACGGCAGGTCCCCGGCAAGTCGCGTATTTGCAAGTTCTGCAGGCAGCGCGCATCAAATCCGACATGCTGCCGCCCGCCATAACGATAGCTCACGCGGCAATGGCCGGGCAGGAAGTGCGATCCGCGTCCGCGCTTGCCGTCGCCATAACGCGGGCCGGAATGACGTGGAGCGGCATAGTTGCGCTCAAGGCAGCCCGCACGAAAGACACTGCGCGGGCCGTGATTGGTGCGGATTGTCTCGCGGCATTGCTGCGGCAGGTTGCGCAGCCCCGCATTGCGAAGGCACTGCGCATTATAGACCATCACATGACGCCTATTGATCGACAATGTCTCGCGACAATGCTGCGGCAGCCCGCGTGGCCGCGCCTGCCCACTCCTTTGCGGCTCGGCCCGCGCATTCGAAGCCCCGTGGACGATGATGGCAATCGCCGTCGCCCCGAGCAGGAATTTCAGCAACGCATCATCCGAAGCGCGCGCCGGACTGGTGGAACTCGCGAACGCCGCGAGCGTCACGGAAGCGGCCGCAATCAGGGTGGTCAGCCGCTTGTGCAGGGTTCGGGTCAGGCTTGGGGTCCTGGCGGGCATGGCAGCACTCCTTGAGGTGTCTCTGGCAACATGCGTCAGCCTGTCCCGTGCCGCCAAAGACAGGCAATAGCGCCGCCCCGCTATCCGATAACACAGGCTCTGACGCGGTCCTGATATTGAATAGCTGCCGCCTCGGTGCCAGTGTCAGGGCATGAAACACATGCTCTCTCTTTTCGTCCTCACGGTGGGACTGGCGCTTGCGGGGCAAGCCTCGGCCCAGTGCTTTGCGGATTACAAGGCCAAGCAGGACAACCCGCTGCGGCTGCAATACGGCATCGTGGAACTGCCGGACCATGCCTGCGGCTCGCGCGCGGCAGCGTCGGACTACGTCCGCCAGGTCGTCGCACGTAGCGGCTGGACGCTTCTGCAAATAGAGTCCATCTTTGATGTCAGCGAATTTCAGCGCAGGAGTGCCAATGCCGGGGCCATCCATCGCCGCTAGCGATCTGATCCGGCTAGGCAGCCGCGCCGTGGTCTGGGGGATCGCGGCCATCGTCGGCGTGCTCGTGCTGACGGCTGTGCTGCTGTTTCTGAACCTGCCGGATGCGGGTGCCTTCAACGACCGCGTTGAGCAGGTCTTTGTCGAGAATGCGGATCTGACCTCGCAGGCCGAAATAAAGCTTCTGGAAATCCTCGCGCAATCGGGCACGGCGTTTTCCGAGACGCTGGTCTCTTACCGGATCGTAATCTTCGTGCTTCTGGTTTTTGCCACAGGGCTCCTGGTCACCTCGCTGGTGGTGATCGTGCTGCTGGTGACACTGAACCGGCGGCTGGCGATGGTCGAGAAACAGGGGCTGCAGGTCTCGGCGCTGGTGATCGACCGCTCGACCAATGCCGTCGCCATCAATGACATGGAATTCAAGCTGACCCCGGCGGCGGTGGAAACGCTGGCCGTGCTGGCCGAGGCGCGGATCGATGACGAGGTGCTTTCGGGTGCGGCGATCGAGGCGATGATCTCGGGCCGGAAGGAGGCCGATTGCGACGAGGCAGCGGGGGCCACGCGCATCAAACGGCTGCGCGATACGCTGGGCAATCAGCTCATTTCAGAAGTGCTGGTCAAGAATATCGCGCGGCAGGGCTATATGCTGGCCATCGACAGCAAGGTGATCTCGCTGCGCTGAAGCGATGCGCGACCCATCAGCCCTGTCGGCCCTTGCACCTGCCGCCTGTGAGTGCCAGATAATGCACAAGTGAACAGGGAGAGCGGCAATGCTGGACAAGCGGCAATTCTACATCGACGGTGCATGGTGCGATCCGGTCGCCGGGCAGGACATGGACGTGATCAACCCGTCCACTGAAGAGCCCTGCGCGGTGATTTCGCTGGGCGGCAAGGCCGATACCGACATGGCCGTGGCCGCGGCAAAGGCCGCCCTACCCGGCTGGCTCTATTCCGACCCGGCCGAGCGGCTGGCGCTGGTCGAGCGTATTCTGGACGAATACAAGGCCCGCGCAGAGGACATGGCACAGGCGATCAGCCTCGAGATGGGGGCCCCCATCGACCTTGCGCGCAATTCGCAGGTCGCGGCGGGGAGCGGGCATATCAAGAATTTCATCAAGGCGTTCGAACAAATCCGCTTTGACGAGCTTCTGGGCGATCATGCCCCCGAGGACCGGATCATCCGCGAAGGGGTCGGCGTCTGCGCGCTGATCACGCCGTGGAACTGGCCGATGAATCAGGTCACGCTGAAGGTAATCCCGGCGCTGCTGGCGGGCTGCACGATGGTGCTCAAACCCTCGGAAATCGCGCCGCTCTCTTCGGTCATCTGGACCGAGATCATGGATGCGGCAGGCGCGCCGAAAGGCGTCTACAACATGGTTAATGGCGACGGTCCGGGCGTGGGCACGCAGCTTTCCGGGCACCCCGATGTCGACATGGTCAGCTTCACCGGCTCGACCCGCGCAGGGATCGCGATTTCCAAAAATGCCGCCGAAACGCTCAAGCGCGTGCATCTGGAACTGGGCGGCAAGGGCGCGAATCTGATCTTCGCCGATGCCGACGAGAAAGCCGTCAAGCGCGGCGTGATCCACTGCTTCAACAATACCGGGCAATCCTGCAATGCACCGACACGGATGCTGGTGGAACGCGCGATTTATGACCGGACCGTCGAGCAGGCGCGCGAACTTGCCGAGGCGACGGCAGTGGGGCCTGCCAGCGAGAGCGGGCGGCATATCGGCCCCGTGGTGAGCGCAGCGCAATTCGACAAGATTCAGGACCTGATCCAGAAGGGCATGGACGAGGGCGCGCGGCTGATCGCGGGCGGTCTGGGCCGCCCCGAGGGGGTCAATCGCGGCTATTTCGTCCGTCCGACTGTCTTTGCCGATGTCAATAATGACATGACCATCGCGCGCGAGGAGATCTTCGGCCCGGTGCTCTCGATCCTGCCTTTCGAGAGTGAAGAGGAGGCCGTGCGCATCGCAAATGACACCGTCTACGGGCTGACCAATTATGTGCAGTCGCAGGACGGCGCGCGGCGCAACCGGATGGCGCGGTTGCTGCGCGCGGGCATGGTCGAGATGAATGGCAAGTCGCGCGGCGCGGGCTCGCCCTTCGGCGGCATGAAACGCTCGGGCAACGGGCGCGAAGGCGGGGTCTGGGGGATCGAGGATTTCCTCGAGGTCAAGGCCGTCTCGGGTTGGGACAAGGACGCGGAGTAAGGCGATGGGATACACTTACGACGACCAGAACATATTTGCAAAAATCCTGCGTGGTGAGATCCCCTGCTCGAAGGTCTACGAATCCGAGCACAGCCTCGCGTTTACGGATATTGCACCGAAAGCGCCGCATCATGTGCTGGTCATCCCCAAGGGGCCCTATGTCTGCCACGACCATTTCGCGGCAGAAGCCACGGATGCCGAGATCGTGGATTACACCCGCGCCATAGGCGCGGTCTGCGCTCAGCTTGGTGTGTCCCCCGGCGATGGCGGCAATGGCTATCGGCTGATTGCCAATGCCGGCAATGACGGTGTGCAGGAAGTCCCACACCTGCATGTGCATATCCTTGGCGGGCGCAATATCGGGCCGATGATCCTGATGCGCCCTTGACGGGTCGCACGCGCGGCTCTATCAGGCGCTCACGTCGGCGAGTTGGCGGAGTGGTTACGCAGCGGATTGCAAATCCGTGTACACCGGTTCGATTCCGGTACTCGCCTCCATATATCTTTTTTCTTTCGTGTTTGCCCACAGTAGTAGCTGTATATTGTCGCAGCGATATATTATTGCAGCAACGCTGTACACAACCTATACACAGAAAATGGAAGGCTACGATGAAGGCGAGTTCCCTTCCGACATGCGCAAGGCATGCGGCACGCTCTACGTCGCCCAAAAAGCGAGATATTCAACATTCGATAGCCGAAACACCCGGCATGAGGGCTTTGACCTGTCCCAGAATCACCGGAAGGAAATTGAAGTGACATTCGGCAGGGCCAAGACTGATGGCGGCATGGCCCTGATTATGTATCACGGCGTCAATCCCGTCCGGATCTCGGTTCATACTGCCTATGGCCACTTACAACCTTTCCAGACTGCCCAGATTTCTGGCGGCATTATGCAACAAAACGCTACCACATCCATGCGTAGAACGCACCAAAAAACACCGCGATCCAATCATCCAGCCCTGATGAAAGGACAGCGTTCCACATCGTGGACGACTTAGCGACCTGCTAAACCCGATCCTTAACCTCTATGCCTTCTGGTTTC
>SKIF01000014.1 GCA_007116575.1 Paracoccaceae bacterium
CAACATAGCCGACTTCCTCGAGCGAGGTGAACTCTTCGGCCACCAGAAGCTGCGCCATCATCTCATCGATATCCAGCTCGTCCATGAACAGCTTGGTGCGCTCGGCAAATTCGGCCTGACGACGGGCCGATTCGTCGGTTTCGGTGAGGATGTCGATATCGAGACCCGTCAACTGGCTGGCCAGCCGCACATTCTGACCGCGCCGCCCGATGGCAAGCGAAAGCTGCTCGTCGGGGACCACGACCTCGATCTTGCCGGCCTCGTCATCGATCACGACCTTGCTGACCTCGGCGGGTTGCAGCGCATTGACCAGGAAGGTCGCCTGATCCTCGGTCCACGGAATGATGTCGATCTTCTCGCCCTGCAATTCATTGACCACAGCCTGCACGCGGCTGCCGCGCATCCCCACACAGGCCCCGACCGGGTCGATGCTGCCATCATAGGAAATGACACCGATCTTGGCGCGCGAACCGGGGTCGCGGGCGACGGCCTTGATCTCGATGATGCCGTCGTAAATTTCGGGCACTTCCATCTTGAACAGCTCGGCCATGAACTCGGGTGCCGTGCGCGACAGGAAGATCTGCGGCCCGCGCGCCTCGCGGCGCACATCCTTGACATAGCAACGGATACGGTCGCCATTGCGGTAGCTCTCGCGGCCGATCTTCTCGTTGCGGCGCAGTACGGCCTCACCCGCACCGACATCGACGATGATATTGCCGTATTCCTCGCGCTTGACGACCCCGTTGATGATCGTGCCCGCGCGGTCCTTGAATTCCTCATACTGGCGGTCGCGCTCAGCCTCGCGGACCTTCTGCAGGATCACCTGCTTGGCCGATTGCGCGGCGATCCGGCCCAGTTCCACCGGCGGCACGCGGTCCACGATCTCGTCGCCCACCTTGGGATCGTCGAGATAGGGCTTTGCCTGCTCGACGGTCAGTTCGGCGTGGTGGTTTTCGAGTTCCTCATCGCTAACGACCGTGCGCACGCGAGTGAAGGTCGCCACGCCTGTCTTGCGGTCGATGCTGACACGGATATCCATCTCGGCCCCGTAGCGCGACTTGGCAGCGCGGGCGAGGCTGTCTTCCATCGCCTCGATCACCAGCTCTGGGTCGATCATCTTCTCGCGGGCCACGGCCTCGGCGGTTTGCAGCAGTTCAAGTTGATTGGCAGAGGTAATCGCCATCTCTCACTCCTCGGAATGGGGCCCGCCCGGCGCGCCCGCTTCGGTTTCAATCTCGTCAAACTCGGTTTCGTCAATCGCACCGCTGGCTTTGCGCGTGCGCAACATCTCGGCGATCAGGTCATCGGTCAGGATCAGCTTTGCATCCGACAGCCATTCGAACTGCAGCCCGATCGTGATGGGGCCGCCCTGCTCCTCGATCTCGATCAGGACTTCCTCGCCTTCGATGCCCATGAGCGTGCCCTTGAAGCGACGCCGTCCGTCGATCAACTCGGTCGTCTCGATCCGCGCCTCATAGCCTTCCCAGGCCCCGAAATCCTTGAGCCGCGTCAGGGGGCGGTCGATACCAGGGCTGGAGACTTCCAGTGTATAGGCGTCTTCCAGCGGGTCCTCGACATCGAGCACCGCCGACACGGCGGTCGAGATAGCGGCGCATTCCTCGACCTCGATCCCGCCATCGGGCCGGTCGGCCATGATTTGCAGCGTGCGCGTCTTGCCCGCCATCAGGCGCAGACGGACAAGCTCGAAGCCCAGCCCTTCGATGACCGGGGTCACAATCGCAGCGAGCCGCTGGTCCATGCTGGTCTTGGCAATCAGGTCTGACATGCGCCCTCCGTTGGGCAGAAACAAAAAAACGGGCCACGCGGCCCGTTGTGATTTCCGGTGGAGCCCGCTTGGCAGGCGCCGCTGTTACTGGGGATATAGGCGGGTTGGTACGCGCACGCAAGGGCTCTTTTCGCGCTAGAGCCCCAGACGGTGCGCGTCATGGCGCAGATGGTTCATGACGCGCAGCAACTCAGCGCTGATGCCCGGCTCGGACAGAGCATGTCCCGCCACTGGAACCATTTCCAGCCGTGACCGGCCCCAGGCCGCGTGTAGTTCCCAAGCGGTATGCGGCGGGCAGATCATGTCATAGCGGCCCTGAACGATGGTGCCGGGAACCTCGCGCATCCGTTCAAGGCCCCGCATCAGCGCGCCATCCTCGCCCAGAAAGCAGCCGTTGTTAAAATAGTGATTCTCCAGCCGGGCGAAGGCGCGGGCATACTCGCTTGGAGAATCGCCCATGCCCAGCCCGCGCGTTTCGATCGAGGCCAGTGCGTTCTCCCAGCGCGCCCATGCCCGCGCGAAGCGGTTTTCTTCATGCGGGTCGCCGCTGAACAGGCGGCGCGCATAGGCGGAGATCAGGTCATGACGCTCGCCCTCGGGGATGGCGCGAGTGAATTGCGCCCAGAGTTCGGGGAAGAACCGCGCCGCGCCCCCACCATAGAACCAGTCCAGTTCGGCCCGCGTGCCCAGAAACACCCCGCGCAGGATCAGGCACGCCGCACGCTCGGGATGCGCCTGCGCATAGGCCAGCGCCAGCGTCGCCCCCCAGGAGCCGCCAAAGACCATCCAGCGGTTGATGCCCAGAGTCTCGCGGATCAACTCGATATCGGCGATCAGATGCTGCGTCGTGTTGGCCGTGACCGAGGCCGAGGGCTTCGAGCGCCCGCAACCACGCTGATCGAAAAGCACCACACGATAGCTTGACGGGTCGAAGAATCGCCGCATGGTAGGGCTGCATCCGCCACCCGGACCGCCATGCAGCACCACAACAGGCAGCCCGTCGGGATGACCGCATTGCTCGACATAGACGCGATGGCCGTCGCCGACTTCGAGCATCCTCTGGTCGAAGGGCTCGGAGTTCGGGTAGAGACCCGTAGATGCGGTGTCATGTCCACGCGACTTGTCCATGGCACAGACTATATAGCGGAACAGAAGGCCCCGCCATGGGGCGCGAACCAAAAAGGCGTAAGCAAGGATGACCGTATCGACCATTGACCCCGGTGAGATTGCGAAATTCGAAGCCATGGCCGCCGAATGGTGGGACCCCAATGGCAAGTTCAAGCCGTTGCACATGCTTAACCCGTGCCGACTGGATTACATCACCGCCCAGATCGCCGCCGAATTCGACCGGGATCTGACCCGGCCCGCGCCCTTCGCCGGGCTGCGGCTGTTGGATATCGGCTGCGGTGGCGGGCTTCTGGCAGAGCCGATGGCCCGGCTGGGGGCCGAGGTCGTGGGCGCGGATGCCGCCGCGCGCAACATTCCGGTGGCGCAGGTCCATGCGGCGCAGCAAGGGCTGGATATCGACTATCGCCACACCACGGCCGAGGAGATGGCCGCCGCTGGCGAGCAATTCGACGCCGTGCTGAATATGGAAGTGGTCGAGCATGTTGCCGACCCGCTGGCCTATCTGAGCGCCTGCCAGCAGCTTCTCAAACCCGGCGGGCTGATGATCTGCTCGACCATCAACCGCAATGCGAAAAGCTACGTCATGGCGATTGTCGGCGCGGAATATGTCATGCGCTGGCTGCCCAAGGGCACGCATGAATGGTCGAAATTCATCACCCCCGACGAGTTGTATGATTTGCTGCGCAAGGCCGGGCTCGAGCCGGTGGACCGCAAGGGCTTCGTGTTCGACAAGCTGCGCTGGTACTGGTCGATCTCGGAGCGGGATTTGTCGGTGAACTATGTCACGGCGTCAGTGAAGCCGGAAGCCGGGGAATGAGTATTTCTGGCAAGAAAATAAGGGTCACGTATAGGCAACGAAGAGCAGTACGGAGCCCAGCGCCAGACGGTAGATCACATAGGGCGTGAAGCTGACCGTGCGCAGCAGTTTCATCATGAAGACCAGCGCCGCCCAGGCCGCGAAGAAGGAAATCAGCGCGGCAATCGCTCCTTCACGCGCGGCCTGCCAGTCGGCGACGCGGACCACGTCAAACCCCATCAGCGTGCCCGAGGCGATGATGGTCGGGATCGACATCAGCATCGAGATCTTGGCCGCGTCATGGCGCGCATAGCCCAGCGCGCGCGCCCCCGAAATAACGATGCCCGAGCGCGACGTGCCGGGGATGAGCGCCACAGCCTGCCACAGCCCCAGATAAAGCGCGTGTTTCAGTGTCCAGCCCTCGGCGCGTTCGGTCTCGGCTCCGAAACGGTCGGTCAGGTAAAGCACGATGCCAAAGATGATCATTGCCCAGCCGATGACCGCGATGGAGCGCATCATCTCCATCACGCCGAAGAGCTTGAAGATAAGCCCGACGATCACAACCGGCATCGTGGCGACGACAAGGCAGAAAGCCAGAAACCCTGCGCGGGTCTCGATACGAAAGCGGAGCAGTTCGGGGATACCGCGCAGGGCCAGCGCAACATCAGCGCGGAAATACCAGCAGACGGCAAAGAGCGTGCCGACATGCACGGCGACATCGATCACCAGCCCCTGATCATCAAGCGACGTCAGGGCGGGCAGCAGGATCAGATGCCCCGAGGACGACACGGGCAGGAATTCGGTCACGCCCTGGATGATGGCGAGCAGGAAGAGATGGAACAGGGTCATGATGCCTCAGGACTGATTTGCGCGCACCCTAACGGAAGCCCTGCAAGAGGCAAATCGAGTTTATAGGTCAATCTTATTGACTCTTTTTTAGTGGGAAATACGCGATTCCGGATTGTGGGTGTAAAAATATTTCCATTTAGGTAAGTTGTTCTGACTTTTCTTCATCCGGGACTGGCTGTAAACGCTAGGTCTCAATTGGAGGATTCAGCCATGAGCAAGCAGCAGATGCTTCGTTTCGTCAAGATCGGCAAAGAGATGCCCGAGAAACGCCCGCCCGATCTGCGCGCGGAGGATTTCGACGAGATCTATGGCGAGTATTCCGACGAAAAGGCCGCCGAACAGGCCGGGCGCTGCAGCCAGTGCGGCGTGCCCTATTGCCAGACGCATTGCCCGCTGCACAACAACATCCCCGACTGGCTGATGCTGACCGCGCAGGGGCGCTTGCAGGAAGCCTATGAGATCAGCCAGGCAACCAATACCTTTCCCGAAATCTGCGGCCGCATCTGCCCGCAAGACCGGCTGTGCGAAGGAAGCTGCGTCATCGAACAGGCGGGGCATGGCACAGTGACCATCGGCTCGGTGGAAAAATACATCACCGATACCGCCTGGGAGAAGGGCTGGGTCGCGCCGATCGCGCCTGCGGCAGAGCGCCCCGAATCCGTGGGCATCGTCGGTGCTGGCCCCGGGGGACTGGCAGCCGCCGACATGCTGCGCCGCGCCGGTGTGCAGGTCACCGTCTATGACCGATATGACCGCGCAGGCGGATTGCTGACCTATGGCATCCCCGGTTTCAAGCTGGAAAAACCTGTCGTCATGCGCCGGATCGAGCAGCTTGAAGCGGGCGGCGTGGAGTTCGTGCTGAATTGCACGGTCGGCGAGGATATCAGCTTCGACGCCATCCGCGGCAAGCATGATGCGGTTCTGATCGCCACCGGCGTCTACAAATCGCGCGACATCGAGGCCCCCAATGCCAGCGCGCCGGGGGTCATCAGGGCGCTGGATTTCCTGACCGCCTCGAACCGCAAGAGCTTTGGCGACGAGGTGCCGGAGTTTGAATGCGGTGATCTGGACGCGCGCGGCAAGCGGGTGGTCGTGATCGGGGGCGGCGACACGGCGATGGATTGCGTGCGCACCGCCGTTCGGCAGGGGGCGAAATCGGTGCGCTGCCTGTATCGGCGCGACCGCGACAACATGCCCGGCTCGCGCCGCGAGACGCAGAATGCCGAGGAAGAGGGGGTCGAATTCGTCTGGCTTACCGCGCCGTCGGGCTTTGTCACTGATGACAGCGGCGCGCTGACAGGGGTGCGGGTGCAGAAGATGCGGCTGGGCCAGGCCGATGCCACGGGTCGCCGCGCGCCTGAAGTGATCGAAGGCGCGGATTACACGGAAGAGGCCGAGATGGCGATCATGGCGCTGGGATTCGAACCCGAGGATCTGCCCGCACTCTGGGATGTGCCGGAACTGACCGTGACCCGCTGGGGCACGATCAAGGCGCGGTTCAACACGCATGAGACAGACCTGCCCGGCGTCTGGGCCGTGGGCGACATCGTACGCGGGGCTTCGCTGGTTGTCTGGGCGATCCGCGACGGTCGCGAGGCGGCGGAGTCGATCCTGAAATACCTCAGCACGCCCGCGCGCGTCGCTGCAGAATGATTGCTTCCTTGAAGATGGGAAAACCGACATGACGAATTATGACGACGCATGGGCCGCCCGCGAGGAAGCCAACCGCGCCTATATGGCCGAGCATGGGCTCTACAAGCCCGAGGATGAGCACTCCTCCTGTGGGGTCGGGCTTGTTGTCGCACTCGACGGCCAACCCTCGCGGCAGGTGGTGCAGAACGGCATCGACGCGCTCAAGGCCATCTGGCACCGCGGCGCAGTGGATGCGGATGGCAAGACCGGCGACGGGGCGGGCATTCATGTCCAGATCCCGGTGCAGTTCTTCTATGACAAGATCCGCCGCACCGGCCACGAGCCGCAAATGGATCAGCTCATGGCCGTGGGGCAGGTGTTTCTGCCGCGCACGGACTTCGCGGCACAGGAGCGCTCGCGCACGATTGTTGAAACCGAAGTGCTGCGCATGGGCTATGCGATCTATGGCTGGCGGCATGTGCCGGTGAATATCGAGGTGCTGGGCGAGAAAGCCAACGCCACCCGCCCCGAGATCGAACAGATCCTGATCCGCAACTCGAAAGGCACGGATGAAGAGACGTTCGAGCGCGAATTGTACGTCATCCGCCGCCGGATCGAGAAAGCGGTCATGGTCGCCGGAATCGCCGGCTTCTACATCTGTTCGCTGTCGTGCCGCTCGATCATCTACAAGGGCATGATGCTGGCCGAACAAGTAGCCGAATTCTACCCCGACCTGAAGGATGAGCGCTTCGAGTCCGCCTTTGCGATCTATCACCAGCGCTATTCGACCAACACTTTCCCGCAATGGTGGCTGGCGCAGCCATTTCGGATGCTGGCCCATAACGGCGAGATCAACACGCTGAAAGGCAACCTGAACTGGCTGAAAAGCCACGAAATCCGCATGGCCTCGGGGGCGTTTGGCGAGATGGCGGAGGATATCAAGCCTATCGTGGCCTCGGGCGCATCGGATTCGGCGGCGCTGGATTCGGTATTCGAGGTTCTTGTGCGGGCAGGACGCAATGCGCCGATGGCAAAGACCATGCTGGTGCCCGAGGCGTGGTCCAAGCAGGCCGTCGAAATGCCACAGGCATGGCGCGACATGTATTCCTATTGCAACTCGGTCATGGAACCATGGGACGGCCCCGCAGCACTTGCCATGACCGATGGTCGCTGGGTCTGCGCGGGGCTCGACCGCAATGGCTTGCGTCCCATGCGCTACGTCGTCACTGGCGACGGACTGCTGATCGCGGGGTCAGAGGCGGGCATGGTCGTCGTCGACGAACTGGCCGTGCGCGAAAAGGGCGCGCTGGGGCCGGGGCAGATGATTGCGGTCGATATGGCCGAGGGCAAGCTCTATCACGACACCGAAATCAAGGACAAGCTCGCCGCCTCGCAGCCTTTTGGCGACTGGACTGCCAAGATCGTCGATCTGAATGCGAAGCTGCGCGACGTGCCCGAAACGCAAGAGATGAGCGCCACGGAGCTGCGCCGACGTCAGGTCGCTGCCGGGTTCACGATCGAAGAGGTCGAACAGGTGCTCGCGCCGATGGCCGAGGATGGCAAGGAAATGATCGCCTCGATGGGCGATGACACGCCGGCGGCCGTGCTGTCAAAGATCTACCGCCCGCTGTCGCATTTCTTTCGCCAGAATTTCAGCCAGGTCACGAACCCGGCGATTGACTCGCTGCGCGAATACCGCGTGATGAGCCTGAAGACACGCTTCGGCAATCTCAAGAACGTGCTGGACGAGGATTCCTCGCAAACCGAGATTCTGGTGCTGGAGAGCCCCTTTGTCGCCAATGGTGAATTCGCAGAAATGGTGCGCGAGTTCGGCGATCAGGTGGCTTTCATCGACTGCACCTTCCCCGCCGTGGCGAATGAGGACGCCCTGCGCGCGGGTCTCGAGCGCATCCGCGCCGAGGCCGAGGACGCAGTGCGCTCGGGCGCGGGGCATATCGTGCTTACCGACGAGCACCAGGGGCCAGACAAGGTTGCGATGCCGATGATCCTGGCGACCTCTGCCGTGCATGGCTGGCTGACGCGCAAGGGACTGCGCACATTCTGCTCGCTCAATGTCCGCTCGGCCGAATGTATCGACCCGCATTATTTCGCCGTGCTCATCGGCTGCGGCGCAACGACCGTCAACGCATATCTGGCGCAGGAAACCATTGCCGACCGGATCGACCGAGGGCTGATCGAGGGGTCGCTGATCGATGCGATGCGCCGCTACCGCGAGGCGATCAATCTGGGCCTGCTCAAGATCATGTCCAAGATGGGCATCTCGGTGCTTTCCTCTTACCGGGGCGGGCTGAATTTCGAGGCCGTGGGCCTGTCGCGCGCGCTGGTCGCCGAGTATTTCCCCGGAATGCAGAGCCGCATTTCCGGCATCGGGCTGCATGGCATCCAGATGAAGCTGGAAGAGGTGCATGAAAAAGGCTGGCGTCTGGGACAGGATGTGCTGCCCATCGGCGGCTTCTACAAGGCACGGCGGGCAGGCGAGAAACACGCCTGGGAAGCGACGACAATGCACCTGATGCAACAGGCCTGCAACCAGTCGAGCTATGCCCTGTGGAAGCAGTATTCCAGCGCGATGCAGGCCAATCCACCAATCCATCTGCGCGACCTGCTGGATATCAAGCCACTGGGCAAACCCATCCCGATTGAAGAAGTGGAAAGCATCACGGCGATCCGCAAACGCTTCGTGACCCCCGGCATGAGCCTCGGCGCGCTCTCGCCCGAGGCGCATATGACGCTGAATATCGCGATGAACCGGATCGGCGCGAAGTCGGATTCCGGCGAGGGGGGCGAAGACCCGGCGCACGCGCATCCGCTGCCCAATGGCGACAATCCCTGTGCCAAGATCAAGCAGGTGGCCTCGGGGCGGTTCGGGGTGACGGCGGAATATCTCAATGCCTGCGAGGAACTGGAAATCAAGGTGGCACAGGGTGCGAAACCGGGCGAAGGCGGCCAGCTTCCGGGCATGAAGGTCACGAAACTGATTGCCAAGCTGCGCCATTCGACCCCAGGCGTCACGCTGATCTCGCCGCCGCCGCATCACGATATCTATTCGATCGAGGATCTGGCGCAGCTCATCTATGACCTCAAGCAGATCAACCCGCGCGTGAAAGTCTGCGTCAAGCTGGTGGCGCAATCGGGCGTGGGCACGATTGCCGCTGGCGTGGCCAAGGCCAAGGCCGATGTAATCCTGATTTCGGGCCATAATGGCGGCACCGGGGCCAGCCCTGCGACCTCGATCAAATATGCGGGCCTGCCCTGGGAGATGGGCCTGAGCGAGGCACATCAAGTGCTGGCGATGAACAAGCTGCGCGAGCGGATCACGCTGCGCACCGATGGCGGGCTGCGCACCGGGCGCGACATTGTCATGGCCGCGATGCTTGGGGCCGAGGAATACGGCATCGGCACAGCGGCCCTGATCGCGATGGGCTGTATCATGGTACGGCAATGCCAGTCCAATACCTGCCCGGTCGGCGTGTGCACGCAGGACGACGCGCTGCGCCAGAAGTTCACCGGCAATGCCGACAAGGTGGTGAACCTGATCACCTTTTACGCGCAGGAAGTCCGCGAGATCCTCGCCTCCATCGGCGCGCGTTCGCTGGACGAGGTGATCGGCCGCGCGGATCTGCTGGCACAGGTCAGCCGGGGGGCAGCGCATCTCGACGATCTGGACCTCAACCCGCTCTTGCTGACCGTCGATGGTGCGGCCTCGATCCGCTATGACCGCGACAAGCCGCGCAACGCCGTGCCCGATACGCTTGATGCCGAGATCATCCGCGACGCGGCCCGCTTCTTCGAGGATGGCGAGAAGATGCAGCTTTCCTACGCCGTCGAGAACACGCACCGCACAGTCGGCACGCGGGCCTCGTCCCATATCGTTCGGCGCTTCGGCATGCGCAACGAGTTGCAACCCGACCACCTGACCGTGAAGCTCGCAGGCAGCGCGGGGCAGTCGCTTGGTGCCTTTGCTGCACCAGGGGTGAAGATCGAAGTTTACGGCGATGCCAATGACTATGTTGGCAAAGGGCTGTCCGGGGGGATGATCGTGGTGCGCCCGCGCATGTCTTCACCGCTTGTCGCACATGACAACACGATCATCGGCAATACCGTTCTTTATGGCGCGACGGACGGCCATCTGTTCGCGGCAGGCCGCGCTGGCGAGCGTTTTGCCGTCCGCAACTCGGGCGCGAAAGTGGTCATCGAGGGCTGCGGCTCAAACGGCTGCGAATACATGACCGGGGGCGTCGCCGTCATCCTGGGCAATATCGGGGCCAATTTCGGGGCGGGTATGACCGGCGGCATGGCCTATCTCTATGACCCAGAGGGCGAGGCCGCGCCTCTGATCAACAAGGAAACGCTCGTCACATGCCCGGTCACGGTGGACCACTGGGAAGCCGAGTTGAAAGGGCTGATCGAAATGCACGCCTGTGAGACCGAATCCCAGCGCGCGCAGGACATCCTGCGCAACTGGGACCGCGAGCGGCAGCATTTCCTGCAGGTCTGCCCCAAGGAAATGCTGGTGCATTTGCCGGTGCCGATCAGCTTCGACTCCGAGGCGGTCCCGGCCGAGTGACCGGCACAAGTCAGGCACGGGGGTATCACCCCCGTGCCTGCCCGCGCAGTATCTTCCCTGCTCAGATCACAATCAGATTCATCAAATAGAACAATACCGCCGAAAGCAGTGCCGCCGAGGGTACTGTCACCACCCAGGCTGCGAGGATGGTCAGGAAATGCGCCCGGCGCACCACTTTCTTGCGTTTGCGGATCTCGATCGGGCTGGAAGTGTCAATCCGAACCTCTTTCAAGACCCTCTCGTGGTACCACTCGCGGAAGAACCCGACCCCGAAAATGGCGCCGATGGCGATATGCGTGGAACTCACTGGAAGACCCAGCCAGGAAGCAAAAATCACCGTGATCGCCGCCGCCAGCGCCACGCAATAGGCGCGCATTGCGTTTAACCGCGTAATCTCGCTGCCAACGACGCGGATCAGCTTCGGCCCGAACAGCAAAAGCCCGACCGAGAGTCCTACCCCGCCGATCAGCATCACCCAAAGCGGGATTCCCACCCGGTCGGATGCCCCACCATCCTGAACGGCATGAACAATCGCGGCCACCGGACCAATGGCATTGGCCACGTCATTGGCCCCGTGCGCAAAAGACAACAGCGCCGCCGAAAAGATCAGCGGGATGTTGAACAGGATCTTGAGAGATTTCTTGCGGTTCTCCATCCCTTCGCTCTGGCGGCGGATGACCGGACGCATGACAAAGGTCAGCACCAGCCCGACAACCAGCCCCAGCAGCAACGCATTTCCGAAACTGACCTTGTAGACCTTGTCCAGCCCCTTCAGCGCCAGATAGGTCGTGAAACACCCGCCCATGACCCCGATCAGGATCGGAACCCAATAGCGCGCAGCGGCGATCATGTCGGGGCGGTAGATGATCCGCGACTTGATGATGGCGAGGAAGAAGGCGGCGAAGAGACCGCCCAGAACGGGCGAGATCACCCAGCTGGCTGCAATCCGGCCCATGGTCGGCCAGTTGACCGCGGCGAAACCGGCCGCCGCAATTCCGGCCCCCATCACGCCACCGACGATAGAATGTGTGGTCGAGACCGGCGCGCCGATCCAGGTAGCAAGATTGACCCAGAGCGCACCCGCCAACAGTGCCGCCATCATCGCCCAGATGAAGACCTGTGTCTCGGCAACCGATTCAGGCGCAATGATCCCACGCGAGACTGTGCCCACCACATCGCCACCCGCGATCAACGCGCCCGCCGTCTCGCAGATCGCCGCGATGATCAGCGCCGTGCCGATGGTGAGCGCGCGGGCGCCAACCGCTGGCCCCATATTGTTGGCCACGTCATTGGCACCGATATTGATCGCCATATAGGCGCCGATGATCGCCGCCGCGACGACGATCAGCCCCAACGGATCGAACCCGATCACAACCACGGTAATCAGCCCGGTCAGCGCCATGAAGGCCAGGGCAATACCTGGTGCGACCAGCGGCCGCGCCGTATAGGCCATCGCCTGTTCAAGCGCGGAAATGCGTTCTAGGTCCTTGTTGAGCGTCTTCCAGGATTTCTCGCTATGCTCTGACATGCTCGCAGCTTTTGTGACAGTAATGTGACAAACGCCGTATCAGGCGCACTTGGGAACCTCAATCGGGTTCCGCGCCCCATACGCTGCGAGTTGTTTCAGAATTGACGCAGCAGCGCCTTCAATTCCGGGTTATGTACCACCTCGATGGCCTCGGGCAGCGCGAACCACTGACGTCTGCGCTTTCCGGCCTCCGGGTAATCTTCTTCCAGCACCTCGACATCGATGCGATAGACCTGTGGGCGGCATTGTACCGGCAGGCCGCTTTTCTTGAGCTTGGTATAGGTAAAGGCCCCGATCGGCTCGGGGTGCAAACGACCGCGCACGCCCGCTTCCTCCCAGGCTTCCAGTTCTGCGGCCTCGGCCAGCGTCTTGTCCTTCATCGGCCAGCCCTTTGGCGTGATCCAGTGCTGTCGGCGAAAGGTTCGCACCAGAAGCACTTCAGGGCCCTGTTGACCTTCACGCAGACAAAGTGCCGCAGCCTGCACGAATGCAGGGCGCAGATATTCCAATGCTCTGGTCAGCATGCCATTTGACCTGATCGTCACATTCATCTGCCTGTTTCCTTGTCTGCCTTTCGGCTGACATAGCCTTGTTACAATATCATGACAGGTCTGTCATTCTTGCCTCGGCGGTGTTGCGCGCAGCGCCTTGACCCCTGCCCTATGCGCCTTTGCCTCCAGCCGCCGTCGTTTGCTCGCAAGCGTCGGGCGGGTCGCAATACGTGGCTTCGGCCGCTCACAGGCTTTCAGGACCAGTTCCGCAAGCCGTGCGCGCGCAATCTCGCGGTTGCGCGCCTGGCTGCGCGTCTCTTCCACACGCAAAACCAGCGCGCCGCCCTCGGTCCAGCGCCGCCCCGCCAGCCGCTTCAGCCGCGTCTTGACCGGTGCTGGCAGGCTGGGGCTGCGCTCGGCCTCGAAGCGCAATTCCACCGCCGTCGCGACCTTGTTGACATTTTGTCCCCCCGGCCCCGAGGCACGCGAGAAACTTTCGGTCAGTTCCCATTCCTGCAACGTGATCTGGTCGTTGATCCGCATAACTCTTAACCGCGCCGGGAATCGAAAGGGCCGCCAGTGAGGGGCGGCCCTAAACGAGCTTCAGGAGATGGACCCAAATTAGAGCCTTGGCCCAATCAGAAGAGTGTTCCCCTAAGGGCTGCCGTCAGGTTCTTGCTCCTCTGACTGTCTTTGCACCGCTCTCCAACATCACTCTAGACACTGGACCACCTCCTTTCATTGAGTTTCTGATAGGACGATGGTGGCACAGATTTAGTGTTTGTCAAAAGAAATCATGCGACAGGTTGCGTCATTTTGGCAACGATCAGGCGAAATGGCGCCAAAGCAAGCAGGGCCAGGGCCAGTTTCACCCCCCAGTCGGCGACGGCAAGACTGACCCAGAGCGGAACCTCCGGACCAAAACCCAGCATTGGCAGGATTTCTCCGGCCCAGGAAACATCATTGCCGGGCTCGATAAAGGCCAGCGAGGCCGAGAAGGCGATGCTGAAAAACAAGGCAGTATCGACTGCAGACCCGATCAGGGTAGAGCCCAGCGGCGCACGCCACCAGCGGCCTTCGCGCAGGCGGTCGAAGACGAACACATTCAGCATCTGGGCCGTCAGGAAGGCGATCCCCGACCCCAGCGCAATGCGCAGTGTCACCAACGGGCCAAACTCGCCGATGATCTGCGTGCCGATCAGCGAACAGGCCACCCCGACGGCGAAACCGACCCAGACCACCCGGCGCGCGGCCTGCGGGCCATAGACCCGGTTCATTACATCATTGACCAGAAAGGCCAGCGGATAGGTAAAGGCGCCCCAGGTCAGCCAGTTTCCGAACAGGAACTGAACGAGGATATTGGAGGCCACGACAATGGCCGCCATGGCAAGAATGCCGGGCAGATAAGTGCGGGTCATGGATATCGGTTCCGTTTTGACAAGGTTGCGGAGACTTGTGCCCTTGCTTGGGCAAGGCGCAGTTAGCGCGCATTGACGCAGAAATCAACTCCCGATACGCCTTGCTAACGCGCCCGCGCGCCTTGCGGTGGTGTCACCTTGCCGCGAATACTCATTCGACCCGAAGAATTGGGGCTGGCCGTCCATGATGCCGCTGCCCGACCCGCGGGGTGGGCATGGCTGCGCGGGCGCTTCTCACGCCCGCGCACGACCTGAGCTTATTGCTGAATCCGCCCGTCGATCACCGGCGCGAAGGGCTCATTGTCCGAGAGATAGCGCGCCAGAACCTCGGCCAGATCGATCGCTGTGTCATAGCCATTCATGCCACCCTCGCGCAGCATGGCATAACCATCCCCGCCCCCGGCCATGAAATTGTTGGTCACGATCCCGTAGGTCGCGCCCGGATCGACCGGTTCCCAGCCATCCGCGCCCATCACCTCAACCTCCGAGACCCGCCCCTCGTTCGGAGCGACCGAGAGATCCAGCCGGAAACGCAGTCCCGCCACCTGCGGGAAACGGCCGGCACCCTCCTCGACCCCGTTCACGCCATGCTCGAGCGCGGCCAGCAGTGTTTCGCCGCTCACCTCCAGCGTATAGAGCGTGTTCTGGAACGGCAAAACGGTCAGCACATCGCCCAGCGTGATCGTGCCCTCGCCCATCGAAGCACGCAGCCCACCGCCATTGGCCAGCGCGATGCGGATGCCCTGATGTGCCACCTCGGCGACCATCGCATCGGCCACTGTGTTGCCCATCTCACATTCCTGCGCACGGCAGGTCTCGCGGCTGCCGTCGATGCCAGCCGAAAGCTCGGCCACAGGGCGCCGGGTCAGTTCCTCGATCGGTCCGCGCAGCGGTTCGATCAGCGCCTCGATATCCTCGGCAGGCTCGAAACTCGCATCAAGCAGGGTCGTGTCGCCAGAGGCCGAGATCACTGCGCCATCCGCGCCGAATTCCAGCGCCACCTCGCCCATGAAGCGCGAAAAGGCAAACGCCTGCATGATCGGCACAGCGCGCCCCGAAGGGCTCTCGACAAGGCCCGCATATTGCACCGCACCGTCGACGCGGTTCGACATCAGCGTATGGCTGTGCCCGCCGATGATGGCCGAAACCCCGTCCACTTGCGCGGCGATCTGCTGGTCGCGGACATATCCGACATGGCTAAGCACAAGAATATTGTCCACGCCCTCGGCCTTGAGCCGCGCGACGGCCTCTTGCAGGTGCTCGATATCGTCCTGGAATGTCACATCATCGCCGGGCGAGGACAGAAACACCGTGTCGGGCGTGGTGACGCCCAGAATGCCGATCCGCGCCCCGCCGCGCTCGAGGATCAGGTGGTCCCGGATCAGCCCGTCGAGCGCCGTGCCCTCGGCCACCTTGGTATTGCCCGAGACAATCGGGAACTCGGCCTCGCCCAGCATCCGCGCAAGGCTCTCGGGGCCGCGATTGAACTCGTGATTGCCCAGCGTCATTGCGTCAAAGCCGATGGCGTTCATCATCTGCACCTCGGCGCGCCCACCATAGGTGGTGTAATAGAGCGTGCCCTGTGACTGGTCGCCCGCATCGAGGGTGATATGCGGCATGTCGGCCGCGTCAAGCGCCTCACGGCGCGACCGGATCGCAGTGGCCAGGCGCGCGGCCCCGCCAAAGCAGTTGCCTTCTTCCGAATCCGCGGGCGAGCAGTTGCTGTTAAAGCGGCTGATCTCGTCCACGCGCGAATGCATGTCATTGATATGTAGTACCGTAAGCTTGAATCCGGTGCCCGCCTGCGCCGTGGTCAGGCTGAATTTTCCCGCCCCCGTGACGGCCAATGTGGCCCCTGCAAGCGTCAGAAAGCCCCGGCGGCTGAGTGCTGTGGTTGCGGCAAGATCGCGCTGTGTCATGACGTCCATCTCCCTGACTGATGGTGGTGGCGGCGGTTGCGCTGCCCTTATTGCCTGTCCGGGTGACAGGCGCATGACAGGAATGCTGCGCCACTCCGCGACAGAACTCAAGCGATTCCGCCCGCGCCCTTACTGCGCGGCCAGAACACCCTGACATTGCGCAGGCAGGTCGGCCATGGTGAATTCGCGCGGATGGCGGCGACGGGGCGGCGCGGGTTCAGTGCGCTCGCGCCGAGGCGGGTTCAGAAAATCCGTGACCCACCATTGCAGGGTATCGTCACAGCCATTACCGCCCTTGGATAATTCGGCGACTGTCGGGGTCTGGGTCACGCAATGCCGGTTCCCTTGCGGGCAGCGCAGCCGGACATGGAAGTGGTAGTTGTGCCCGACCGCGGGGCGGATCTTCTGCAGCCATCGCGTATCGGCGCGCGTGGCGGTCCGGCACATCTCGATCTTGACGGCAGCGGCCACGAAGATCCGGTCCACGCGCGCGTCGAGCGCGGCCTGCTTGAGCAATTCATGATGCTGCGGCGTCCAGTTGGCGTTGACGCTGCGCTGATCTGCCGTGCGCACCGAGATCGAACTGATCGATTCGCGCTCGGCCCGGCTGAGGTTCAGCCGCTGCGGCGGCAGCATCCAGATGTCGATATCCAGCCCGATCTGGTGGCTCGCGTGGCCCGAGGTCATCGGGCCACCCCTAGGCTGGCTGATATCGCCGATATAGAGCCCGCGCCAGCCGATCTGCGTGGCAATGCGCGACAGGTTCTGCACATATTCAATCGCATCCGGGTGGCCCCAGTTGCGGTTGCGCGACAGCCGCATTGCCTGCCATGTCGGCCCCGTCTCGGGCAGGCGCACCAGCCCTGCCGCGCAGCCATTGGCATAAGAGCCAATGGCCTCGGGCGGCTGCAGCGAGGGCATCGCCTTGGCACCGAACAACTGGTTGGCCAATGCCTGCGCGTGAACGGGCAGCCCCAGCAGCGACAGGATCAGGACGAGGGCGGGGAGGGAGTGGGGGACGCGCATTGGAACTCGGGCTCACCTTCGGCTTTGACCCAAAGTAGCAGCACCAGCCCCAGCACGAAAAGCCCTATTAGCGGTGTCACGCCCAGACGCTGACTGCCGGTGATGGTGGTCGCCAGGGCAATCAGACCGGGGGCAAGGAAGGACAGCACCTTGCCCGACAACGCATAGAGCCCGAACCCTTCCGTCATGCGCTCGGGATCGGCCTGCCGCACCATCATGGTGCGCGAGGCCGCCTGCAGACTGCCGCCTCCGGCCCCGATCAGCGCGCCGCAGATGTAGAAGACAATATCCGGCAGGCTGGACTCCGCTTCAACCGGCATAAACAAGACCATGGTCCGGTCGGTGCTGACGATGATCACGCAGACCCCGATCAGAAGCAGGATCGCCCCCACGATCACCGGCTTCGGGCCAAGGCGCGAATCGAGTTTGCCGCCCAGCCAGCAGCCGAGTGCGCCCACTGCCGCCGCGAGGATGCCGAAGACCCCGATCTGGATGATCGACCAACCCAGCACACCCGCCGCATAGATACCGCCAAATGCATAGATGCCGTTCAGCCCGTCGCGATAGATCATCGACGAGCCGAGATAGGCGAAAAGGCTGCGCCTCCCCGGAAGGGCGCGCAGGGTTTCTTTCAGCTCGGCCAGCCCGCGCTTGACCGCGCCTTTTGCCTTTTGCGGCGTCGGTGGCTCTTTCACCCACAGGAAGAATGGGATCACGAAAACAAGATACCACAGCGCCGAGAACGGTCCGACCGCTCGGGTGCCTTCGCGCATCTCCGGGTCCAGCCCCAGCAGTGGTGCGATGCCAAGCAGCGTGACGCCATCGTCATTCTCGGCCAGCAAAAACAGCATCAGCACCAGTGCGACGAGCCCGCCGATGTAGCCCAGCGCCCAGCCGGTGCCCGAGATGCGGCCCAACTCGTCACGCGTGCCCAGCGTGGGCAGGATGGCGTTGGTAAAGACGATTCCGTATTCGAGCCCGACCATGCCGATAGCAAAGGCCACAAGGATGAACAGGATCGTCGTCTGATCTGCCCCCGGTACGGCCCACCACAACGCCCAGGCGCCTGCCATGTAGAGCAACGACCAAAGCATGATCCAGGTCCGCTTGTGCCCGGAATTATCGGCAATGGCCCCGAGAATGGGCGCGAAGAGCGCGGTCAGCAGGCCGGAAATGGCCAGCATCCAGCCCCACATCGCCTGTCCGCTGACCGGATCGGGGGCGACGAAGGACGTGAAATAAGGCGCGAAGATGAAGGTCAGCAGCAGGATGTTATAGGGCTGATTGGCCCAGTCGAACATCCACCAACCCCAGATACGCTTGTTCCGTTCGATCATGCGCCCAGCCCCTCCCGACGGCCTGTCGTTTCTTCCACTAAGCAGCAGAGTCGGACGACAGACAAGCGCCAATCCTGTCAGGGCGGGTCAGGTGGCCGCATCATTACAGGCAGATGCGCTGGCAGTGGGCGCATCACGCAGCCTTCGTGGTACTGTGGCGGGGCACAATCATTCACGCTCGGCTCTGTGAAGACACATCCAGTCCCGCAAGACTCATTGCGGCTGATGGTAGCTGCGCAAAAGCCGTGGATCCGTGCAGCGTCGAAGACCACCTGCAGCGGCGGCGTTGTCTGACCTGCGAAGCACCTCAGTAGCTGCGGATCAACCCGACAAGCCGACCCTGCACCTGCACCTGATCATCGCGCAACAGCCGGGTCTCGTAGGCGGGGTTGGCGGCTTCCAGAGCAATCATGCCACTCTGGCGGCGGAACCGCTTGAGCGTGGCTTCATGCCCCTCCACCAGCGCGACGACGATATCACCATTATCGGCCGTGCCCTGTTCACGGATGACGACGATATCACCGTCATTGATGCCCAGGTCGATCATCGAGTCGCCCTGTACCTCGAGCGCGTAATGATTGGCCCGACCGCGCAGCATGGAGCCGGGCACGGCAATATCGGTCACGACTTCGCTGATCGCCTCGATCGGCGTACCTGCTGCGATGCGTCCCATCACCGGCAGGTTGAGCGCCGCTGCCTCGACCGGCATGGCGGCAGGCTGCGGCACTGCCTTTTGACTTGCGCCCCCCTCGATCACCCGAGCCTCGTGGCGGTTCAGCGCGTCGGGGAGTTTCAGCACTTCTATCGCGCGCGCCTTGTGCGGCAGGCGGCGGATGAAACCGCGCTCTTCCAGCGCCGTGATCAGCCGGTGAATACCCGATTTCGAGCGCAGGTCGAGCGCATCCTTCATCTCGTCGAAAGAGGGCGCGACGCCTTCGCGTTCCATCCGTTCGTGGATGAGCCTGAGCAGATCGATCTGTTTGCGCGTCAACATGGCATTGCCCCCTGTTCCGGCTTCAGCCCCACGTATTCACATTATGTTCTAACTATGTTCGCCTGTTGTGTCAACAGGGTCAAAGCGGGATATAGCGTGTCGCCTCACCTGCCTTGCGCGCGGGGTCCTGTACCGGGCGGATCAGAAGCGCATCGGCAGCGCAGAGCACGCTCAGCAGGCTGCTATCCTGATCGGGCAGCGGGATGATCGTGTGATCGGGGCCAAGCGTGGCGCGCATGAAGTGCATCCTTGGGCCATTTGCAGGCAGATCGACGGCCAGTGTCGCGCTCTGGCTGGGCAGCGGATAGGCCCCAAGCCCCTGCATTGCGCGCAGCACCGGGCGCAGGAACAGATGCCCGCAGACGATGGAGGAGACCGGATTGCCGGGCAGGCCCAGCAGCATGGAGGCACCCAGTCGTCCGGCCATCAGCGGCTTGCCCGGGCGCATGGCCACCTTGTAGAAGGCGCGGCTCGCCCCCATCGCCTCGGAGACCGGGCCGACAAGATCATGATCGCCCACCGATGCGCCGCCGATGGTCACGATGATATCGGCCCCGGCAGCGAGATCGAACACGGCGCGCAGGCTGGCCTCGCTGTCCTTCGCAATGGGCAGCACCCGCGCCGTCGCCCCCTCGGCCTCGGCCAGGGCCTGAAGCGCGAAGGCGTTGGAGGCGATGATCTGGTCGCCGCGCGGGGTCTCGCCCGGCATGACCAGTTCATCGCCCGTGGCGATAATGGCCACATCAGGGCGACGGCTGACCGTGACGCGCGCGCAGTTCATCGCGGCCAGCAAGGCCAGATCCGGCGCGCGCAGTCGGCGCGGCGCGCTGACCCGGTCGCCTGCGCGGAAATCCTTGCCCCGCGGGCGGATATGGCTGCCCTTTGCGGGCACCTCGTGCAGGATGATGACATCGCCCTCGCGTGTCACATCTTCCTGAATCACGACCCGATCCGCCCCTTCAGGCAGCGGTGCCCCGGTGAAGATGCGCAGCGCCGCACCCGGATCGATACGGCCCGCGAAGGCGCGCCCGGCCGGCGCCTCACCGATCACGCGCAGGCTGGCGCTGGGTGCGGCGCCTCCAGCCAGCGCGTAGCCATCCATTGCAGATGACGCAAACGGCGGCTGGTCGCGTTCGGCCACGACCGGGGCGCGCAGCACCCGGCCTGCGGCCTGCCCCAACGCAAGCACTTCGGTATCGATCACCGGGGTCAGGGCAAAGACCCGCGCCAGCGCCTCCTCGAAAGGAATCATGCTTCAAAGCGGCCCGACTTGCCGCCCTCTTTCAGCACGACGCGGGTGGCAACAATCTCCATCGATTTCTCGGCGGCCTTGAGCATGTCATAGACCGTTAGCGCTGCGACCGAGGCCGCTGTCAGCGCCTCCATCTCGACCCCGGTCTGGCCAGTGGTGCGCACCTCCGCGCGGATGCGCACGCCCGGCAGACCCTCGTCCGGGGTCAAGTCGAGCGAGACCTTGGTGATCGGCAGCGGATGGCAGAGCGGGATCAGATCGGCGCAGCGTTTCGCGCCCATGATCCCTGCCAGCCGCGCCACGCCCAGCACATCACCCTTCTTCGCCCGCCCCTCGGTAACAAGCGCCAGTGTCTCGGGGCGCATCCGTACCGCGCTTTCGGCAATGGCACGGCGGTCGGTATGGGATTTTTGCGACACATCGACCATATGTGCGTGGCCGTCAGCGTCGAAATGAGTCAGTTTTTCCATATCAGGCCCTTTCCGGCAGGACCGGGTTCGCCAGCAGCGCGCGGGTCGCCTGCGCGACATCTTGCTGCCGCATCAGGCTTTCGCCGATCAGGAAGGAGCGCGCGCCATGACCCGCCAGATCGGCCAGATCGGCGGGTGTGAAGATCCCGCTTTCGGCTACCAGAAGCTTGCCCTGGGGCACGCGCGTGGCAAGCGTGCGCGTGGTGTCGAGCGTCACCTCAAAGGTGTTGAGATTACGGTTATTGATACCCAACAGGGGCGAGCGCAGTGCCAGCGCACGGTCGAGTTCGGCTGCGTCATGCACCTCGACCAGCACATCCATGCCCCAGTCGAACGCCGCGGCCTCAAGCTCCTGCGCCTGCGCGTCCGAGACCGAGGCCATGATGATCAGGATGCAGTCCGCGTGCAGCGCGCGCGCCTCGGCGACCTGATAGGTGTCATAAAGGAAATCCTTGCGCAGCGCGGGCAGGCTTGTCGCCGCGCGGGCCTCGGTCAGGAAATGGTCCGCACCCTGAAAGCTGGGCGCATCAGTCAGCACGCTCAGGCAGGTCGCGCCGCCGGCCTCATAGGCGCGGGCCAGTGCGGGCGGGTCGAAATCGGCGCGGATCAGCCCCTTGGAAGGGCTGGCCTTCTTGATCTCTGCAATCAGCCCGTAGCCCGTGGTCTGCGCGCGCGTGAGCGCGGCCAGAAATCCGCGCGGGGCGGGGGCGGCGCGGGCGGCGTCTTCGGCATCTGTAAGCGGTCGGGCGGCTTTGCGCGCGGCGACCTCGTCGAGCTTGTAAACCTTGATCCTGTCGAGAATGGTGGCCATTCCAGCCCCTCCTTGGTTCTAGCCGCGCAGCGGGCTGATCTGGGCCAGCCGCCGCACCGCCCGCATGGCTGCCCCCGAGGCGAGGCTCTCGCGCGCGATCTCCACCCCCTCTGGCAGACTGGCGGCACGGTCAGCCACGATCAGCGCCGCCGCCGCATTGAGCAGCACCGCATCGCGATAGGCCGGACGGCCCAGCCCTTCGAGCACGGCGCTGAGTTCATTGGCGTTCTCGGTAGGGCTGCCGCCGATCAGATCCTCGAACGGGTGCAGCGGCAGGCCCGCCTCTTCGGGATGCAGGGTGAAGTGGCGCAAGGCGCCTCCCTCCAGCGCGACCACTTCGCTCTCGGCGGCAATCGACAACTCATCCGTGCCATCGCCGCCATGCACGAGCCATGCCTTCTCGGCCCCCAGCGCCAGCAGCGTCTCGGCCATCGGGCGCAGCAGGTCGGGCGAAAACGCGCCGGTCAACTGTCGCTTGACGCCCGCCGGGTTGGTCAGCGGACCGAGGATGTTGAAAATCGTCCGTGTTCCAAGCTCCATGCGCACGGGGCCGACATGGCGCATGGCCGGGTGATGCATCGGCGCCATCATGAAGCCGATCCCTGCCTCGGCGAGCGCGCGCTCCACCACCTCCGCCCCGGCCATGACCTCGATTCCCAGCGCGCCCAGCGCATCCGCCGCGCCCGATTTCGACGAGAGGTTGCGGTTGCCATGCTTGGCCACCGGCACGCCTGCGCCCGCCACGACAAAGGCCGTCGCGGTCGAGATATTGAGCGTGCCCTTGCCATCGCCCCCGGTGCCGACAATATCCATCGCCCCCCCGGGCGCGCGCACCTTCACGCATTTCGCGCGCATCACGGCGGCAGCGGCGGCATATTCCTCGACCGTCTCGCCCCGCGTGCGCAGCGCCATCAGGAAACCGCCCATCTGCGCGGGCGTGGCCTGCCCCTCGAAGAGCAGGTTGAAGGCAGCTTCAGCCTCGGGGCGGGTCAGCGGGCGGGTGGCGGCAAGGCCGATCAGGGGTTTGAGGTCGTCCATCAGGCAGGCACCGCGGCTTGGGTCAGGAAATTGCGCAGCAAGGCATGGCCATGCTCGGAACGGATGCTTTCGGGGTGGAACTGCACGCCCTCGACGGGCAAATCACGGTGACGCAGCCCCATGATCAGACCGTCTTCGAGCCAGCTTGTGATTTCGAGGCATTCGGGCAGGCTGTCGCGTTCGACAACAAGGCTGTGATACCGCGTGGCCATCAGCGGTGAGGGCAACCCGGCAAAGACGCCCTGCCCGGCATGATGCATGGCGCCCAACTTGCCATGCACGATCTGCGGCGCACGCACGACCTTGCCGCCAAAGGCCTGCCCGATGCTCTGATGACCCAGACAGACGCCCAAGAGCGGGACCCGCGCCTCGGCGGCGGCCAGCGTCAGGGGCAGGCAGATCCCGGCCTGATCCGGGTCGCATGGGCCGGGGGAAAGCACGATTGCGGAGGGATGCATAGCCATCGCCTGCTGCACATCCAACGCATCATTGCGCCGCACCACGACTTCGGCTCCCAGCTCACCGAGATAATGCACGAGGTTATAGGTAAAACTGTCATAGTTATCGATCAGCAGAAGCATGGCAGGGGCCGGGACAAGGAAAACCTGCGCGATACATGCCCGCGCCGCAGGGCCAAGGTCAAGGGCAAGGCGACCTGTGCGCGTGCAATCCGTTTGATCCGCGCCAGGAAATATGGGAAACTTCGGCATAGGCGCAGCCATAAGCGCATGGGTCAGTTGGGCAGAGTTTCAAGGAGCTTCGGCGTGAACAGCAGTCTTCTGGCAGGGCTTGGCGTGGGGACCGGGGTCGTGCTCGCGGCCGGGATCACGGCAAGTGTGATCTTTCCGCCCCCGACGGTGGACGCACCGCTCGCCCAACCCGCCGAGCGGGTCGAGGAGCCCGCCGCACCCGAACCCGCGCCCCTGGCCGAGGCCCCGCCGGCAGAAACTGCGGAGCCACCCGCGACAGAGGAGGCGCTTGCCGAAGAGCTTGCGCCCGAGGACGCCCTCACAGAGGACACGCGCGCCGAAGATGGCACTGGTGAGGACGTCGTCGAGGAACCGGTTGCCGACGCCATGCCCGAGGATGAGATGCCCCCGGCACTGGCCGAGGCCGCTGAAGAGCCTTCAGTCGAGGAAGCCGACAGACTGGCCGAAACCCCGGCCAGCCCCGAAATCCGGCAGACAGAAGTCCGGGTGCCCGACGATCCCGAGACGCAGTCCGTGACCAATGGCGATGCCGTACCCGTTGCGCCAAGCGAACAGGACCGCACTGAAGTCACGCGACTGCCCGCCGCCCCACGCGCCCCGGTGCAGCCCGACGACAGGCCCCCTTTGCCTCAGATTGCGCCACCACGCTTGCTGCCCGAGACGCAGGACACCCCGTCTGACGCACCAGAGGCCGCGCCCGATCTGGCCGAAATCGCGCAGCAGGAACGCCAGACCATGCCCGGTCTGAGCGCCACTGGGCTGCCGCAGATCGGTGCGCCCGCTGACTTGCCGGAAACCTCGGACGAGTTGCCCGAAGCCGACACAATCAGACCCGGCGCGCTGGCGCGCAATGCGCTCTATGACGGCAGCAGCCGCGAAGGGCCACGCATGGCGCTGGTGCTGGGTGATCCGGGCCTGCCGACACCGATGCGCGTGGCGCTCGCGGCGCACGAGATTCCCTTTACCGTTGCGCTCAACCCGTTTGACAGCAGTGCCATGCAGGGGGCCGAGATCTACCGCGATGCGGGCAAGGAAGTGCTGATCCTCGCCACCAGCCTGCCCGACGGGGCCACGGCGTCGGATCTGGACGTGACATTTTCGGCCTATTTCGAGGCATTGCCGCAGGCTGTCGGCGTGATCGACCTGCCCGATAACGGGTTTTCCCGCAACAGCGGGATGCTGAACAACATCATCCCGCTTCTGGCGCAGGACGGGCACGGCTTGCTGACATTTTCGGGCGGGCTGGCGCAGGCCGGACGAATCGCCCAAGCGGCGGACGTGGCCCATGCCGAGGTGTTTCGGGTGCTCGACCGCAGCGACGAGAGTCCCTTCACCATCCGGCGCTTTCTCGACCGTGCCATGTTCCAGGCCAGCCAGATAGGTGAGGTGATCGTGTTCGGCGATGCCTCGAATGACGCCACGATGGAAGCACTGGAAATGTGGCTCGACGATGGGCGCGCCGACCAGATCGCACTTGTCCCGATCTCGGCCATTCTGATGGCCAGTGATGAATGATCTCTGCGTCAGGCTTGCAGCCTGCCTTGCCCCGGTCTAGACGGTGGCAGGGCCGCTTGCTGGAACTGGTAGACAGACTAGACTTAAAATCTAAGGCCCGAATGGGCGTGCGGGTTCGAGTCCCGCAGCGGCCACCACCCATACCTTGCCTGCCCGGCACCGCAGTACAGAGCATCGGCGATCACCTGTCCGCCGCGACTGAAAACGCACACCCTACGGGTTGATACGAATCGGAGTTCCGTCGCGGACCATAGCATAGATGTCTTCCATCTGCCGGTCGGTCACGGCGATGCAGCCATCGGTCCAGTCACCGCGCGCGCGCTTAAAGCGCGGGCCGCGCCCGTGGATGAAAATATCGCCCCCCGGCTTCCAGCCATTGGCCTCGGCCCTCGCGATATCCTCTTCATTCGGATAGTCGATCCCGAGCGACAGGTGGAAGGCGCTGTTTGGGTTGCGGCGGTCGATGATGTAGTCCCCCTCGGGTGTGCGCTGGTCCCATTCACGCTGTTTGTGTCCGAAGGGGTTGCCGCCAAGCTGGATGCGAAAGCTGCGCAGACGTTGGTCATGGTGATAGAGGTGCATCCGCCGCGCCGCCTTGTGCACGACAACTTGCGTCACTTCGGGACCGTGATAGCTGCGGAATTTGCTGGGCGTGCCGCAGGCGGCCAGCAGACCAACCAGCGCCACGGCAAAAAGGGTACGAAACACACTCATGTCACTGCCTCGGGTCATTTTTTCCAAAGACCATGCCGCAGCCTCATGATTCTGCCAAGCACAAGCGTTCGCGCGCGCTTGCGGAGGCGCTCACAAACGCGTCATTCTACGGACGTGCCGCGTTCCTTGTCACGCTCGGCCAGCTTTGCCTCGATCGCTTCCAGCCGCTTGAGCACCTCGACGCGGTAATCGCTTGTTGCCTGATTGCTTTCCTCGGCATGGGCGTCCTGCATCGAATTGACGATCAGACCGACCAGCAGGTTCACGACGGCAAAGGTCGTGACCATGATGAAGGGCACGAAGAAAGCCCAGGCATAGGGGTAGATCTCCATCACTGGCCGCACGATCCCCATCGACCAGCTTTCCAGCGTCATGATCTGGAACAGCGAATAAGCCGAATTACCCAGATCGCCAAACCAGTCAGGGAAGCTCTCCGAGAACAGTTTGGTCGCCATCACCGCGCCGATATAGAACAGCATCCCCATCAGCAGAAAGACCGAGCCCATTCCCGGCAGCGCCCGGATGAAGCCCTCGACCACGCGGCGCAGATTGGGGCTGACCGAGACCACACGCAAGAGCCGCAGGATGCGCAACGCCCGCAGCACCGAGAAGGTCTGCGCTCCGGGCATGAGCGAAATCCCCACGATCAGGAAGTCGAAGATATTCCAGCCCGAGCGCCAGAACTGTCCGCGCTGGGCGTGGAATTTCAGCGCCAGCTCGATCACGAAAATGGTCAGGCAGGCCGTGTCCAGCCCGATAATCAGCGGCCCTGCCGCTCCCATCAGCGTGGGCGAGGTTTCCATCCCCAACAACACCGCATTGAACAGGATCACCCCGATGATGCCGTTGCGCACCCAGCGCTGGTCTAGAAAGGCGGCGGTCTTTTCGCGGCTGAGCATGATCCCTCCGTGGCGTCACGATCCGTGGGGCGCGATATGCGCTCTCGAGAAGAGTGCTGCAAGCTCCACATGCGGGCTGAACCGGAATTGATCGATCAATTGCACCCATTCAAGGCGAAAGCCGCCCTCAGAGAGGCGTTTTGCATCGCGCGCAAATGTGACCGGGTTGCACGAGAGCGCGGCAATGCGCGGAATGGCGCTTTGCGCCAAGGCCTCGGCCTGCGCCTCGGCCCCGGCACGGGGCGGGTCGATGATGGCGGCGTCGAAGCGGTTCAGCTCTTCCGGCAGAAGCGGGCGGCGGAACAGGTCGCGCGCTTCATGGGTAACACGCTTGAGCCCCGTGGCGTGCCGCCAGCCCTGATCGAGCGCGCGCAACATCGCTGCATCGCCCTCAACCGCGTGGACTTCGGCCGCTTCGGCCAGCGGCAGGGTGAAGGTGCCGCAACCCGCGAACAGATCGACGATCCGGGTGGCACCCATTGTGGCCGCGCTTGTGGCCGCCTGCATCGCGGCCTCGGCCTCGCGCGTGGCCTGCAGGAAGGCGGCGGGCGGCGGGGTCACGCGGGCGCGGCCCATCTGGTGCCAAGGTGGTACGGCCTGCGCAATCACTTCGCCCTCATAAGCCAGCCGGACAAGCTGCGCTTGCCCGGCCCAGCGCCCCAGAAGCGCCCGCAACGGCCCATCGAGCGGCTTGCCCCCTGCAATCGCCAGATCAAGCCCCGCCTCCGAGCGCGTCAGCGCGAGGCGCAGGCTGGTCTTGCGGCTGGCGCAATGGGCCGTCACCTCTTCCAGCAGCGGCAGCGCGGCTCTCAGGTCCGGATGCAGGATCAGGCAGTCGGGAACGGCCGTGATGACCTCGGACGCCTTGGCGTGAAACCCCACCAGCGCGCCGGATTTCACGCGCCGTCCGGCGAATGTCGCCCGCCTGCGCGCGGCCAGCGGCGAGACATGGGGCGGAAGAAGCGGAGCCTCCAGACCCTGCGCATCAAGAGCCTGCGCGATGACGCCAGCTTTCCATTCCGTGACGTAATCCTCGCGCGCATGTTGCAGCGCGCAGCCCCCGCAGACGCGGTAATGGGGGCAAGGCGGGCGGATGCGTTCGGGCGCGGGGGTGAGAATACGGGGGGCCGCCATGCGACCCGCCTCGACCTCGCCCTCCACGACCTCGCCCGGCAGGGTGCGCGGCACGAACACGGGCCCCTCGGCCACGCCGTCGCCATGATGGCCCAGCCGGGTGATGGTAAGCTGCGTCACAGCGCCCGCGCGGGCGAGAAGGCATAGCCTTCGGGCGACAGGATCGTCGCTTCACGCAGCCCATGGGGCTTGTCGGCGGGTGGTTCCAGCACGCTCTCGGGATCGGCACGCGCGACCACCTCTTCCGGGTCCAGCCCGAAGATAAAGAACTGCGTCCCGCCCCCGCGCGGCGGCATCTCGGGCACCAGACCCAGCAGCGGATGGGAATGATAGGTGCCGTCCGCGTGAAGCTGCATCAGCGCCTCGCCGTGGCGGATGATGGCGAAATCATCGCTCAGGCGGAACACTTCCAGCCCCAGCACATCGCGCAACCACGCGGCCATGGCGCGCACATCCCGGCACAAAAGATTCACCCCCACCCCGTGCAGCGATTTCCCGAAATCCGGCGGCGCGACCGTCTCGAAATCCATCTCAGACCTCTTCCACCTCGTCACAGCCCAGAAACCCGCCCGATTGCCGCGCCCAGAAACGCGCATAGACCCCCTCGCGGGCGAGCAATTCGTCATGCGTGCCCTGCTCGATGATGCGCCCGTCGTCAAGCACGATGATCCGGTCCAGCCGCGCGATGGTCGAGAGCCGGTGCGCGATGGCGAGCACGGTCTTGCCCTCCATCAGGGGCTCGAGCGCGTCCTGCACAGCGGCCTCGACCTCGGAATCGAGCGCCGACGTGGCCTCGTCCAGCACCAGAATCGGCGCGTTCTTCAGAAAGGCGCGGGCCAGCGCGATGCGCTGGCGCTGCCCGCCCGAGAGCCGCACGCCGCGCTCGCCCAGATGCGCCTCGTAGCCCCGCCGTCCGGCATGGTCCTGCAGCCCGAGGATGAAATCGTGCGCCTCGGCGGCACGGGCGGCGGCCTCGACGTCCTCACGCGTGGCATCCGGCCTTCCATAGCGGATATTCTCATAGGCCGAGCGGTTGAACATCGCGGTTTCCTGCGTGACCATGGCGATGTTACGCCGCAGGCTTTCCTGCGTGACGCCGCGTATATCCTGCCCGTCAATCGTGATCCGCCCGACCTCGACATCATAGAGCCTGAGCAGAAGCGCCACGAGGGTCGATTTCCCCGCCCCCGAAGCCCCCACAATGCCGATCTTCTCGCCCGGTGCGATGGCCAGATCCAGCGCCTCGACCCCGCCCGACTGCCGCCCATAGGCAAAGCCCACATTGTCGAAATTCACCGCCCCCTGAACCCGGCCAAATTCCAGTGCGTCGGGAGCATCCTCCAGCGTGGGCGGGGGCGTGAGGGTTTTCATCCCGTCCTCGATCTCGCCGATATTGCCGTAGATCGCCATCAGCACGAAACTGACCCAGCCGGTCATCTGCGCAATCCGGATTGCCACCGCACCGGCGGCGGCGATATCGCCCGGGGTGGTCGCGCCCAGCGTCCAGAGCCAGAGCGTGCCGCCGATCAGCACCACCGGCAGCACACCCGCGATCACCATCAGCCAAAAGCGGAACAGGGCCTGAACCTCGCCGAATTCCACGGCGCGGTCGCGGAAGACGCCCATGGCGTTGAGCGCGGCGCGGTCTTCGTAATCGGCATGGGCGAAGAGTTTCACGGTCTTGATATTGGTGATCGTGTCCACCACCTGCCCACTGACCTGCGCGCGCGCGCCGGCACGCGCCCCCGAACGTGCCCGCACCTGCGGCAGGAAATGCCTGATCAAGGCAAGATAGGCCACCAGCCAGACGGCCAACGCCAGAGCGACGCGCACATCTATCGTCAGAAGCAGCACCACCGAGCCGATGATTGAGGCCAGCGCAAAGGCCATGGTGTTGATCGTTTCATTCGCCACATCGGTCAGCGCACGCGCGGTCTGGACCTGCTTCTGCGCAATGCGGCCTGCGAAATCATTGTCGAAGAATGTCACCGGCTGGCCCAAAGTCCAGCGGTTCAAGCGCGACTGAACCAGCACATAGACATTGGGCTGCACCACCACCGCGTTGGCCAGCGACGATGCCCCAAAGGCCAGCGGGCGCAAGAGCACAAAGAACAGCACGAAGACCACCACAAGGCCCATGTGCTGCGCCCAGAACCCGCCCGGTTCCGAGGCCACGACCGCGTCGATGATCAGCCCCAGAAGCAGCGCCGAGAGCACCTCGGTTGTCCCCACCAGCGCCGAGATGGCGGCGGCGAGCAACAGCACCGGCCAGGCTCCGCGCACCGACCACAATATGAAGGCCCAGAGGCTGCGCGGCGGCGCTGACCCTGCGGGCTCGAACGCATCAATCAGTGCGGCAAGCCGTTGGGCTGTGCCGGGTCTGGTCTCCTGCTCTGGTGATTTCTGCAGCACGGTGCCCCCTGTCTCTGCGCCCGATATAGGACGCAAGGCCGGGTCAGGCCAGCAACTCCTCGCGGCTCAGCCGAAAATCCGAGGCGATCCAGCGCTCTTCCAGCGCCTTCAGCGCGGCCCCAAGTGCAGGCCCATTCAAATGCGGCAGATCCCGCGCGCGCAGTGGAAACTGCGCGTCGGCCCCGCGCCGGACCGCCGCGTCCCAACCCTCGGGCAAGGCGGCTTCCAGCAATGCCGCGCGGGCGAGGATGACATTACGGGCAAGCTCTGCCCCCAGCCGATAGCCAAGCTCTGACGGTGTCGCGACCGCGCCCAGCGCTGCCCGCCCCTTGGCCAACGCATCTGCCTCGCGTCGCGTCAGCCGTAGCCGTGCCGGATCGCCACCCAGCGCCAGCAAGCGCCGCGAGGACTCGGGCGCGACCCTGTCTTCCAGATGCACCAGACGCGCCAATGCCGCGGCATCCGCCCCCGGCAGGACGCGCGCCAGCACCCCGGTCTGCGCCATCGCCGCGACCGCAGGCGCCGGGTCGGGAGCGGCCAGCAAGCGGCGCATCTCGGCCCCGATCCGCTCGGCCGAAAGCGTATCAAGCCCATGCGCACCCTCGGCACAGGCCGCGAGCGCCTCGGCATCGACGCCGCCGAACGGGTCGCCATATTGCGCGTGAAAGCGGAAGAACCGCAGGATGCGCAGGTAATCCTCGGCAATCCGCGCCCGCGCATCGCCGACGAAGCGCACCCGCCGCGCCGCCACATCGGCCTGCCCGCCCAGCGGGTCGATCACTGCGCCATCGAGGTCAGCGTAAAGCGCATTGATAGTGAAATCGCGCCGCGCGGCGTCATCGGCGATATTTTCGGAAAAGGCGATGGTGGCGTGGCGGCCATGCGTCTCGACATCTCGGCGGAACGTCGTGACCTCATATCCCTGCCCGTCATGCACCAGCGTCACGGTGCCATGCGGCAGCCCCGTGGGCACGGCGCGCAGCCCTCCGGCCTCGGCCAGCGCCATGACCTGCTCTGGGCGGGCATTGGTCGAGATGTCGACATCCGTCACCGGCACGCCCATCAGCGTATTGCGCACACAGCCACCGACGACCAGCGCCTGATACCCGCCGTCGCCCAGCAAGCGCAGAACCGGCTGCGCCTGCACCAGCCATGCGCCCGCGACCTTCATCCGCGCACCCGCTCGGCCAGCCCGCGCAGGATGCGCGCAGTCGCCCCCCAGACATAATAGGGCCCCCATGGCACAATGTAGTAATTCCGCCAGGTGCCGCGCCACATGCGCCGCTCGACACGAAACTGCGCCGGGTCGGTGAGATGCGCCAATGGCACGGCAAACACCTCCGCCACCTCGCCGGGTTCGGGAACATAGGCCACAGGGGTCGTGATCGCGCCCAGCACGGGCGTCACCTGATAGCCCGTGACCGTTTCATGCGCAGGCAGCGTGCCCATCACATCGACCGCAGGCTCCGGTAGTCCGATCTCCTCGCGCGCCTCGCGCAGGGCGGTCGCCACCAGATCGCGGTCGCCGGCATCCTGCCGGCCGCCCGGGAACGCGATCTGGCCGGGATGATGACGCAGATGCGAGGCGCGCTTGGTCAGCACCACCTCTGCCCCGCACGCGCCCTCCTGCACGCCCACGAGCACCGCTGCAGGGCGCAGTTTGCGCCCCTCGGGCAGCACCACATCCGGATTGAGATCGAAATCGCTGGAGACAGGCCCCGACGCTGCCAGCGCCGCCCGAAGCGTCGCGGCAAGATCAGGTGCCATCGTCGGGCGCCTCGAAGCCCAGCGTCGCCGGATCAAGCACATAATGCGCCCCGCAGAACTGGCAATCTGCCGTCACTGTGCCCTCGGGCGTGGTCATCGTGGCGATGTCCTTGGCGGAGTAGATCGACAGGCTCTGACGCACCTTGTCCTCAGAGCAGGAGCAGCCGAAATGCACCGCCTGCGGATCAAAGACGCGCGGGGCTTCCTCGTGGAACAGCCGCAACAGCAATTCTGGCGGCTGCACATTGGGGCCGACCAGTTCCAGTTCTTCAACTGTGTCGAGCAGCAGATTGGCGCGCGTCCAGTCCTCCTGAATGCTATCGCGCTCGCGCGGGCTGGACCCGGCCGCCTGCGGCATGTGCTGCACCATCACACCGCCCGCGCGCCATTTCTCGGCCTCGCCCCGCAGCGAGGACCGCCCCAGCGACAATGCGAAGCGCGTCGGCAATTGCTCGGATTGTTCGAAATATGCCTCGGCGCAGTCGGACAGGCGCGCGCCCGCAATCGGCGTGATCCCCTGATAGGGGGCCATGTCCGCGCCCTGATCGATCAGGATGGCGAAATAGCCCTTGCCGATCTGCGGGAAGCCCGGTGCGCGGGTGTCCAGCCGGTCGGCGTCGAAACTGGCATAGGCACGGATGCGCGCGGGTGCGCCTTCGGAGACCGGCGCGTAGTAATCGGTCGCGATCAGCCGCAGCGGGCCATCACCGCGTATCTGCAGCGACAGTTTCCAGCGCAGCTTGATCGTCTGCCCGATCAACGCAGTCAGCAATGCGGCCTCGGCGACCATCGCCTCGACCGGGGCGGGGTAGCGATGGCCCGCGAGCAGCCGCTCAAGCGCGGTGTCGAGGCGCGCCACCCGTCCACGAATGTCGCTGCGGTCAAGCTGAAAGGGCAGGATCGTATCATCCCAGGCGATTTGCGCGCCAAAACTCATGCGGTCATCCTTGCTGTCAGGGCACACCGGCGGCCCTGCGTCCCGCCCCTCATATAGGAAGGATCGCCACAGCGCCAAGCCGCATCGCACTGCCAGCCATGATCTGCCCTTTCAAGTGCTCCGTCTGGAGTCGCCCACAGCCAGCCTCGCCGCTGTCCGGGTAACGGCGGGCAGGCAACAGCCAGCGTTGCCCCGCTTGCCGCGGGATACTGGTGGATGCGTTCCACCCCGATACCAACCCGCACGCAGCTCGGCGCACGCCCGTCAGCACCGTCCTGTTGTCACTGTTCCGCCCCGCAGGCACGATCCCGGCCCGATTGTCGCGCCTGCGTCGCAGGTGCATCGCGGCTTATATTGAAGCTCCGAAGTGCCCTTTCCACCGGTCGCCCTCTCGCAGCGCCAGGTCCTGCCTTGGCCTGCCGGGACGAATGCCCGGAGGCGACGACTGGCTGCGCCGATGCGATACCGACGTGACGCAAACATCTACTCCAACCGACATCGGCGGATCCCGCGGCACGCAAGCCGCTGGTGGTCCACGCGTTCTGCCTGATGCGCCCTGTCGCATCAGGCACGCTGTCCAAGCCACGTCGGACCGCGCAAGCAACCGGCGCAGCGCAGTTTTGTGCAAACGCCCTGTTGTGACCGGGCATCGCGGCAACGCGTTCCCGACTGTCAGTCAGGAACGCCGCCACTTTTGTCCTGCCGCTCAGTCAACGGCTGGCCCACTCGTGGGAACCCTTTGATCAACCGTCACGAGTGGCGACGGATGGCGGAACTCGAACAACGCGCCCGAGACATCATCGCCGAATTCTTCCTTCCCGGCCCATGTGGTCAGCTCCCATTTCAGGGCGTCCAGAAGATCCGCCCCCTGCGACGTGGCGAGTCTGCGCAGCGTGGCCTCCAGCCCGGCCTCGCCAAACTCCTCGCCATCTCGGTTGGTGCATTCGGTAATCCCGTCGGTGTAGAGAAACAACCGGTCGCCGGGTTGGAGGGTCGCATTAACCGTCGTGTAACTTGCGGCGGGAACAAGGCCGATCGGCAGCCCGCCTTCGCCCAGGAGTTCGACCTGCCCGTTGCGGCGCTGGATCAGCGGGTGCGGATGGCCCGCCTGCACCAGCCGGACCCGCCCCGTCTGCAGGTCGATATCGGCATAGCCAATGGTCAGGTAGGAATCGGTATCGATCTCTTCGAGCATCAGGTCATTCATGCGCAACGCCACTTCATGCGGTGCGCAGGGCTGCATCTGGCCCGTAACCGGATCGCGCGACAACGCGATGTTCTGATTGTGCTCGCCTCCCGCAAACAGCCCGACGATCCGTGCCCCCAGCATCGCCGCAGCCACGCCATGGCCCGAGACATCGATCGAATAGATGCCGATGCGGGTGGGCGAGATGGTGAAGGTGCCGACCATGTCGCCACCGACATGGCCCGAGGATTGCAGGAGCAGCGACAGATGCGCACCCTCGAAAGCGTGCTCGCGCTTGCGCAGCAGCGATTGCTGCAGGCGCCGGGCCTCCATCAGATCGCGGTCAAGCGCGTCATAGAGCCCCTGCAACTCGGCCAGCGCCGCGCGCAACTGTTCGTTCTGCCCCAGCGCGCGGGCCTCGGCGCGGCGCGCGCTCTCGCGGGCGCGGTGTAACTCGGTCACATCCACCCGCAGCCCGACACGACCGCCATCGGCGGTCCTGCGCTCGACGATCTGCAGCACCCGGCCGTCGGGAAGGACCTGGCGCACGGGTTTGCCATTGTCATGCGCGACCAGCCGTTCGCGTAACCATGCCTCCTCGCGGCCGATGGCTTCGGGGAACTGCCCGCGGGCCAGCCCGATACGCAGTAGATCAGAGAAATGCGCGCCTTCGACCATGGCGTCAGCAGTGCGTGCATATATTTCGCGGTAGCGGTTATTGGCCAGCACCAGACGGTCCTCGGCATCGAAGAAGACAAACCCGTCTTCCAGCGCCTCGACCGCGGCCACAAGATGCCCGCGCGCGGTCCGGACCTCGCGTTCCTTGGCCAGCAGACGCTCACCCGCGTTGATGCGCGCGCGCAATTCATGCGAGGAGACCGGCTTGGAGAGGAAGTCATCCGCCCCGACATCCAGCCCCTCGGCCACGGCGGATTTGTCATTCTTCGAAGTCAGCAGAATGAAATAGCTGTAATCTTCACGCGCGAGAGAACGGAACGCCCGGCAGAACTCGACCCCGTTCATTTCCGGCATTACCCAATCCGACAGGATCAGATCGAAATGTACCTGCCTGCAGATCTCGAGCGCCTGCAGGCCCGAATCGGCCTCGGTGGTGTGATACCCCCAAGCGCGCAGATGCCGCGCGAAGACCATCCGCTGGCTGCGGCTGTCATCCACGATCAAGGCACGCCGTGTCGTCCCCTGCGCTATGGCCATCTGAGTGTCTTGATGCTGCACACGCCCGCTACCCGTAAACCGAATTTTCTGAAATCCCGCCCTTCACCATGGCACAGCCGGATTAACCGCAGATGAAAACCGAAAATTGTATTCATTTTCAGCAATGTGATAAGCATTGGTTAATCTACCCAGTATATGGTGTCTGCGAGGTGCGCAGGAGTCAGCATGATCAACTGGGAACGGGTCGCGGAGTTGCGCGAGGATTTCGGCGAAGACGGGTTCGAAGACGTGATCGAGGTCTTCCTCGACGAGGTTGAGACCGGGTTGCGGCGACTCGCTGCGGCCGGGTCGCCTGAAGAGCTGCGCGCGGAATTTCACTTCCTGAAAGGCGCCGCCATGAACATGGGGCTTGATGAGATCGCACAGCTTTGCACGAAGGGTGAGACCCTGTCCGAAAGCGGACAGGATGCCTCAAAAGAACGCAGCCAAATTCTGGTGCAGCTGCCGCAGGATTGCGCGGAATTCAGCCGTGACTGGCGCACGCGGCTTGGGATTGGCTCGCCATGAGCGTGTGATCCTCAGATGACGAAGCCCGCAATCACCTCATCCTCTGTGATATCGGTGAAAGTGAACCCGCGCGCAGTTAGCCGCGCAAACAGACCTTCAAAACTGGCAGGGTCGCGGGTCTCGATCCCGATCAGCACAGTACCGAAATTGCGCGCCGTCTTCTTGAGGTACTCGAAGCGGGCGATGTCATCCTCGGGCCCCAGCAATTCGAGGAAATCGCGCAGCGCGCCAGGCCGCTGCGGAAGACGCAGCATCAGGTATTTCTTGGTGCCCTGATACCGCATCGCCCGTTCCTTCACCTCGGGCAGGCGCTCGAAATCGAAATTCCCGCCCGAAGTGACGCAGACAACAGTCTTGCCGCGGATCACATCCGCCAGTTCGGGCAGCACATCCACCGACAGCGCCCCGGCCGGTTCCAGCACGATCCCCTCGACATTCAGCATCTCGAGGATCGTCACGCAAATCCGGTTCTCGGGCGCGACAAGAACATGCGCGGGCGTGATGCGGCGCAACTGCGAGAAGGTGCGCGCGCCGATTCGCGCGACCGAGGCACCATCGACGAAACTGTCCAGCTTCGGCAGCGTGACCGGTTCGCCTGCGGCCAGCGCCGCGCACAGGCTTGTGCCCCCTGCAGGCTCGACATAGCGCAGCGCAGTCGCGACCCCGGCCTCGGTCAGATACCGTGTGATCCCGGCACCAAGCCCCCCGCCGCCCACTGGCAGCACCACCATGTCGGGTGCGCGTTCAAGTTGCGCCAGCATTTCCACCGCAACGCTGGCCTGCCCCTCGATCACATCATCATCATCGAAGGGCGAGAGGAAATGCGCCCCAGCCTCGGCACAGAAGGCCTGCGCGGCGGCCAGCGACTGATCGAAAATATCCCCCACCAGCCGAATCTCGACCTGCCCGCCGCCGAAACTGCGCGTTTTCATAATCTTCTGCTGCGGCGTCGTCACCGGCATGAAAATCGTCCCCTGCACTCCGAAATGGCGGCAGGCAAAGGCCACACCCTGGGCATGGTTGCCCGCACTGGCGCAAACGAAATGGCGCTGATCGGGCGCGACCTCCAGCCGCTTGCGCATGGCCGTGAAGGCACCTCGAATCTTGTAGCTGCGCACCGGGCTCAGATCCTCGCGCTTGAGCCAGATATCTGCACCGAACCGTTCGGACAGGTGGTCATTGCGGATCAGGGGGGTGGGCGGAAACACTGCGCGCATGGCCACACAGGCGGCCTGCGCGGTGCGGGTAAACTCATGCATCCGCAACCTGCCCGGCTTCGAGCTTCGCGCGCACAGCATCCGGCATCGCGGTGGCACTGCGCGCCTCGGGGTCGAAGAACACCTCGACCAGATCGCAGGTCGCGTGCAGATCGCCCGTATCGGCATTCAGCATCCGCAGATGAAAACTGCACGACTTCGTCCCGATACGCTCCACAGCACCGTCGATCACGATCAGATCGCCAGCGGTCAGCTCGCGCAGGAATCGTGTCTTTGCCTCCGCCGTGACCGTATGCACCCCGTGGCGGGCCTGCATCTCGCGAAAGCCCAGTCCCAGCCGGGTCCAGAGGTGATAGGCCGCATCATCGAAAAACGGCGCATAATGGCGCACATTCATATGCCCGAAATGGTCATGGTGCCACGGATGCACCACGCCCCGCAAAAGCTCCATCCGTTCGCTCATCTGCGACTCCCTCTGCCTTGCCTGTATTTCTGCACGGGGCTGCCAGCGGCGCAACCCTTGCAGGCGCGCGCGGATGCCAATAGACGAGAAGAAAACCACGCATCCGTATCGGAGAGAGCATGTCCTCGAAGAAACTCAATCCCCGCAAGGTCGTGCTGGCCTATTCCGGCGGGCTCGACACCTCGATCATCCTCAAATGGCTGAAGACCGAATATGACTGCGAGGTCGTGACCTTCACTGCCGATCTGGGTCAGGGCGAGGAGCTTGAGCCCGCGCGCGAGAAGGCCATCATGCTCGGCATCAAGCCCGAGAATATCTATATCGAGGATCTGCGCGAGGAATTCGTGCGCGATTTCGTCTTTCCGATGTTCCGCGCCAATGCCGTCTATGAGGGGCTCTATCTGCTTGGCACCTCCATCGCGCGCCCGCTGATCTCCAAGCGGCTGGTCGAGATCGCACAAGAGACCGGGGCCGATGCAGTGGCCCATGGCGCGACCGGCAAGGGCAATGATCAGGTCCGCTTCGAGCTTTCCGCCTATGCGCTCAACCCCGAGATCAAGGTCATCGCGCCATGGCGCGAATGGGATCTCACCTCGCGCACGCGCCTTCTGGAATTCGCCGAGGCGCACCAGATCCCGATCGCCAAGGACAAGCGCGGCGAGGCCCCGTTCTCGGTCGATGCGAACCTGCTGCACACCTCTTCGGAGGGCAAGGTGCTCGAAGACCCGGCCGAGGAAGCCCCCGATTACGTCTATCAGCGCAGCGTTCACCCCGAGGACGCGCCTGATACCCCCGAGGTGATCGAAATCAGCTTCGAGAAGGGCGATGCCGTCGCCATCAATGGCGAGGCCCTTTCCCCCGCCACGATCCTTACACGCCTCAACGAGTATGGCCGCATACACGGAATCGGGCGGCTCGATTTTGTGGAGAACCGCTTCGTCGGCATGAAGTCGCGCGGCATCTACGAGACGCCCGGCGGCACGATCCTGCTGGAAGCCCATCGCGGCATCGAGCAGATCACGCTTGATTCCGGCGCGGGCCACCTGAAAGACAGCCTGATGCCGCGCTACGCCGAACTCATCTATAACGGTTTCTGGTTCTCGCCCGAACGCGAGATGCTGCAGGCCGCCATCGACAAGAGCCAGGAACATGTCACCGGCACGGTGCGGCTCAAGCTTTACAAGGGGCATGTGCGCACCATCGGGCGGTGGTCGGATCATTCGCTCTATTCCGAGGCCCATGTGACCTTCGAAGAAGATGCCGGGGCCTATGACCAGACCGACGCTGCCGGCTTCATCCAGCTCAATGCGCTGCGCCTGAAACTGCTGGCCGCACGAAATCGTCGGTTGAAATCCTGACGCACAGGGTTTCATCTCGCCCCGAATACTCCCGCCAGAGGCGCAGGCCGCCTCTGGCACCGCGCCCAAGGAGGGGCCCGCCATGACCCGACCCGTCGTCCTGTGCATCCTCGATGGTTGGGGGCTGAACCCCGCCAGCGAGGGCAACGCTGTCGCGCAGGCCCACACGCCCCATTTCGACCGGGTGATGCACGATTGCCCCAGCGCCACGCTCGTCACCCATGGCCCCGATGCCGGTCTGCCCACTGGCCAGATGGGCAATTCCGAGGTGGGGCATACCAATATCGGCGCCGGCCGCGTGGTGGCGATGGATCTGGGCCAGATCGACCTTGCCATCGAGAGTGGCGACTTCGATACGCGGCCTGCGCTTACGGATTTCATTTCAGCATTGCAGCAGACAGGTGGTGATGCGCATCTCTTCGCTGTCGTGTCGGATGGCGGGGTGCACGGACATATCGACCATCTGCGCCATGCGACCGGGGTGTTCACCAAAGCAGGTATCGAGGTCTTCATCCATGCGATCACCGACGGGCGCGATGTCGCCCCGAAATGCGCGGACCGGTTCCTGCACGATCTGGAGGCGGGATTGCCCGAGGGCGCGCGCATCGCCACTGTGATCGGGCGCTACTGGGCGATGGACCGGGACAACCGCTGGGACCGGGTGGAACGCGCCTACCGCGCCATCATCGAGGGCCGCGGCGAAGAGGCGAACTGCGCCCCGACCGCCGTCGAGCAGGCTTACGCGCGCAGCGAGAGTGACGAGTTCATCGCCCCCACGATCATCGAGGGGTATGCGGGCGCGCGCCCCGGCGACGGGTTCTTCTGCCTCAATTTCCGGGCCGACCGCGCGCGCGAGATTCTCGCAGCCATCGGTGCGGCCAGTTTCTCGGGCTTCGAGCGGGCCACGCCGCCCGCCTGGGCGGCACTTCTGGGCATGGTCGAATATTCCGAGGCGCATAATGCCTTCATGTCCACGGTCTTTCCCAAGCGCGAGCTCGTCAATACGCTGGGGGCCTGGGTCGCCGCCCACGGATTGCGCCAGTTCCGCCTTGCCGAGACCGAAAAATATCCGCATGTGACGTTTTTCCTCAATGGCGGCAAGGAAGAGGCCGAGACGGGCGAGGACCGCCACATGCCGCCCAGCCCCAAGGTCGCCACCTATGACCTGCAGCCCGAGATGGCCGCACCAGAGGTCAGCGCCGCGCTGGTGCAGGCGATCGGGCAGGGCTATGATCTGATCGTGGTCAATTTCGCCAATCCCGACATGGTCGGCCATACTGGCAGCCTTGAAGCGGCCAAGGCCGCTTGCGAAGCCGTGGACAAGGGGTTGGGTGCGGCGCTCGACGCGCTCGAAGCGGCAGGCGGGGCGATGCTGCTGACCGCCGATCACGGCAATTGCGAGACCATGATCGACCCGGAAACCGGCGGGCCACACACAGCGCACACACTCAACCCGGTGCCGGTGGTGCTGATCGGCGGGCCCGAGGGGGCGCGGCTGCGCGACGGACGGCTGGCCGATATCGCGCCCACGGTGCTGGCGCTGATGGGGCTGCCGCAGCCACCCGAAATGACCGGCGAAAGCCTGATCGCGCCATGATCCTGCGCGCGCTCGCCCCTGCCTTGCTGCTGCTTTGGGCGGGCGCAGCGGCTCAGGCCGACCCGGCCGGGCGCGCGCTTGCAGCGGCACGCGCGCTCGAACAGGCGACAGACGCGATGCAGCAGGCCAGCGCGCGTCGCGACCGGATCGCAGCGCTGAGCGGCACGATCCAGGCCTATGAGGATGGCCTCGTCGCGCTGCGCGAGGGGCTGCGCGACGCACAATTGCGCGAGGCCGCACTGACCCGGCAGTTCGCCGCCGCCAGCACGGAACTCACCCGCCTTTTGAGCGTGCTGATGGCCACTGACCGGATCGACCCGAGCCTTGCACTGCTGCATCCAGACGGCGCGCTCGAGACCGCACGCGCGGCGATGCTGCTCGGCGAGGTTTCGCCCGTGCTTGCGCATGAAGTGGCCGCGCTGCGTGAGGATCTCGAGGATCTGCGCGCGCTGCGCCGGGCGCGGCAATTCGGACTTCTGGCGCTGGAACAGGGGCTCAAGGCCGCGCAGGAAGCGCGCATCGCGCTGGCGCAGGCGATTGCCGATCGCGGCCCGCTGCCGCAACGGCTGGTGGATTCGCCCGAAAGCCTTGCCGCATTGGCCCGTGACGCCGCGAGCCTGCAAGAATTCGCGGCCGAGTTGGGCCAGCGCAGCGCGCTGGGCGATGCCAGCCCGGTCGCTGCATTTCCGGCCGCACGCGGCACGCTGGACCTGCCTGTGCGCGCCACGCTGCTGCACCGTTTCGCCCAGCCCGACGCAGCCGGAGTGACGCGGCAGGGGCTGGTGCTGGCCACTGCCCCGGAGGCCCTGGTGACCGCGCCCTGGTCCGCAACCGTGCGCTATGCCGGCCCGTTGTCCGGTCACGGGCAGGTAATCATCCTTGAACCTGCCGAGGGGATGCTGATGGTGTTGGCAGGGCTGGGCGAAACACTGGCGCAGACAGGCGAAATCATCCCGCAGGGCACGCCGCTGGGCAACATGCCCGCCGCGCGCGGGGCCACAACCGCCTCTGGCAGTCGCAGCGAAACACTCTATTTTGAAATGCGACAGGACGGGATGCCCATTGACCCGGAGCCCTGGTTCGCTTTCAGTGGGTCCCGAGAATAGGGTCTGGCACGCGCCGCGACGCGCGGGAGAGGACGAAGGAATGAAGAAATTCGTGATAGCCGCACTGGGTGGCGTGCTTGGCGGGGCGCTTCTGGCGACACAGGTCGCAGCCCCCCTGCTGGCACAGGAGCGCGTGCGCGCAACTTCGGTCTATGAGCAACTCGACCTGTTCGGCGATGTGTTCGAGCGTATCCGCAACCAGTATGTCGACGAGCCCGACACAGCCAAGCTGATCGAGGCTGCCATCAATGGAATGCTGATGTCGCTTGATCCGCATTCGGGCTACATGCCGCCCGATGATTTCGACGACATGCGCACCCAGACGCGCGGTTCCTTCGGGGGGCTGGGCATCGAGGTGACGCAGGAAGAGGGCTTCATCAAGGTCGTAACCCCGATGGATGGCACGCCCGCCGACAGGGCGGGGGTCGAGCCGGGCGATCTGATCACCCATGTCGATGGCGAGTCGGTGATGGGGCTGACGCTCTCGCAGGCCGTCGACATGATGCGCGGCCCGGTCGGGTCAGAGATCATCATCACCGTGGTGCGCGAGGGCGAGCCCGAGCCTTTTGACCTCTCTATCATCCGTGACACGATCCGGCTGCAGGCGGTGCGCGTGCGCACCGAGGGTGATATCGTCATCCTGCGCGTGACCACCTTCAACGAACAGACATTCCCGAACCTGCGCGATGGCCTGGAAGAGGCTATCGAAGAGCTGGGCGGGATCAACCAACTGGGCGGCGTCGTGCTCGACATGCGCAACAATCCCGGCGGGCTGCTGAATCAGGCGATTCGCGTCTCGGATGCGTTTCTCGAACAGGGCGAGATCGTCTCGACCCGCGGACGCGACGAAAGCGCGGGCGAACGGTTCAATGCGCAGCCCGGCGACCTGATCGAGGGGCGCCCGCTGGTGGCGCTGATCAATGGTGGCTCGGCCTCGGCCTCCGAGATTGTTGCCGGTGCGCTGCAGGACCACCGCCGCGCCATTGTCGTCGGCACGCGCAGTTTCGGCAAGGGATCGGTCCAGACCGTGATGCCGCTGCGCGGGGATGGCGCGATCCGGCTGACCACGTCGCTTTACTACACGCCTTCCGGCCGGTCGATCCAGGCGCTGGGTGTCTCGCCCGACATAGTGGTCGAACAGCCCCGTCGCCAGCCGATCTCAGAAGACGAGCCCGATGATGCGCGCCCGCCGCGCTCCGAGGCCGATCTGCGCGGCAGGCTGGACAACCGTGACATGACCGAGGACGAGCGTCGCTTGATGGAAGAAGAACGCGAAAAGGCCGAAGCCGTGGCCCTTTTGCGGCAGGAAGATTACCAACTGGCCTATGCGCTCGACATCCTGCGCGGTCTCACGGCACTGAACGGGCGCCAATGAACCCCGACGCAGTTGCGGCACTACCCTATCGCCCCTGTGTGGGTGTGATGCTGATCAATCAGTCCGGGCTGGTCTTCGCGGCCCGGCGGATCGATACAGACCTGCCCGCGTGGCAAATGCCGCAGGGCGGTATCGACAAGGGCGAGAACCCGGGTCTGGCGGCCCTGCGCGAACTCGAAGAAGAAATCAGTGTCACTCCCGACCAGGTCGCACCGCTGGCCGAGACACAGGATTGGCTGGCCTATGACATCCCGACCGAGATGGTGCCCCGTATCTGGGGTGGCAAGTATCGCGGACAGAAGCAACGCTGGTTCCTGATGCGTTTCACCGGGCGGGACAGCGATATCGATCTGGCCACGGCGCATCCTGAATTCAGCGACTGGCGCTGGATGCGCGCCGATGAGATGCTGGAAAGCATCGTGCCCTTCAAACGCCCGATCTATGCGCAGGTGATTGCGGAATTCCGCGACTGGCTGGCATGATCCGCGCGCCCATGACTGTTCAAGGGCGCTTGCCTGCGCTTGCGCAGGCCGCGCAGCTGCTTCGGGGTCGGCACCCAGTCGGATCGAGGAATTGAGCTTTTCCGGCAAGGCGACGTTGCGATCCCGGCCTGAACGAGACGGAGGGGCTCACTCCCCCGGTCGTTTCAGCGAAAACACGTCGCGGACCACAGCATAATCGCGATAGCCGCAGCGCGCCAGCGGCTGGAAGCGGGTGATGTCGAACATGCCATCGACCATGCAATCATCGCGCAGATGCACGCCCACCACGACGCCGAAAACCACGAAATTGGCCTCGCCCTCAAGCGTGACGATCTGCGTTACCCGGCATTCCAGCGCCGCCGGAGCCCCAGCCACGCGCGAGGCCGGGATTATCCGGCACGCCTCGCGCGGTAGTCCGGCATGGTCGAACTCGTCGACCGTGCGCGGCCAAGCGCCAGAGGTGGAATTCATCACATCGCGCGCGGCATATTCCACCACATTGACGCAAAACACACCCGTCTCACGGATATTGGCGACTGAATCCTTGGTGCCGTCGCGGTCGGGCTTGGCGCTGGTCGATGCAAACATCACCTGTGGCGGGACATAGGCCACGGCATTGAAAAAGGAATAGGGCGCCAGATTGTCCTGACCATCAGCCCCTCGGGTCGAGATCCAGCCGATGGGGCGCGGGGTCACGATGGCATTGAAAGGGTTATGCGGCAGGCCGTGGCCATGCCGTGGTTCATAGAACATCAGGGACACTCCGATCTGTTTGCGCGCAACCTAGCGCCATGCTACGCCGCCTGCCAGCGCCGATTGCGGCATGGGACGGGCGATGCAGCTACAGCAGGAAACAGCCGCCGACTGGTGGGAGGTCGAGGCGCTTTATGATCTCTGTTTCGCGCCCGGGCGCGAGGCACTCTCGTCCTATAGGTTGCGCGACGATGTTGCTCCCGTGGCCGAGTTGTGCCTGGTCCTGCGCGACGTGAACGGGCTGGCGGCCGCGATCCGATACTGGCCAGTCGTAGTAGGCCAAACGCCCGCGCTGCTGCTGGGGCCCATTGCCGTTCACCCGACCCATCAGGGCGAAGGGCTGGGCGGCTGGCTGATGCGAGAGAGCCTGGCGCGGGCGCGCGAGACCGGCTGGTCGCGGGTGCTGTTGGTCGGCGATGCACCCTATTACAGCCGCTTCGGCTTTGTGCGGCTGGCCAAGGTCGAGATGCCCCCGCCCACCAACCCGGCCCGCGTGCTGGGGCTGGCGCTGGTTCCGGGGGCATGGGACGGAATTGCCGGGCCAGTCGGCAGATGCGCCGCTCACTCGACCAGTGACGAAACGTAATCCAGCAGCGCAGGCCGCGCGCTCTCCAACCCCCGCGCCTGCACCCGCGCGATGATCTCGGAGACCTCGTTGAGGTTCGAGCGCCGGATCAGCGACTTGACCGGACCGATCGAGGCCGGACGCATCGACAGCGCCGCAATTCCGATCCCGGCCAGCGCCAGCGCATCGACAGGGCGCCCGGCATCCTCGCCGCAGAAGGAGAGCGATGTGCCAGCCTCGTGGCAGCGATCCACGATCAATTGCAAGAAGGTCAGGAACGATGTGCTGAGCGTATCGTAGCGTCGCCGCACCAGTTCATTTTCGCGATCTGCGGCGAAAAAGAACTGCTTGAGATCATTGCCGCCGATCGAGATGAAATCAGCCTCTTCGAAAAACGCTCTGGGCGCATAGGCAAGCGCGCAGCATTCCAGCATCGCACCGGTTTCGATCCGCTTGGGCAGCACATGTCCCAGCCTGCGCTCGCGCTCGATCTCGCGCAGGAACATGTCGCGCGCTCGGCTGAACTCGCTCGGCGCGGCGACCAGCGGAAACATCACGCTGAGCGGACGCCCCGCCGCAGCCCGGATCAGCGCCTGCAACTGCATTCGCAGCACACCGGGTTTGTCGAGCCCCACCCGCAGCGCGCGCCAGCCCATCGCCGGGTTGGGCTCGTCGGGGCGCTTCATGTAGGGCATGACTTTGTCTGACCCGATATCGAGCGTGCGGAAATGGACAGTCTTGCCATTTGCCGCATCGAGAACGCGGGCATAATTGGCCACGAGCTCTGACCGCTTGGGCATCTTTTCGCGGGCCAGAAACTGCAACTCGGTGCGGAACAGCCCAACGGCCTCGGCCCCCGAGGTCGGCAGCGAGGGCAGATCCGCCATCAGCCCGGCATTCATCTTCAGCGTCACGCGCGTCCCGCAGCGCGCCAGCGCGGGCTTCTCGCGCAGGCTGGCATAGCGTTCCTGCGCCTTGGCCTGCATCGCCATCTTGTCACGAAAGGCCGCGCTGACACTGTCATCGGGCCGCAGGTGAACCACGCCTTCGGTCCCATCGACAAGGACATGATCACCATTCAGCGCCTCGGTCGTGATGCGCGGGACACTGATCACAAGCGGAATCGCCAAGGCCCGCGCCACGATGGTCGCGTGGCTTCCGACCGCCCCCTCTTCCAGTACCACGCCGCGCAGGTTGCGACCGTAGTCAAGCAACTCTCCCGGTCCGATATTGCGTGCGACCAGAATCGGGCGTTCGGGCATCTCGGCACCGGTCTCGTTGCCCTGCCCGGTCAGAATACGCAGCAGCCGGTTCGACAGGTCATCCAGATCATGCAGCCGATCGCGCAGATAGGCATCCGGCACGGTGTCGAGCCGCGCACGGGCCGCCGACTGCTCTTTCTCCACAGCCGCCTCCGCAGAGAGGCCCAGACGAATATCTTCTTCCATCCGCTTCAGCCAACCGCGCGAATGGGCGAACATGCGATAGGTCTGCAGAACCTCCCGGTGCTCTGAGTCGCGGCTGCCGGCACTGGCCAGCAACTCATCGACCGAGACACGCAGCTTCTGCACGGCCTCCTGCAGGCGGTCCAGCTCGGCACTGCTGTCATCATTGACCAGATTGGTGATCACCACGCGTGGCTGATGCAGCCAGACGTTGCCCTCGGCCTCACCTTCCTGCGCCGTGACCCCGCGCAGCATGACGGGGTTCTTATGCAGCGAGGCAAAGGCTGTCTCCTCGCCGACAAAGGCACCCAGTTCGGTCATTTCGGCAATGACCATGGCGACGACCTCAAGCCCGTAAATCTCGTCATCGGTGTAGAAGCGGGGCTCCTTGGCCTGTACGATCAGCACACCCAACCGTTCACCCAATCGCTGGACCGGTACGCCCAGAAATGACGAATAGACCTCTTCTCCGGTCTCGGGCATGAAGCGGAAACCCGGCTCGCCGGGTGCATTGGCTGTGTTCACCGGCTTGGCATGTTTCGCAACCTTGCCCACCAGTCCCTCGCCCAGCCGTAACCTCGTCAGATGCACAGCCTCGGGACGCAATCCTTCGGTGGCACAGAGCTCCAACGTCTCGGGATCGCGGAACAGATAGACCGAACAGACCTCCACCCCCATCGATTCGGCAATGATGGTGGTGATCCGATCCAGCCGCTCCTGTCCGGGGCTGGCAAGCGACATCTCGTCGCGCAGGCGCCGCAGCAATTTGCGACTGTCAGTTTCTGTCCTATGGGGCATCGCCCCTCCAGGTTTGCCGACCGGGGCTGACCTCAGCCAGTCTTTTCCAGTTCAAACGCATCATGGAGCGCCTGCACGGCCAGTTCCATATATTTTCGGTCAATCAGTACCGATATCTTGATTTCAGAGGTGGCAATGACCTTGATATTGACGCCTTCTTCAGCAAGTGCTCGGAACATGCGCGCGGCAACACCCGCATGGCTGCGCATCCCGATACCCACAACCGAGACCTTCGCCGCATCTTCGTCCACTTCGAGCGTCTCATAGCTGATCACATCCGCCGCGCGCGCTTCTTCCAGTGCGTTGCGTGCACGGGCCACCTGATCGACCGGGCAGGAAAAGGTCATGTCGGTCACAGGTTTTTCGTGCCCCTGATAGTTCTTTTCCGAAATATTCTGGACAATCATGTCCACATTGACCCCGGCTTCGGCCAACGGTCCGAAAATCGCCGCGGCGATGCCGGGGCGGTCCTCGACCGTAACAAGGGTCAGTTTCGCTTCCTCGCGGCTGAAGGCCAGACCCGAGACGATTCTCGATTCCATGATTTCATCCTCATCGCAGACCAGGGTTCCCGAAGTCTCATCCGTCTCATCGAAAGATGACAGCACACGCAGCCGCACCTTGTAACGCATTGCCAGTTCCACCGAACGCGTCTGCAGCACCTTCGCGCCAAGGCTCGCCAGTTCCAGCATCTCCTCGAAACTGATCCTGTCAAGCTTGCGCGCCTTCATGGTGATGCGCGGGTCAGTCGTGTATATGCCATCGACATCCGTGTAGATATCGCAGCGTTCGGCCCCGAAGGCCGCCGCAAAGGCCACTGCCGTCGTGTCCGATCCCCCGCGTCCCAGCGTGGTGATCCGGCCCTCGGGGCTGACGCCCTGAAAACCCGCAACCACCGCGACTCTGAAGCCCTCGGCGAATTTGGCATCGATATTGGCGCGCGGGATTTCCACGAACCGCGCCGCGCCATGCTGGCTTGTGGTCTGGATCGGCACCTGCCAGCCCTGCCAGGACCGCGCGGGCACATCCATTTCCTGCAGCGTCAGCGCCATCAGCCCGGCGGTTACATTCTCGCCGGAACTGACCACGGCATCATATTCGCGCGCATCATAGAGCGGCGAGGTCTCGTTCACCCAGCCGACCAGTTCGTTGGTCTTGCCCGACATGGCCGATACGATGACGATCACATCATAGCCCCGCGCGACCTCGGCGCGCACTTTCTCGGCGGCATTGCGGATACGCGCCAGATCGGCGACCGAGGTGCCCCCGAATTTCATCACCAGCAGCGGCATGGGCAGATTTTTCCTCCGTCGGATTGCGCGCTTCTTCTATGCGGCACGACCGGACTGCGCAAGGTGGTCCATGCAGGTCCGGAAGATCCACGGCACCCGCATCCGCCCTTTTCCACCGCGACGCTACAAGCTACCCGGCCCTGCTTCATCTTGCCCGAAACACTCATTGCCACGCCCGACGGGGTGGCCGCCACCCCCAGTAAAGCACATTTCCAACAGACAGGGCGGGCGGGGACCCCGAGCGGGCGCTTTTTTCGGCACCGCGCAATGGCAGGGCGCGAGACCAGCACCCCGAAACGCTCAGAACGACCGCAGCAGCCCGACGCGGTCGCGGATTTCGGGGCGGACCGGACCCGCTCGCGCGGGGTCTTCGAGTGTCGTCCACCAATGAGCGGGCGGATTGCGTCCGGCGGCGCGACGTTTCCAGGTCAGGCCGCGCAGAACACCCTGCGCACTCTCGGGTAGCGCATCGGAACAACTCCAGCCGTTCAGCGCGCCCCAGACCCGCGTCCAGAGCCGACCCACCGACCACGGGTTATACCCCCCGCCGCCCAGCACGATCAGTCGCGGCGCAAGCGCCATCAAGGCACGGACCACCCCCACATGCGCGTTGTTCGACAGCGCAAGCCGCGAAAGCGGATCCTCTTCCAGTGCGTCGGCCCCGCATTGCAGCACCACCGCCTGCGGATCGAAGCGCTCTAGCAACGGCAGGATCAACCGCTCGCGCACATACGCCATCTCGCTGTCATTGAACGCACGCGGCACCGGCAGGTTGACGGCCCGCCCGCCACCATCTTCCCCGATCCCGCCGGTAAAGGGCCAGCGGCGCTCTTCATGGACCGAGATCAGAAGCATGTCTTCAGCCGCGCCGAGCGCCGCCTCCACCCCGTCGGGGTGATGCGCGTCTATATCGACATAGGCAATGCGCGTCAGACCCAGAGCACGCAGCGCCAGCAGACACAGCACCGGGTCATTAAGATAACAGAACCCGCCCGCGCGGTCTGCCATCGCGTGATGCGTGCCACCACCGGGCACATGCACCACGCCACCCTCGCGCACCAGTTCCGCCGCCAGCATCACTCCGCCCGCGCCCGTGGCCGGACGGCGGAACATCTCGGGGAAGACCGGATTGGCCGTTGTGCCCAGCGCGTGACGGTCGCGGGTCGTTTCATCCACGACCTGCCGCGCCTCGGCCTGTTGCAAGGCGTCAACATATCGGGGCGTGTGAAAGCGCGCCAGCGCTGCGGGCTTTGCCCGCGGACTGGTCAGGTACTGCCCCTCGTGCATCCAGCCCAGCGCGCGGGTCAGATCCATCACGGTCGAGACGCGCGGGATATGCAGCGGGTGCCAGTCACCATAGCTGGAGCCGCGATAGATCTCGGAGCCGATGAAAAATGGCTTCATAAGATGTGGACATCTCCGGCCAGCCGGGAAAAGACCCAATGGTTCATACGTCCTGCGCTGAAAGTCGATTTCATTTCAGAGCACCTCTGTCACGGCAGATGCGCCCGGATAGATCGGGTGATCGCGCGTGCCGTGGGGCGGGTGCCCGAGCCCCAGAAACCCAGCAATTCGCCCTCTGGCCCGAGCAGCGCCTTGTTGAAATTCCAGCTCGGCACATGCCCGTGCCGCTCGGCCAGCCAGCGATAGAACGGGTGCGCATCAGACCCGCGAATCGGGGTGATCCGGGTTATCGGGAAGGTCAGCCCGGTCTGGACGCGGCAGAATTCTGCCACCTCTTCATTGCTGGACAGTTCCTGCCGGAAATCGTCCGAGGGCACCGCCAACACGACCAGACCACGCGGCCCGTATCGCTCGTAAATGTCCTGCATGTCGCCATATTGCCGCGTAAACCCGCAAAGCGAGGCGGTATTGACCACCAGCACCGGACGCCCGCGCCAGTCTTCAAGGTCAATCCGCTCGCCATCGAGCGCGGTGAAGCTGAAAGCCCCGGCGGGCAGCGCCACACTCAGGCAGAACAGACAGGCCAGTATCAATCGCATCGCACCTTCCTTTCGCCCCCGGCAGATAGCGGACAGGCGCCGCGGAGCAAGACTGTTCATCTTGAATTTACCGCAATCTACTTTACTTGCGGCATGGTTTATGCAGTGACTCGACCATGATCAAATTCGCGCTTCGCTGTGCCGAGGGGCACATTTTCGAAAGCTGGTTCCAGTCGGGATCGGCCTTCGAGAGCTTGCAGGCACGCGGGCTTGTCACATGCCCCGATTGCGGCAGCGCAAGGGTCGACAAGGCTCTTATGGCCCCGGTGGTCGCGAAAACCGCGCCAGCAACGCCCCCCGCACCCGAAAAGGAGCGCCCGGAGCCGTCTGCAGACCTCGCCGACAAACTGCGCCGCCTGCGCGCCGAGGTCGAGGCGCGGTCCGACTATGTCGGCGAGCGCTTCGCCACCGAGGCGCGGGCAATGTATCTCGGCGATATCCCCGACCGCCCGATCTATGGCGAGGCGCGCGCGGATGAGGCCAAGGCGCTGATCGAAGACGGCGTGCCGGTCATGCCGCTGCCCTTCATTCCCAGCCGCAAGAGCAACTGACGCGTCTGGTTGGCGTGGAGTTCCGCGCGAGGTCCTGAAATATTCTGACGAAAGCCCTGCCATGCTCGACCGCCATTTGCGCCCCTTGCTGGACCCGCCGCTTGACCGGATGGGACAGGTCATGGCGCGCAGCGGGATTTCGGCCAACGCGGTCACGCTGACCGGGCTGGCGCTGGGACTGGCGGCAGCGGGGGCGGTTCTGGCCGGGGCCTTCATGCTGGCGCTGCTGCTGATCCTTGCCTCGCGGCTGGCCGACGGGCTGGATGGAGCGGTCGCGCGGGTGAGGGGCGTGACGGATTTCGGCGGCTATCTGGACATTACCTGCGACTATGTCTTCTACGCGGCCATCCCGCTGGCTTTTATCATGCTCGACCCTGCGGCAAACGGGGTGGCGGGCGGGTTCCTGCTGCTGAGTTTCTATGTCAATGCCGGTTCGTTTCTGGGGTTTTCGGTTCTGGCCGAAAAGCGCCAGATGCAGAGCAGCGCGCATGGCGTGAAATCGCTTTATTTCGCCGGCGGGCTCTTGGAAGGGACCGAGACGATCCTGTTCTTCCTGCTGCTGTGCCTCATGCCATTTTGGTTCGCCCCGCTCGCCTGGGGTTTTGGCCTGCTGTGCCTGATCACGGCCGCCGCGCGTGTCGTGCTGGCGGCACAGGTGTTTCGCGACTGATCCGCCGGTCGCCGGGGTGGCCGGTCCCGCGCTACGGCGCGCAGTTGCGGCAATAAGGCGTTTCGGGCAACAGATCGAGCCTTTCCTCGCTGATCGCGGTGCCGCAAGTGACGCAATGGCCATAGCTGCCCTCGTCAATGCGCGCCAGCGCAGCATTGAGCATCCGGATTTCCTTCTGCGCCGAGAGACCCAGCGCCTCGAGCGGTTCGTCCTGTTCATGTTCGGTTGCGCTGTCTTCCCAGTCGCGATTGACCTCGACCGACAATTCCTGATCCACATAAGTCATGCGCGCGAAAAGCTCGCGCTTGCGGGCGCGGAGTTGTTCGGCGCGCGCAGCGATATCGGTCATGTCGGTTCTCCTTAGTCTGGTCGAGCCCCAGAATGCGCGGGCTGCGCGGGCGCGTCCTTGATCCGTGTCAAATGCCTCTTTTCGCGCGGCACGGCAGGGGCTAAGAGGGGCCATGCTCAAGACCCGCATCATCCCCTGCCTGGACGTGGCCGATGGCCGTGTGGTCAAAGGCGTGAATTTCGTCGATCTGCGCGATGCGGGCGACCCGGTCGAGGCGGCGAAAGCCTATGACGCTGCGGGGGCGGATGAGCTGTGCTTTCTCGACATCCACGCCACGCACGAAAATCGCGGGACCATGTTCGATCTGGTCACGCGCACGGCAGAGAACTGCTTTATGCCGCTGACGGTTGGCGGGGGCGTGCGTACGGTCGAGGACGTGCGCGCACTGCTTCTGGCAGGGGCGGACAAGGTGTCGTTCAATTCCGCAGCAGTGGCCGACCCGGATGTGGTGGCGCGCGCGGCGGACCGTTTTGGCAGCCAGTGCATCGTCGTGGCCATCGACGCCAAGACCGTTGCACCGGGGGAGTGGCAGATCTTCACCCATGGCGGGCGCAGGCCGACTGGGGTCGATGCCGTGGAATTCGCCCGCACGGTCGCGGCAAAGGGCGCAGGCGAGATCCTGCTGACCTCGATGGACCGCGACGGGACAAAGGCAGGGTTCAATCTGGACCTCACCCGCGCGATTGTCGATGCTGTGGGAATCCCGGTTATCGCCTCGGGCGGGGTCGGCAATCTTGATCATCTGGTCGAGGGAGTATCGGTCGCGGGGGCCTCGGCGGTGCTGGCGGCCTCGATCTTTCATTTCGGCGAATACACCATCGGCGAGGCCAAAGCGCATATGGCCGCCGCCGGCATCCCGGTGAGGCTGGCATGAGCGCGCCCGATCATCCCATTGCGCGTCTGGCCGCGACCATTGCCGCGCGGCAGGGCGCCGACCCAGAGGTAAGCTGGACCGCGAAACTCATGGCCAAAGGGCCCGAAAAATGCGCCGAGAAATTCGGCGAAGAAGCCATCGAGGCGGTGATCGAGGCGATCAAGGGCGACCGTGCCCGCCTGAGCTCGGAAGCGGCGGATGTGATCTATCACCTGCTGGTCATGTGTGCCGCGCGCGGGGTGACGCTGGCCGATATCGAGGCAGAACTGGCGCGTCGCGAGGGAACGTCTGGCGTGGCCGAGAAAGCGGCGCGCAGGTCCTAAGCCGCCTTGCCCTGCCCCGGATCGGGGTATACAGAACACATGTTAAGCAACTCGCAGGCACGACATGAACGAGTGGCTGCTCTCACTGGTGGGCACCCCTGAAGGCGCAAGGCTGGCCACGGCTCTCGCACTGACCGCCGCGCTTGCGCATGCGGTCTTCGGCGCGCTGCAGAAGGGGATGCATGATCCGTGGCTGACGCGCGGGGCAATCGATTTCTGGCTGGTTATCATCGCCGGGCCGTTCGCGCTGTTCTATTTCGGCCCGCCTGCGCCCTTCATGTGGCCTGTGCTGGCCGGGGTGGTGGTGATCCATTTCCTCTACAAGCTGGCCATGGCGCTGGCCTATGAACGCGCGGCCTTTACCGTGGTCTACCCTGTGGTGCGCGGCACCGGGCCGCTGATCACGATCTTTGCCGCCATGGCGATCTTTGGCGAGCGATACACGGCTCTGCAATGGCTGGGCGTCGCCTGCCTGTCCGGGGGCATTTTGCTGCTCGCGCTGCGCAACCTGTCAGAAGAAAGGATCGACCCGCGCGCGCTCAAGATCGGCCTTGTCTGGGCGCTGATCGGCGGCGTGACCGTGGCGCTTTATACCACTTATGACGCCTGGGCAATCCGGCTCTCGGGCGACCCGCTGGGCTTTGTGGCGTGGTTCTTTTTCCTGTCGTCTTTCGACTTCGCCATCCTCGCGGCTTGGCGCTACCGGCGCATGGCCGCCCCCCCTTCCCCGCGCCCACTGATGCTGCGGGGCTTTGCCGGGGCGGTGATCGGCTATGTCAGCTTCGGGTCGGTCATGGTCGCGACACTGGTCGGCAAGGTGGGCGAAGCCGCGATCCTGCGCGAGACCTCGACCGTCTTTGCCGCCCTGATCGGCTGGTTCATCCTGAAAGAGCGTGTCGGCCCGCGCAAGCTGGCGCTGATGGTGATGATCGCGCTGGGGGCGATGATCGTGGAATTCGGGCGCTAGAGCCGCGACGAGATGATGCCCGTGTTGATCCCGCCCATGCGCAATTCGCCATAGAGGCGCTGATATTCCATCTTGGGGCAAAGGTTCTCGACCACCTCCACTCCGCGCGCGCGGGCCTTTGCGGCGGCCTCGGCGTGTTCGACGCCGATCTGCATCCAGACCGTGCGCAGCCCCGGCAGATGCTCCAGTGCCTCATCGACAATCGGCGGCACCGCCTCGGAGCGACGGAAGATATCGACCATATCCACATCCGCGGGGCAGTCGGCGAGGCTGGCGCGCACGGTCTCGCCAAAAAGGGTCTCGCCGGCATGGCCGGGATTGACCGGGATCACGCGAAACCCCTTCAGCTTGAGATAGCGCGCCACATAATAGCTGGGCCGGACCGGATTGGCCGAAACGCCGACCACGGCGATCAAACGGGTCCGGGTCAGGATGCGGCGGAGGGTGGTGTCATCGGGGCGGGTCATGGCGCGATGGTGGCGCGGTCGGAGCCTCGGCGCAAGACGAAAAAACGCCCGGCGAGACGCCGGGCGCAGGTGCGGAACGAGGGACAGTAACAATACAGACGCGGATGTTCCGGTCCTGCGTCACACTATAGCAGATGGGGGCGCTTGGCGCGATTTCCAGTGACACTCGCGCAACTGTGAGGGGTCAGCCTCTGCGCCGCTTCACTCCACCCCGCTGCCCCGGCTTGCCCGCTGTCGAGCGCGGCTTCACGGCGTGATCCACCGCCTCATCCACGGCTGATTGCCGCGCCAGCGGGTCATCGGCCACGGCGAGTTCCACGGCCTCAAGCCGCTTGATCTCGTCACGCAGACGGGCGGCCTCCTCGAATTCGAGATTCTCGGCGGCCTTGCGCATGTCGGTCCGCAACCCTTCGAGATGCGCCTGCAGATTGGCCCCCGGTTTCACTTTCTCAACCTGCGCGGTGACGCGGGCCATATCCGTGTCGCCCTGCCACAGCCCTGCCAGCACATCCTCGACATTTTTACGAACTGTTTGCGGTGTGATGCCGTGTTCCAGATTGTAGGCGATCTGCTTTTCGCGGCGGCGGTTGGTCTCGGCCAGCGCGCGCTCCATCGAACCTGTCACACGATCCGCATACATGATGACCCGGCCATCGGCATTGCGCGCCGCGCGCCCGATGGTCTGGATCAGCGAGGTTTCCGAGCGCAGGAAACCCTCCTTGTCCGCATCGAGAATCGCCACGAGCCCGCATTCCGGGATATCCAGCCCCTCGCGCAAGAGGTTGATGCCCACCAGCACATCGAAGGCCCCGAGCCGCAGGTCACGCAGGATCTCGATGCGTTCGATCGTGTCGATATCCGAGTGCATGTAGCGCACCCGCACCCCCTGTTCGTGCAGATATTCAGTCAGATCCTCGGCCATACGCTTTGTCAGCACTGTGCAGAGCACGCGCAGGTCCCTGGCAGCCACCTTGCGGATTTCGTCCAGAAGGTCGTCTACCTGCATGGCGACAGGCCGGATTTCCACTTCGGGGTCAATCAGCCCCGTGGGGCGGATCACCTGTTCGGTAAAGACCCCGCCGGTCCGCTCCAGCTCCCAGGCCGCCGGGGTGGCGGAAACAAACACCGATTGCGGGCGCATGGCGTCCCATTCCTCGAATTTCAGGGGTCGGTTATCCATGCAGGAGGGCAGCCGGAACCCATGTTCGGCCAGTGTGAACTTGCGCCGATAGTCGCCGCGATACATGCCGCCGATCTGGGGCACGCTGACATGGCTCTCATCGGCAAAGACAATCGCATTGTCGGGGATGAACTCGAACAGCGTGGGCGGCGGCTCGCCGGGGGCGCGGCCGGTCAGATAGCGCGAATAATTCTCGATCCCGTTGCAAACCCCCGTCGCTTCCAGCATTTCGAGGTCGAATTTCGTGCGCTGCTCCAGCCGCTGCGCTTCGAGCAGTTTGCCCTCGGCGACCAGTTGATCGAGCCGTTGCTGCAGCTCGTGCTTGATGCCCTTGATCGCCTGCTGCATCGTGGGCCGGGGCGTCACATAGTGGCTGTTGGCATAGACGCGGATTTTCTCGAAACTGTCCGTCTTCGCCCCGGTCAGCGGGTCAAACTCGGTGATGCCCTCCAGTTCCTCACCAAAAAACGACAATTTCCAGGCCCGGTCCTCCAGGTGGGCAGGCCAGAGCTCCACAACATCGCCGCGCACACGGAAAGACCCACGCTGAAACGCCGCATCATTGCGGCGGTACTGCTGCGCCACCAGATCGGCCAGAACCTGCCGCTGGTCATAGCTTTCACCGACGACGAAATCCTGCGTCATGGCCGAATAGGTCTCGACCGAGCCGATACCGTAGATGCACGACACCGAGGCGACAATGATAACATCGTCGCGTTCCAGCAGCGCGCGGGTGGCCGAGTGGCGCATCCGGTCGATCTGCTCGTTGATCTGGGATTCCTTCTCGATATAGGTATCCGAGCGCGGCACATAGGCTTCGGGCTGGTAATAGTCGTAGTAGCTGACGAAATACTCGACCGCGTTATCGGGAAAGAAACCCTTGAATTCACCGTATAATTGCGCGGCCAGCGTCTTGTTTGGCGCGAGGATGATGGCCGGGCGCTGGGTTTGCTCGATCACCTTGGCCATGGTGTAGGTCTTGCCCGTCCCGGTCGCGCCTAGAAGCACCTGATCCTGCTCGCCCGCCTGCACGCCCTCGACCAGTTCGGCAATGGCGCTGGGCTGATCGCCCGCAGGCTGGAAGGGCGAGGCCATACGGAACGCGCGCCCGCCCTCGAGCTTGGGGCGGGTCAGTACGTCGGGGCGGGCGACAGCCTGGCTGAGATTGTTATGGGGCATGATGGCATCCTTGGCAGCAGGTCCATACTTGGGCTTTCGCACGATGGCTTCAAGCGGGAAAGAGGCATGGACGCGCGCACGCGCCCTTGCCTCGCCGCGCCGTCCGACGGAAAATGCTGTCATGAAACGATATGCCCCTCTGTTGCAGCTTGGACTGATTCTCGGTCTGTTGCTGCTGGCTTTCTCGCTGAGCGGCGATTTTCAGGAAATCGCCGCCGGGGTCGCGCTGTTCCTTTTGGGCATGATGCTGCTGGAGGATGGGTTCAAAGCCATGGGTGGCGGGCTGCTGGAGCGGTTCCTGGCGGCCAGCACAGGCAGCCTGCCGCGCGCGATGGGCTTCGGCATGGCCGCCACGACCGTCACGCAATCCAGCTCGCTCGTCTCGGTGATCGCGATTTCCTTTCTCAGCGCGGGGCTGATCTCGCTGGCCGCCGGGGTCGGGATCATCTTCGGGGCCAATCTGGGCACCACGACCGGGGCCTGGCTGATCGCGGGGGTGGGCGTGCGGGTGGATATCGCGCGCTACGCCATGCCGATCCTTGCCTTCGGGGCGGTGCTGATGTTCCAGCGGGCGCGGGGGTTGCGCGGGGCGGGGCTGGTGCTCCTCGGGATCGGGCTGGTCTTCCTGGGCATTGCCTTTATCAAGGACGGGTTTGACGCCTTCAGCGCGGGGTTCGATCTGACACGGCTGGCGCTGACCGGCGTGCTGGGGCTGGTGGTCTATACGCTGATCGGCGCGGGCGCGACTGTGGTGATGCAGTCAAGCCATGCCACCATGCTCTTGGTGATCACGGCACTGGCCTCGGGGCAGATCAGCTATGAGAACGCGCTCGCGGTGGCCATCGGCGCCAATATCGGCACCACGGTCACGGCGCTGATCGGGGCGGCGCAGGCGAATTTTCAGGGCAAGCGACTGGCGCTGGGGCATCTGATCTTCAACATGGTCACGGCAGTCACCGCGCTGGTGCTGATCGTGCCGTTGCGGATGCTGGTGGACGGGATCAGCGACCTTGTCGGCATTGCGCCCGACGATTTCGCGCTGCGGCTGGCGGTCTTTCACACTCTGTTCAACCTCTTGGGCATTGTCTTGATGGTGCCGCAGATGCCGCGCCTGCTGGCCTATCTCGAACGCCGCATCGCCTCGCCCGCGCCCTCGATCAGCCAGCCGCGTTATATCAATGCCGATCTGGGCAGCTTCCCGGTCACGCTGTTGACGGCGATGAAGAACGAATTGCGCCATCTGGCGCAGAATGCGGCGCATCTGATTGCCGGAGCGGTCAATCTGCGGCTTGATGACCTGTTGGCATCAAAGGATCTGCGCCTGACCGTCGAACGCAGCCGCGAGGCCATCGGGCTGGATGTCGAGCGCCGCTATGAGGAGAAGATCAAGACCCTGCATTCGGCCATCGTGGAGTTTGCCGCGCAGAAGACAGCGCTCAGCCTGCCTGCCGCGGCGGCGCTGCGCTTGCAGGAACTGCGCGACGGAGCCAATGCGCTGGTCCGCGCGGTCAAGGCCGTCAAGCACCTGCACGAAAACACGCGCCGCTATACCGAAGTGCCGCAGGGCGAGGTGACGGTTCTCTATGACCGGCTGCGCGAATCCATCGCGCAGATCCTTGTCGAGATTGAGGCGCTGGAGGCCGCTCCGCCCGAGAGCCGCTCGGCGCTCTGGATCGCCGAGGAACGCAGCGCCTTGCGCGACGAATCGGCCAAGGTCAGCAAGTTGGTCGAGCGGTTGCTTCAGCGCCGCCAGATCGCTGCCACGAATGCCACCTCCTTCCTGAACGATGCGCGTTATGCTCAGGAAGCGATGGAAGCGCTGCTGGATGCAGCAGAACTCCTCTATCTTGACGACGATCAGGCCATGGCCGAGATCGAGCGGCTGCTGGCAATGGAAGCGGCCGACGAGGGCGAGGAGCCGCTAGCGTCATGACAGTGACACATGACCGTGTTAGCCTTTGCCACCGGCCCGCGAGGTGCGCCGATGGCTTTTGAAAAACTGACTGCGAAGCTCGACAAGTATTTTGGGCGACTCGGCGAAGGCGAGGCGCGCAAGATCAGGTCCGCCGATGTCGGAAAGATCATTGCCAAGCTGGAAAAGCGGCGCGCGGATCTGGCGCTTGAAGCACTCAAGAAGCCGCACAAGGGCGAACGATTGGCGCAAAAGATCGAGGCCGCCGACGCAATGCTGACGCGGGCGCGCTTCCTTCTGGACAAGGTGCAGACCGAAGGGCCTGAGGCAGATGGCCCGGATGGCAAGGATTGACCCGCCCGCGCGGGACGGCTAGCCATGTCATGTTCGCACGGGGAGGGCAGCATGGCAGGGTCAGGGCAGTCGGCGGAACTCGGGCGCTGCAAGGCCATTCTCGCCGATCTGGTGGCATTTCCGACTGTCTCATCCGACAGCAATCACGAAATCATCGACTATCTGGCCGATGCGCTGAAGACCGCTGGCGCACGCTTCTGGACCGAACCCGATCCGACAGGCACAAAAGCCAATCTCTTTGCCACCATCGGCCCGGACTGCGCGGGCGGCGTGGTGCTCTCGGGCCATACTGATGTCGTCCCGGTGGCCGATCAGCCTTGGAGCACCGACCCGTTCACTCTGGTCGAGCGCGAGGGGCGGCTTTACGGGCGCGGTACCTGCGACATGAAGGGCTTTGTCGCGGCCTGCGTCGCGATGGCACCGGTCTTTGCCCGCGCCGATCTGAAAGTGCCAGTGCATTTCGCCCTGACCTATGACGAGGAGATCGGCTGTTTCGGCGCACAGGCGCTGGTGGAAAGCCTGCGCACGCGCGGGATTGCGCCCGCGGTGGCGATCATCGGCGAGCCCTCGATGATGCTGCCGGTGGACGGGCACAAGGGCTGCTATGAATACACGACATGGGTAACCGGGCTGGAAGGGCATGGCTCGTCCCCGGACCGGGGCGTGAATGCCGTCGAACATGCCGCGCGGCTGGTGCTGGAACTGGTGCGGCTGCGCGAGGCGCTAAAGACGCGCGCGCCTGTCGATTGCCCGTTTGACCCGCCCCACAGCACGATAAATCCCGGCGTGCTGACCGGCGGACAGGCGCATAACATCATCCCCGGCAAGGCCCGCATCGACTGGGAAATGCGCCCGGTTCAGGCCACTGATGCCGATTTCGTCAAGGCGTCTCTCGCGCGGATGATCGCGGAAGACCTGCTGCCCGCGATGCGCGCAACCTGTCCCGAGGCAAGCATCGAGACCGAAACCGTGGCCGAGGTCGCGGGGCTGGAACGCACGGCCCGGAACCCGGCGCGCGATCTGGTCATGGCGCTGACCGGGACCAACGCGCCGGGGTTGGTGCCCTTTGGCACCGAAGCGGGGCTGTTTCAGTCCATTGGCATTGCCTCGGTCATCTGCGGGCCGGGGGATATCGCGCAGGCGCACAAGCCCGATGAATTCGTCACGCTCGATCAGCTTTCCGCCTGTCTCGACCTGCTGGCGCGGCTGGCACACCGGATGGAGCAGGGGCCAGTGACCTGAACACGGCCCGCGTTCAGAGCTCTTCCATCCGGATCCGCAGCCCCAGAGCCTGACCAAGGCGGCGCGAGATGTCGCTGAACACGGTGTCAAAAGCACGGAACATGGCCTGATTGAAACCGACCGCTGCGGGCGTGGCGGCATACTCGACCAGAGCGCGCATTTCGTCATCCGAGAGCGGCTGATAGGCCATCAGAAAATAGGATTCGATCCAATCCTCGGTATCGGCACGGATAGCGCGCTCCTGCTCCCAAACAAGACGCAACAGATCATCGTCCGAGAGACCGAACACGGCGTCCTCGTCCTGCATGCCCCGGTAATAGGCAAGGCTGGTGTTCAGCCCCAGAGAGACGTTCAACTCGGTCAGGTCATTGGCATAAATGCGGGCGCGTACAAGCGCCAGCCGCGCGGCCCTTGGGCTTGAGGCGGGCGCGGCCCTCGCGTCGTCCAACGCGATGCGCGCGGTCTCATCGACGGCATCATCCAGCAAAGCCTCTCGCGCGGTGATTTCAAGTCTCAGGACACGCTGGCCCAAATCGGTATCGGCAAAGGCGAGCGCTTCCTCGCGCCATGCCGGGCGGGGTTCCAGCTCGGCCTCCAACTCAGCGAGAAAGGCAGAAAGCAACCGCTCAGAGTCGTAGATCGCATTCACATCGGACTCGAATCGCGCCAGCCGCCCGCCCTGCAGCGGAACCGCCCCTTCGGCCAATGCGGCGTGCCGCCCCTCCTCTGCCATGATCACGAACAGCTCCTCGAGCAGATAGGCGCGCGCAAGTTCACTGGCCTGCGCTGCGCGGGTCAGAACAGGAAGCGCGGCGAGAAGAGCCAACGAGACAAGGAAGATGCGAAGCAGCGGAGCGGGCATGAGGGAATCCGGTATTGGTTTCGACCCGACTCTACGCAAAGCACCTGCGCGAGGCCACAGGTTTTCGCGCGCATCGGGCCGAGGGGCAAACGGGGTTGCCTTCGGGCGAGAGAGCGGTCAGCTTCGGGCCAGCGCGGCTCTGCACCCGCGCATTCCCGCGGGCAACAGAGGCCGACGCGGAGAGGACCACATGAGCGACAGAGTCGGAGGGCGCAAGATGAGTTTCGGACCCGGCAGCAAGGGCGTCTATGCCATCGCCCCCACACCATTTCTGCCCGATGGCGCGCTCGATACAGCCTCGGTTGCACAGATGACGGCGTATTACAGGCAGGTCGGGGTGCAGGGGCTGACGATTCTGGGTATCATGGGCGAGGCACCGAAGCTCGAACCGGAAGAGAGCCTGGCGGTCGTGCGCGGCGTGCTGGGGGCAGCAGACGGGCTGCCCGTGGTTGTCGGCGTCTCGGCACCCGGTTTCGCCGCCATGCGCCGACTGGCGCAAGAGTCCATGGCCGCCGGTGCCGCAGGCGTGATGATCGCCCCGCCCGCCTCCATGCGCACGGATGAGCAAATCTGCGGATATTACCGGCAGGCCGTGGCCGCCATCGGTAGCGATATCCCATTCGTGCTGCAGGACCACCCGACTGCGACCGGAGTGGTGATGTCGAACGCGGTGGTGCGGCGCATCATCGAAGAGAACCCCTCTTGCGTAATGCTCAAGCACGAGGACTGGCCGGGGCTCGAGAAGATCAGTGCATTGCGCCGCTGGCAGGCCGAGGACGGGCTGCGCGAGGTGTCAATCCTATGCGGCAATGGTGCGCTGTTTCTGGATTTCGAGATGGAGCGCGGTGCCGATGGCGCGATGACCGGCTATGCCTTTCCCGAAATGCTGCTGGAGGTCGTGCGCGAGATGCGGGCAGGCAATCGCGACGCGGCGCATGACGCCTTTGACCGGCACCTGCCCCTGCTGCGCTACGAGCATCAGCCGGGTGTCGGGCTGGCTGTGCGGAAATACGTGCTCGCGCGGCGCGGGATCATCGCGCATGACGCGCTGCGCGCGCCCTGTGCGCGGCTGAGCGCGGCAGCGCGGGCCGAGGTGGATTACCTGCTCGACCGGCTGGGGCCAGTGTGAGCGGGCGGATCACGCCCAATCCAGCACAACCTTGCCCGATTGCCCGCTGCGCATGATCTCGAAACCCTGCGCGAAATCATCCACCGCGAAGCGATGGGTGATGACAGGGCGAATCTTCAGACCGTTTTCCAGCATCGCGATCATCTTGTACCAGGTCTCGAAAATCTCGCGCCCGTAAACCCCCTTGATCGTGATCGCCTTGAACACGATGCGCGACCAGTCCACCGGGCTTTTCCCCGGCGGGATACCAAGAAGGGCGATGCGCCCGCCCATGACCAGATTTTCGACCATCTGGTCAAGCGCGACCTGATTGCCGGACATTTCAAGCCCGACATCGAAGCCCTCGCGCATTTTCAGACGCGATTTCACCTCAGCCAGATCTTCTTGTGCGACATTGACCGACATCACATCGGCCACTTTTGCGGCCAGTTCCAGCCGCATCGGATTCACATCCGTGATCACCACATGACGCGCACCGACATGGCGGGCGACCGCCGCCGCCATGATCCCGATCGGGCCAGCGCCAGTGATCAGCACATCCTCGCCCACCAGATCGAAGCTGAGCGCGGTGTGAACCGCATTGCCCAGCGGGTCGAGGATCGCACCTATATCATCGTCAATCGCATCGGGCAGCGGCACGACATTGAAGGCCGGAAGCCGCAGGTATTCCGCGAAGGCCCCTGGTTCATTGACGCCGATGCCGCGCGTGGCGGGGTCGAGATGGAACTTGCCTGCGCGGCTCTGGCGGCTGTCGCGGCCGATCAGATGCCCCTCGCCCGAACAGCGCTGCCCGATCGCAAGCCCGGTCACATTGCGGCCCATCTCCACGATTTCGCCCGCGAATTCATGTCCCGTGATCAGCGGCACCGGCACAGTGCGCTGCGCCCAGTCATCCCAGTTCCAGATATGAATATCGGTGCCGCAAATGCCTGTCTTGCGCACGCGGATCAGCACATCATCTGGGCCGATTTCGGGGACCGGGGCCTCGATCTGCCACAGCCCCGGCGCAGCGCGCGATTTCTCCAGCGCCTTCATGTCAGCACCCCCGTATCGCGGCCCGCCTGCGCAAATGCCGCCAAGGCCTCGTCCAGATCGGCGCGGGTCAGTGCGGCGTTCATCTGGGTGCGGATGCGCGCCTGCCCTTTCGGCACGACCGGGAAGAAGAAGCCCGACACATAGACCCCCAGCTCGAACAGCCGCGCCGCCATGGCCTGCGCCTTATGCGCATCATACAGCATGACCGGGATGATCGGGTGCTCGCCCGGCAACAGGTCAAACCCCGCCTGCGCCAGTCCTGCCCGCCAATAGGCCGCGTTGTCGAAGAGTTGCGCGCGCAGATCGTCGGCCGCTTCGATCATGTCCAGCGCCGTGATTGCGGCCGCGACGATTGCAGGCGGCAGAGCATTGGAAAACAGATAAGGCCGCGCGCGCTGCCGCAACAGGTCAATTACCGGCTTCGGCCCGGCGATATAGCCGCCAAGCGCGCCCCCAAGCGCCTTGCCCAGCGTGCCGGTCAGAATATCGGCCTGCACCCCGAAATGCGCAGGCGTGCCCCTCCCTTGCGGGCCCATGAAGCCCGTGGCGTGGCAGTCATCGACCATCAGGAGCGCATCATATTGGTCGGCCAGCGCGCGGATTTCGGGCAGTCTTGCCAGATAGCCATCCATCGAGAACACGCCATCGGTCGCGATCATGACATGGCGCGCGCCATCTTCCCGGGCGGCTTTCAACTGTGCTTCCAGATCCGCCATATCGGAATTTGCGTAGCGGAAGCGCCGCGCCTTGCACAGCCGGATCCCGTCGATGATGCTGGCATGGTTCAGCGCATCCGAGATCACGGCATCCTCGCGCCCCAGCAATGGCTCGAACAACGCCCCATTGGCGTCGAAACAGGCAGCGAAGAGGATACTATCCTCGGTTCCAAGAAACGCGGCCAGCCGCGCCTCCAGCTTGCGGTGCAGATCCTGCGTGCCGCAGATGAACCGGACCGAGGCCATGCCGAAGCCATGATCCTGCATCGCCTGTGTCGCCGCCGCCACCAGTGCCGGATGATTGGCCAGCCCGAGATAGTTATTGGCGCAGAGATTGATCACTTCGCGCCCGCCCACCTGCACGCGGGTCGATTGCGGCGTGGTGATGGCCCGCTCGCGCTTCAGAAGCCCGTCGGCCTCGATCTGGACCAGGGTGGCGCGGATATCGTCGAGAAAAGCTGTGGTCATGGTGTGCTCCGGTTTCACGAACACTTCCGTCAAAGCGGAATATATGTCAAGATAAAAGATACAACATGACGGATTTCTATCCGCTATGGCGCCTCTACGATCAGAAACACGCGCGCGCTGCCTTGCGGTGCGGCGATCCGGTGCGGCTGATCGGCGCGGTAATGGGCGGTATCGTCGAGGTCCAGAAAGCGGGTCTCGGTGCCAGCGCTGATTTCGACATGGCCCGACAGGACCGTCACCTGCTCGCGCGTGCCGGGGCCGTGGGGGGCGCTGTCGAGCACCCCGCCGGGCTCCAGACGGATATCATAGACTTCCAGCCGCCCGGCCTGTTCGGGCGGGGACAGGATAGTGATCTGGCACCCCTGCCCGTGGCCCGCGATCTTTGGGGCCTGCGCCGCAGTGATGAGCGCTATTCCCGGCACAGGCGTATCGTCCAGCAGACCCGCGAAATCAACCTGCAGCGCGCGGGTCAGGTTCCAGAGAGTGGCCACTGTGGGCGAGGATTCGCCACGCTCGATCTGGCTGACCATCGAACGACTGACGCCTGAGAGTTTCGCCACCGCCTCAAGCGACAGACCCTGACGCTGCCGCGCCTCCTTGAGGCGGGCAGGCAGGCGGCTGAGGATCTGATCGGCGGAGATGTCCTGCATCAGGGCAGCATTCAGCGCGCCCCTGTCCAAGTCAAGGGCTGGCGGCCCGAACCGCTAACCCGATTATGCGCTTGCAAAGCACGGACGCCCCCCGAGAATGCTCGCTTGAAGGACATCAGGTCGCAATCTTGTCAGCAGACCGAAATGTTGCAAAGCGGCCATAAGCCCTTATCTGCCAAACAAGGCTTGCACAGGCGTTGCCGCTGGCGCGCCCCGCTGCGCCTGCTTGTCAGGAGTGGATTTTTCGATGCCATCTTGCGCCATCCGTCTGCATCCGGGCCGCCTGATCGGCGCCACTCTGGCCTTTCTCGCCGGGTTTCTGATGCTTGCGGTCGGACAACCTGTCGCCGAGGGCGAGCGTGCGCGGCAGGCAATGGTGCTGACGCTTGACGGCGCAGTGACCCCGGCCAGCGCCGATTACCTGATCCGCGGCATCGCACGCGCCGCCGAGGAAGATGCCGCATTGGTGGTGATCCGGATGGACACGCCCGGCGGCCTCGTGACCTCTACCCGCGAGATCGTGAATGCGATCCTCGCCTCGGAGGTACCGGTAGCGGTGCATGTGGCACCCTCGGGCGCGCGCGCGGCAAGCGCTGGCACCTTCATTACGTATGCGGCGCATATCGCCGCGATGGCCCCGGCCACCTCGATCGGCGCGGCAACCCCCGTCGCAATGGGCGGCAGCCCCTTCGGTGGTGATGAGCGACCCGAAGAGCGCGCGCCGGCGCGCAACGATGACGCGAGCGACGACAATGAAGAGCCCCGCGCAAGCGAGCGCCGCACCGTCCCGGCCCCGGGCAGCGCGGGCGAGGCCAAGGCCGTCAATGACGCGGTCGCCTGGATTCGCGGTCTGGCGGAATTGCGCGCGCGAAATGCAGACTGGGCCGAAAGCGCCGTGCGCGACGCGGCCACGCTGACGGCGAGTGCAGCCGCCGAGGACGGCGTGATCGATTTCGTTGCCCGAACCACCGAGGACCTGCTGGGAAACGCGCATGGCATGAGCGTCGAGGTGAATGGCGCACCGGTCGAACTGGCCGACCGAGGGGCTGGATCTTGTCGAACTGGAGCCTGACTGGCGCACCCGGCTTCTGTCGGTCATCACAGACCCGAATATTGCGCTTCTGCTGATGGTTGTGGGGTTTTACGGCATCATTTTCGAAATCCTCAACCCCGGCGCACTGTTTCCGGGCACGATTGGCGGCATCAGCATTCTGACCGGGATGATGGCGCTGTCGATCCTGCCTTTCAGCTGGGCGGGGTTGGCGCTGATCGGGCTGGGCCTAGCGCTGGTTGTGGCAGAGGCGTTCTCGCCTTCGTTCGGAATCCTGGGGATCGGGGGCAGTGTGGCCATCGTGCTGGGCAGTGTGCTGCTGTTCGATGGCGAGGTTCCGGGGCTGGAGTTGCACTGGCCCGCACTGGCGGCAGTGGTGGTCGCAAGCCTTGCGTTTTCGTTTCTGGTGGCGCGACTGGCCGCAGTGGTTCACCGGCGCCGGGTGACAACCGGCAGCGAAGAGATGATCGGGCTGATTGCGAAAGTGCAGGATTGGTCAGATGGACGCGGCCATGTCTTCGTGCATGGCGAACGATGGCAGGCCCGCAGCAATGCGGCACTGACCGAGGGCCAGTCTGTCGAGGTGCGCGCAATGGACGGTCTGACGCTGGTCGTAGCCCCGACCACCGAGGCGGACGCGCCCTGACGCACTTAAAGACGGACGACCGGCGCGCACCTGTCCTGCACGTCGGCGGATCGGGAAAAGGAGAACGGCATCATGGATATCTTCAGCATTTTCGGGGACGTCGCCTTTTACGGCGTGCTCCTTGTCCTCTTGCTGGCCTTCCTGAGTTCGGCCATCAAGATCCTGCGCGAATACGAGCGCGGTGTGGTCTTTACTCTGGGCCGGTTCAGTTCGGTCAAGGGGCCGGGGCTGATCATCATCATCCCCTTCATCCAGCAGATGGTGCGCGTCGACCTGCGTGTGCGCGTGCTCGATGTGCCAAGCCAGGATGTGATCAGCCAGGACAACGTGTCGGTCCGGGTCAATGCAGTGATCTATTTCCGTGTGGTCGACCCTGAGAAAGCGACGATTCAGGTCGAGAACTTCATGCAGGCCACGAGCGAACTGGCGCAGACCACGCTACGTTCGGTGCTGGGCAAGCATGAGCTGGACGAGATGCTGTCCGAGCGCGACAAGCTGAACAATGACATTCAGGAGATCATCGACGCGCAGACCGACGCCTGGGGGATCAAGGTGGCGAATGTCGAGATCAAGCATGTCGATATCAATGAAAGCATGATCCGCGCCATTGCCCGTCAGGCCGAGGCCGAGCGTGAACGCCGCGCCAAAGTCATCAATGCCGAAGGCGAGCAGCA
>SKIF01000114.1 GCA_007116575.1 Paracoccaceae bacterium
ATCAGGCGCAGCGCATGATCCGGGTCGCGCATCAGCGCCGAGCCCGACAGCCCGCCAACGACCTTTTTCGCCGGGCAGCCCATGTTGATGTCGATCACCTGCGCGCCATTGGCTGCGACCATACGCGCGGCCTCTGCCATCCAGGTCGCCTCGCGACCGGCAAGCTGCACCGAGGTCCGGGCCTCACCCAACCCCAATTCGGCGCGTGCGCGCGCCGAGGGCCTGGCCTGCACCATGTCCCGACTGGCGATCATTTCAGATACCACCAACCCGGCGCCAAACCCGGCCACGATGCGCCGAAACGGCAAATCGGTGATCCCGGCCAACGGAGCCAGCAAGACAGGCGGCTCAATTTCCAGCGCACCTGCAGCGCCCTGCAGACAGAGCGCGGACAAGGCAGACCGTGATGACGAGGGACCATGCAAATTCATGGCTGTTGCTTACAGTCCTCTCGGGGCCGTGGCAAATCAAGCCTCGCGCAGAGCGGCGCGTATTTCATCATTTGCCTAAATTTTATGCACATCCTTTTGGCGAACGCGCGGATTGTCAGCAACCCGTGCTTCATCCTATAGCTGTGAGGGAAAAGCAGGGGCCGTCATGGATGACATCGCAGGTATCATCGTTGCTGCCGGTCGCGGCATACGGGCAGGCGCGGGTCTGCCCAAGCAATGGCGCCTGCTTGCGGGCCGACCTGTCCTTGCACACACGCTGACGGCATTCAGGGTCGTCGGCATTGATCGGCTGGTTCTGGTGCTGCACCCGGAGGATCGGGCGCGGGCCGACGAGCTGGACCTGACCGGGGTGACACTTGTCACCGGGGGCGCAAGCCGTACCGACTCGGTGCGCGCAGCGCTCGAGGCGCTGGTCGGCGCCCCCCCCCGGCAGGTACTGATTCATGATGGCGCCCGGCCATTGGTCAGCGCCGAGGTGATCAATGGCGTTCGGGCCGCGCTCACGGAGTCGAATGCGGCAGCCCCAGCGCTTCCGGTCGTCGATGCGCTCTGGCGCGGTGAAGGTGGCAAGGTCGTGGGCACGCCCGCGCGCGACGGGCTGTTCCGCGCCCAGACCCCGCAGGGATTCGCCTTCGCGCCCCTGCTCGCGGCGTATCGCGCCCATGCGGGAACTGCCTCTGATGATGTCGAGATTGCCCGCGCCTCTGGAATCGAGGTCGCCATCACGCCGGGCAGCGATGATAATCTCAAGCTCACCCACCCGCAGGATTTCACGCGCGCCGAAAGAATACTGGCCGCACGACAGGAGACGCATATGAGAGTCCGCATTGGCAATGGCTATGACGTGCATCGCTTCGGCCCCGGTGACGGGTGCTGGCTCTGCGGTGTGCTGGTCCCGCATGACCGAGCACTCATGGGACATTCGGACGCCGATGTCGGCATGCACGCGCTGACCGATGCCATCTATGGAGCGCTTGGCGAGGGCGATATCGGTCGCCATTTCCCGCCCTCGGACCCGCAATGGAAAGGAGCCGCCAGTCACATCTTCCTCCGCCATGCCGTCGCTCGGGCACTGGCGCATGGCCTGCATATCGGCAATTGCGATGTGACCCTGATCTGCGAGCGCCCCAAGATCGGCCCGTATGCCGAGGCCATGCAGACCGCGCTCGCGCAGATCATGGAATGCGACCGCGCCCAAGTTGGCGTGAAGGCGACAACCTCGGAACGGTTGGGCTTCACCGGTCGCGAGGAAGGCATTGCGGCCATAGCTACCGTCTGTCTGGTTGCGCACTGAGCCTGCACCCGAGACGAGGAGCAAGCCATGCGCGAAGCCTGTCCGAGCCGCCACGACAGGCCTTATACTTGGCGATAGTGACCGCGCAGGCAGTCGTCTCAAGATGCCGCCGGTCCCGCAACAACCGGCGCGGGCACCCGCCTTCACCGGCGAGCATCCGCCGGGTGCTGCTCCGGGCATCCTGCAGAGCCGGGCAGGGTTTTCTGATCAGGTTGCCCTTTGCGGGACCCGCAGTGTTTGCCGTCATCGCTTGCCTTAAGCGATCCGGCCCTGGCTGACCTGATTCGCGGGCGGCGGGGCACGGTGAGCGCATCTGCACGACCGCGATGCGCCGCCGACGATGGAGTTCTGGCCAGCAGAGCGGCGGCCAGTTCCGCCTTGCGATAGGGTTTCCCAAGAATTGCGGCGAACCCCGCCTGACGGTAAACACTCAACTGGTCGTCCATGACATTTGCCGTGACCGCGATGGCCACAGGGGCGGCACACCCCTGACGGGCGGCGATCTCGCGGATTCGCTGCAGCGCCTCTACGCCGCCCATCACCGGCATTGAGATATCAAGCAAGACCATATCGAAGGCCGCCTCGCTCCATGCTGCACAGGCCATCTTGCCGTTCTGGACGAATCGCGCCTCGACCCCGAGATCGCGCAGCATGGCCCTCAGGATGGTGGCGTTGGTCGTATTGTCTTCGGCGACCAGAACCGAGAGTCCGCGCAGACGCGTCACATCGATCCTGTCGCGGTCCGCGACGGTTGCGGATTGGCCCTGACAAACCGGAAGATCGATCTGCACTTCGACCAGAGTGCCCTTAGCGGGCGTGCTGCTGATCTCGATCTGCCCACCCATCAGGTTTACAAGATTACGGGTGATACTCAGACCCAGACCGGAGCCTCCGAATTCGCGCGTGATCGAATTGTCAGCCTGCTCGAACTCGTTGAAGACCCGGCTGATCTGCTCGGGCGACATGCCGATTCCTGTATCACGGACGCGAAGCGCGACCCTCCCCCCCGCGCCATGCTCAAGCGCCACGGAAACCTTGCCCTCCATTGTGAATTTCAAGGCATTGCCCACCAGGTTGTTCACAATCTGACTGAACCTGACCGGATCGCCGAGGTGCGGAAGGGTGGTCCGGGCATCCGTGGTGAACTCGAGCTCAATCCCCTTGCGATCCGCTGTTACGCCATGCAACCGTCGCAATCTGCGCATCAGCGCCATCGGCACGAAGGGCTTGACGTCAAGCGCAAGCTTGCCTGCCTCTATCCGCGCAAGGTCAAGTATATCGTTGATGATGCTCAGGAGGGCATCGCAGGAGCCGCAGATGGTTTCGACCATTTCGCGTTGCGATGACGACATCGGCGTTTGCCGCAGAATTTCCGCCATCCCAAGGATACCATTCATGGGCGTCCGGATCTCATGGCTCATATTGGCAAGAAAAGCGGATTTTGCCCGATTGGCGGCTTCGGAGCGCACCCTTGCCTCATGGAGTTCGGTGATATCCATCCGCACGCCCACGCGGCCACCGTCGGGCGTCGCTTTTTCGTAATAACGGATGATCTGGCCGGACCTGAGCCTTTGCTCGGATATACTGTTCGCGCGTCGAAACTGCTCCAGACGCGTGGCCTTCCAACTCCCATCCGTCCCCTGCGCATCATCAAACGCATTCGTCCTGATCAAGGCATCCAGCAGCGCCTCGAAGGTCACACCGGGGCGAATAACGTCTGCCGCCGATGGAAACAGGGACCTGTACTGAGCATTTGCCAGGATAAGGCGCTCTTCGGCATCGAACAGAACAAAACCGTCCTGCATGGCCTCGACCGCGGCCTGGAGCTGCGCACGCGCGCGCTTTGCATCGGCCTCGGATGCGACGAACATGCGATTTGCTTCTCTGAGCTTGGCCTCTGTCGCGTTCTGACGCAGACGCTGGAGCACCAGAATGGTGATGATTGCCGCAAAGACCGCAATGATCGCATAACCTGTCAGCGAGACACGCCCCTGCAATTCACCCAGCGCCAGTCGCTCAAGGTCTGCATCGGCGGCAAAAAAGCGCATGATGTCGATCGCGAGCCTGCGCGCGTCGGCTGACAGGGTTTCGAGCGCGGCGTTCATATCATCGAGAGCGTCAAGTAGCGCCGCATCCTCGGACTCGACAACGTCTGTGAAACGCTCCAGGAATTCGCTGATCGGCGCCAGATCCCCGACGTCCGGAGCACCAGATCCGTACCGCGCGTCCATCGCACGCATAATCACACCGTGCGCGATCGCATCCCGGCGATTGTAGAGATTGTCGAAACGGCTTCGGACAAGCTCGAGCGCAGACTCTTCCTGCCGCATTGCAGCCCCCATCCGGCAAGTTGGAGGCGTTGGACATCGACCTCGATTTGGCTGGCGACCCAATAGGCATTGTCTTGGCCACCGGTTCGCAACTCATTGAACTTTCTGTCCAGTTCAACACCCAGCGAAATCAACATCATGATCAGCGCGGCAACGGTGGAGCCGGAGAGCGCCCAGAGAAGAAAGCGGACCCATGCCTCATAAGGTTGCTGATCTTCAGCGCTCAAGATTCGACGCTCACACGCTTGATCTCCAAGACGCCAGGCGCAAAGACCTTGTCATGGAGAGGCTCAGGCACATCACTGTAAAACGACACCGTCAAGACAGGGCTGCGCGCGCGCCTCGGCATCAGTTGACCATTCGGGGCAAGAGCAGCCAGAAGGACGTCTACAAAGACAAAATCCGTGCCGAGAATGACGCTGCAGCCATGGTTTGCATACCGGGTCATCCGGCCTTGCCTGGTGCCCGGGTCAATTCCCGGACCCTCTGGCCGGCCCCTAGACCGGATACCCTTGCAACTGTCATGTCGATCTGCCCGGACAGTCGAGATGATAACGTGTTCTGCCGGCCAGTGCGACGTGGCCGCAACCAAGTAAACACTCGACTGCACAGTTCCGCCCTGATCCAACGTGACAGTGATCGCAAGATCTGAATCAGCGTCCACCGCGGGGGGTGTCACGGTCATCGTAATGAGCAGGGTCGCCAACAGAATGACCGCTCCGCAAGCCAAACGCCATGTCGACCTCGTCCTTGAGCGTGCCAATCGACCCATTCAACGCTCCGCAACAAACACCTCGGCATTTCCTATCAGACCGCACTTAAGAAATTCCTAAGCCGCGTCCTGCGCTGTGCTCATGCCCATTCCGGGTGCCGAACCCGCGGCTTGCTGTTTCTCGCGCCGCAGATTTGAACGCAGCGGTTTACGCGGATTTAAGCTTTTCCGATTAACTTGGGATTCGACGATTTGGCACCCCATCCGAATTTGCGCGGAGGACGAATGCAGCAAATTCATCTGATCGGCACGATTGCGTTGTCCAGCACGGGCCTTGCTTGCAGTGCTCTGCGCGCTCACTGCGGCGCATGTGCAGCTACCCTCAACCGACTTGATCTGCCCTCTGAACGAACAGGTGGAACGCGTCCATGATCTGGCTGATGGGCGCGACCAACTGGCGAGCGACATCGCAATTCAACGACGTGGAGTCACCAGGTGCGGGGTTTCCGATGTAGCGCGCTACCCAACCGGCCGGATCATCTGCAGGGCGCGCGAAGCATCCATATTGTGAGTGATGAACGACTATATCGTCACAAGCCCAACGGATGACATGCATGACGCAGACCCTGTTGTAGCCTGTAAAGGATATCCATTCGCGGCAAAGGGGGGATGAAGTTTCTTTTTCAAACGGACCCGGCAACAGGTGACAAGGCGCATCCGGCACACAGCACCTGTCAGCTTGTCGAGACCTCGGCTGTGCCGCGACGGACTGGTGAAGATGGACCGACGGTCTGCGCACCGGAACAAATCGAAGTGTTCGAACAGGGAGAGGCCATCAGAACATATATGTACCAGCAGATCGGACAGATCACGCGCGGTGAACGATGCGCGCCAACCTTGCTTTGGTATTTGGCCAGCGCATATCGGACCTCGAAGGCCACGCGGAACGACGTGCGGGTGTAAAAATGTCGTACAAAACAATGGCCCGCCACCAAGCAGCAGCGCATGATCAAGCGAAGGGCTCATGCATTGCGCGGATGCGCATAGTCGCAATCGCAGAACAAGGGGCATCGTCCAAAGGCAAACGGCTGCAATGAGTGGCCGCGCGGCTTGCCTGTGTGGGGCGCTTGCCGAACGCAAACCTTTCCCGCCTCGCTTTCCGGGACAGATTGGACTGGAAAAATCGGGCGGTGGCGTTTAGCTGACACTCCAGCCCTCTGTCACCGAGCAGGAGTTTTTCGGCACATGCAACCCACTCGATTGATCGCCACCTTTTTTGGTGCTGGCCTGATCCGCCCCGCACCCGGCACGTGGGGCAGTCTTGCTGCACTGCCTTTCGCCTGGCTGCTTCATGTCATGGGCGGGTTCTGGCTGCTGGCAGTGGCCACGCTCGTTGTATTCCTGATCGGCTGGTGGGTGACCAAGGTCGAGACGGCACAGACAGATGACCCGGACCCGTCCGAAATCGTCATCGACGAAGTTGCAGGTATGTGGGTGGCGCTCTGGCCAGTCTCCATCGCGGCAAGCCTTCAATCCTTGCCGGTCATGGATTTCTGGGTCGGCTGGATCGTAGCGTTCTTTGCCTTCCGGGCCTTTGACATCTGGAAACCCGGACCAATCGGGCTGGCTGACCAGATGCACACACCGCTTGGGGTCATGCTCGACGATATTCTTGCGGGCGCGCTTGCGGCGATGGTCGTCGCGGTCGCGGTTCTGGTGTTTCACGGGATGCTGGCATTGTGAGCGCGGATGCGGTTCTCGACGCAGCGCGCCGCACCGGCATCAGGATCGCGACCGCCGAAAGCTGCACCGGCGGGCTGATCGCAGCGGCCCTGACAGAGATCCCCGGCTCCTCCGATGTAGTGGAATGCGGCATTGTCACCTATTCGAACGCGTCAAAACAGACCTTGCTGGGGGTGTATGCCAGCACGCTCGAACAGTTCGGCGCGGTTTCGCCCGAGGTCGCGCGGGAAATGGCAGAAGGCGCGAGGGTGCGCGCAGGCGTAGAGATGGCCGTGGCCGTGACCGGAATCGCAGGCCCGGGCGGGTCGGAGTTCAAGCCCGAAGGGCGGGTCTGTTTCGGGCTGGCCACCTCGTCAGGTTGCCTGACCGAGACTGTCGAATTCGGCGCGATAGGTCGTGCCAATGTGCGAGCCGCGGCCGTGCGCCATGCGCTTGGCATGCTGCAGTCATCCCTGACCCGGCGCGCTTCTGCGAAATAGCGCCATTCCTGAGGCGGGCGCGATCGAGGCGAGTCAATTGCCCCCCAGCAAGCCACGCAGCCGGTTCCCGATTTCCTGCTCTATCCCGCGTCGCAGCGTATCCTGCACCCGTTCGCCCTCTTCGGCCTCGACCCCGAGTTCCTGACGGAGGCGTTCCTCTATCTGGGCACGGCCACGCTCTTCCAGCCGCCTTGCCTCTTCGCGTGCCATCTCCTCCAGACGCTCTTGCTCTACGCGCAGACGTTCCTGTGCCAGTGCCTCCAGGTCGAGCCGGAACCGGGGCGCATCCCATGGTCCGGTGATCATCAACGGCACGCGAAGCGCTTCCTCCGCACCGTCCGGCAGCGCGGCGGGTATGATCCGGTAGTCAAGTGTGCGCTGCCCAAGCCCCACATTTCCTCGCCCGGTGACAGTCACGCGGCGCGCCTCGAGACGCAGGTCATCGTTGCGCAGAACACCGTCGGAGATCGTGAATGTGCCTGTGACCGAGTTATAGACGGTCCGATTCTGGTCACCCATGTAAGACATGTCGAGGTTTCGCAACATGCCTGCCAGGTCGAAACCGATGATCTCCCCTTGCGAGAGCCGCAGCGCGCCCTCGCCGCGCAAGCTGTTCATGATGTCATGCAGCGTGTTACCGACACCAAGAAACTGCAGGTCGGCATTGGCCGCGCCTTGCAGGCGGCGATAGTCGGCCAACTCCTGAAGCAGGGGCAACAGGTCGATATCTCGGGCGCGCAGATTGCCTCCGACGGACAGACCAGAACGATTGTTCATCACGAATTCGCCCGTCAGGTTGCCGCCAAACAGCGCCACCTCACGCAGGGTGAAAACCGCGCGCGCCCGGTCGATGGCAACTCCGATATTGCTGCGCCCGACGGTGGTGACATCGGTCCGCACCCCGGCAAGGCGCAGAGTGACATCGGCATCGAACAGGCCCAGTGCGCTGGCATCGATCGGCGCGCGCGACCAGCCGGTTGCAGCACCCTGCCCCTGCCCTTGTCCTGCACCGCTCGGCCCGCTCGCTCCGGAACTGCGCAGGTCCAGCACGTCGCCGGTAAACTGCCCGGTCAGGCGCGGACGGTCGCCGCTCGGGTCTAGATCGGCGGCTCCGGCAAGATGCAGGCCGCCTGCGCGGATCTGTGAGTCACGGGCATAGAGGCGGCCATCCCGCGTGCGCGTGACCTGCCCGGTCAGACTCAGCGGAAGGTAGCTGGGCGGAACATCACCGCCGCTCTGACCCAGCATCTGCATCAAGGCGCGTGGCTGGGAGATCGTGGCCTGCAACATCCCCTCGCCCACCAGCCCGTCCAGCCCCGCGCGACCTGCGTAGGCAATCGTCGCCCCGGCCGCGGTCAGGTCCAACTCAAGCTCACTCACACCACCGTCCAGAAAACGCGCAGCGTGGTTCGTACGCGCGGTCAGGTCAAAGCCATGTCCGTTCAGTTGCCCTGTCGCAGCAAGCTCTGCCGGCCCATCAAGCGCGGGCAGGTGCAGCACGGCATCGAGATCCGTCACCTGCAGATCCGCGCCCGATTGCGCATCCTCGAAGCGCAGGCGTCCATCGCGGATCTGCGCCTCTGCGAGTGAGAACTGGCGCGTGCGCGGAGGGGCGCTGTCGGCTTGCGGAGCCGCGCTGTCAGCTTGCGTAGGCGCGCTGTCGGACTGCCGGGGGGCCGGGGCCATGTCGAACTGCCAGTTACCGCGACCGTCGGCATGGCGACGCAGATGCAGGTCCGGGGCCTGAAGCACGATGCGTTCAATCTGGATCTCGCCCCGGATCAGCGCTGCGAGGTCAAGCCCGATATCCATCTCCTCGGCGGTCAGCATCGGGCCGGGCCCGGCCCAGTCGGGATTGCCGATGCTGACGGCTTGCGCCCGTGCACCGATCACGGGGTAGAAGCTAGGCCGCATCGTCCCGCCAAAACTCAGGCTGCGCCCGGTCGCTGCCTCGAATTGCTGCGCCGCGATATTGGCGATGCGTTCGGTTGGCATCAGCAACAGAACCGCCCCGATCAGCACGACCAGACCGAGGACCATCGCAATAAGGGCCTTGATCAGACGCATCTTTTCCTCCGAAGCCACTTGCGTCTGAAACTAGCGCCAGAGACCGCTTCTGTCTTTGGCAAAATCCCGACCGGCAGGATTTCGCGCAAACTTGTGATGCGCGTCGCGGGCTTGCACCGCCGCAAGCCATGTGAAAGAGAGAAATCCCACTCACGAGGTTCGCGTCATGACCAGCATCGTCACCCGTTTCGCCCCATCACCCACCGGGTTCCTGCATATCGGCAATCTACGCACGGCGCTGTTCAACTACCTGATCGCGCGCAAATCGGGCGGGGCTTTCGTGTTGCGGCTGGATGATACCGATGCCGAACGCTCGAAACAGGAATATATCGACGCCATCCAGGACGATCTGGATTGGCTCGGTCTTGGTTGGGATCGGATCGAGCAGCAGTCCAAACGCCTCGACCGCTATGCCGAGGCCGCCGACAAGCTGCGCGCCGACGGGCGGTTCTACGAGTGTTTCGAGACCCCGACCGAGCTGGACCTCAAGCGCAAGAAGCAGCTCAACATGGGCCGCCCGCCGGTCTATGACCGCGCCGCACTCGGGCTTGATGATGCGGCGCGGGTGCGACTGCGGGCCGAACGCGAGGGCTATTGGCGCTTTCTGCTCGACCAGACTCGGATTGAATGGAACGACGGCATCCTCGGGCCGCTCTCGATCGATGCGGCCAGCGTGTCAGACCCGGTCCTGATCCGTGCGGACGGGCAGGTGCTTTATACGCTGGCCTCTGTGGTCGATGACGTGGATATGGGCATCACCCACGTCGTACGCGGGTCGGACCATGTGACCAACACCGCCACCCAGATCCAGATCATCGAAGCGCTGGGGGCCACGCCGCCGGATTTCGCGCATCACTCACTCCTGACCGGCGCGCAGGGCGAGGCGCTGTCGAAACGGCTGGGCACGCTGTCCCTGCGCGATTTGCGCGCGCAGGGCGTCACACCGGCGGCACTGCTGTCGCTCATGGCGCGGCTGGGTTCCAGCCAGCCGGTGGAATTGCATCTGAGCCTCGACGAGATCGCCGAAGGCTTCGATCTGGGCGAGTTCGGTGCCGCGCCCACACGGTTCGACACAGAGGATCTCTGGCCGTTGACCCGCGCGGAGCTGCAGGCGCGCCCCTATGAGGCCGTGGCAGAGAATATCGCCGCGCTGGGCGTGCCCGAGGCGATTGCCCCGCAATTCTGGGAAGTGGCGCGCGAGAACATCACGCGGATGGACGATCTGGCATCGTGGTGGGCGCTCTGCCGCGATGGGGCAACACCCGAAATCGCGCCGGAAGATGCGGAATTCGTGGAAAAGGCGCTGAAATTGCTGCCGCCGCCGCCCTACGGGCCCGGGGCGTGGAAAGACTGGACCGACGCGGTCAAGTCCGAAACGGGCCGCAAGGGCAAGGCGCTGTTCATGCCGCTGCGCAAGGCGCTGACCGGACAGGCGCACGGCCCGGACATGGCGGCATTGATGCCTCTTCTGCAGAAAGTTCCGGCGCGGGGCTGAGACCGGACCGACCTGTTCAACAGGCACCCCTGCACCAC
>SKIF01000011.1 GCA_007116575.1 Paracoccaceae bacterium
ACCCAAGCCCATCCAGGCCAAGCGCCCCGCTACCAACAACAGCTTCCCGCCGCCGGTGAACAGCTATCTAGATACTCACACCAAAACCCGCAAGAGAAAAAAACAACAAAAACAGAAAAAAAGCGTAAAAGGGTCCCAAGCCCTTGTTTCATTGGGCCTGTCGGCAGATCCGAGGGTCTGACACAAGCCGTGAGCTTTGATCTGCATCACTGCACGCCGTTCGTGCGCCGTTAATCTTGGTGCAGTCGGAGATTCTGGAGGAGCCTGCCTATGAAACGCACCCTTTCCGCCCTTCTTGCGGCACTCAGCCTTGGCTTGCCTGCCTCAGCTGACGGATTCTACACTGTCGAAGCTCAGGACGACTATGAAGATGTGGTTTTCAACGTCGAGCTGGCGATCACGAATCAGGGGCTGGTGATCGATGACGTCAGTCATGTCGGCGCCATGCTGGCGCGCACCAAGGAAGATGTCGGGGGCGCGAAGGATCTGTTTGCGGATGCCCGCATCTTTTCGTTCTGCTCGGCTATCCTCTCGCGCGAGGTGATCGAGGCGCGGCTGCGCAACATCCAGTTCTGCCCCTACAACATCTATGTTTACCAGTCAGCCGAAGAGGGCGCACCGGTCGTGATCGGCTATCGGGAGTTCGATGAACCGACAATGGCCCCGGTCAATGACCTGCTGCTGCGCATCGTGACCGAGGCCGCAGAAGCACCCTGAATTCCTGTCGCGCGCAACACATAAGCGTGACTGGAATTCTGCAGCGGTGTCGGCTTAGCGAAGGCATCGCTGCTTTCAAGCCCTGTCACAATGATTTTTCAGGTCATCCAGTCACGCTTCGGCACCGTAACCGCCACATCATCACCAACGATGACAATCGGAGGTTACCAATGTTCAAACAGACTCTCACTGCCCTCGCAGTCTCGACTGCGCTTGCCACCCCGAGCATCGTCCTTGCCGACGCGCACGGTCAGACCATCGTCGATATTGCCGCTGGCAATGATGATTTCTCGACCCTGGTGGCGGCGGTTTCGGCGGCAGGGCTGGTCGAGACGCTGCAGGGCGAAGGTCCGTTCACGGTCTTCGCGCCGACCGACGAGGCTTTCGCGGCCCTGCCCGAAGGCACGGTCGAGGCCCTGCTTGAAGACATCCCGACTCTGACTGCTATCCTGACTTACCACGTTGTCCCCGGCGCGGTCATGTCGGGTGATCTGTCGGATGGTATGATGGCAGAGACGGTGAACGGCCAGTCGGTGACGATCGGAGTGGGCGAAACCGTAACGGTGGATGGCGCGACCGTCACAGCGGCCGATATCGAGGCCAGCAATGGCGTCATTCATGTGATCGATTCGGTGATCCTGCCCGAATAAGGCAATCGACCACGCCTTGAAAAACGGGGGCGCTCCTGTGGCGCGCCCCCGGACTTTAGTTCTGGTAACACGCGGGTTGTGCTGTCACCCTGCCCCGAACCGTAGTCAGGCGCGCAGGCTCCGGACCGTTTCCACCATAAGCGCGACATTTTCCGGGTCGGCATCCGGTGTGATCCCGTGGCCCAGGTTGAAGATATGCGGCCCGCTGCGGAAGGCGCGCACGACGCGCTCGGTCGCCTCGACCAGGGCCTGCCCACCGCTGACCATATGACTGGACGCAAGATTACCCTGCACGCATCCATCGACCTGCACATGTTTGGCCGCCCACTCGGGGCTGACTGAGTTGTCGATGGCCACGCAATCCGCGCCGGTTGCATTCGCAAAGCCAATATAGCCGTCACCCGCTTCTCGCGGGAAGGCGATAACCGGAATGCCCGGGTGGCGCGCCTTCAACGCGGCGATGATCTCGCGGGCGGGTTTCAGCGCATAGCGTTGGAACGCTTCGCCCTTCAACGATCCGGCCCAGCTGTCGAAGATCTTGACCACCTCTGCACCGGCCTCGATCTGCATCGAGAGATATTCGATTGTCGCTTCGGTGATCCGCGCCATAAGTGCATCGAACACCTCGGGTGCACCTTCGCGCAGGGCGTGGGCTGGGGCCTGATCGGGCGTTCCGCGCCCGGCGATCATGTAGGTGGCCACGGTCCATGGAGCACCGGCAAAGCCGATCAGCGTCGTTTCGACGGGCAGTTCGCGCGCAAGAAGTTTTACGGTTTCGTAAACTGGCGACAACGTGTCGTGGATGGCGTCAGTTGGCTTCAGTGCGTCGACCCCGGGCTGATCGCTGATTGTCGAGAGGCGCGGCCCCTCGCCCGTAACGAACCACAAATCCGCACCCAGTGCCTGAGGTACCAGCAGGATATCGGCGAACAGAATCGCCGCGTCGAATCCGTACCGCCGGATTGGCTGCAGTGTCACCTCGGCGGCCAGTTCCGGGTTGTAGCAAAGCGAAAGGAAATCGCCTGCCTGCGCGCGTGTGGCACGGTATTCAGGCAGGTAGCGACCGGCTTGGCGCATCATCCAGATCGGCGGCGTAGTCAGCCGCTCGCCCGCGAGGGCGCGTAGGATGGTCTTTTCCGGGCGTTTTGCGGCTTTTGCGGCTGCAGTCATTCAGCATCCTCCGAAAATTTCACCCTCGTCCCAACCCATGCAGCGTTTGTCAAGAAGAGTTTACACAATGCGCTTGTACGCCGCGCGCGGGCGTTCTAATCCTTGGGCATGAACAGCATGCATCCTACCCCCGACCGCCCGCTCAAGATCGGCACCCGCGGATCGCCCCTCGCGCTTGCACAGGCGCATGAGACGCGCACTCGGCTGATGGCCGCACATGGCCTGCCCGAGGCGGCGTTCGAGATTGTGGTGATCAAGACCACCGGCGACGACCGCAGCATGATCGATGCCGACCGCCCTCTGAAAGAGATCGGCAACAAGGGGCTGTTCACCAAGGAGATCGAAGAGGCCATGCTGAGTGGCCGGATCGACATTGCGGTGCATTCGATGAAGGACATGCCGACGGAGCAGCCGGACGGTTTGGTTCTGGAGTGTTATCTGCCGCGCGAGGATACGCGCGATGCCTTTGTTGCGCCCCATACGAAGGGGTTGATCGACCTGGAACCAGGGCAGATCGTCGGCACATCAAGTCTGCGCCGCCGCGCGCAGCTTCTGGCTTTCCGACCCGATCTGAAAGTCGTCGAGTTCCGGGGCAATGTGCAGACGCGGCTCAAGAAACTCGAGGCGGGCGTGGCCCATTGCACATTCCTTGCCATGGCGGGGCTGCGACGGTTGAACATGACCCACGTTGCCCAATCTGCCATCGAACCGGATGAGATGCTGCCTGCCATCGCGCAGGGCGCCATCGGGATCGAGCGACGTGAGGCGGACACAGTCAGCGCCGAATTGCTCTCGCCGCTGAATGATATGGCCACCACCCAAAGACTGACCGCCGAGCGCGCCTTTCTGGCCGCGCTCGACGGATCGTGCGAGACACCTATTGCCGGGCTGGCGGTGCTGGAGGGTGATACGATCTGGCTGCGCGGTGAGATCCTGCGCCCCGATGGATCGGAGCGGCTGAGTGAGGAAGGCCGCGCACCGATTGCCGAAGGTGCCGCTCTGGGCCACGAGCTTGCCACCCGCCTGCGCACCCGTGCCCCTGCGGATTTCTTTTCCTGGCTCTGAAGGCTGGCATCCCCTGCCCCCAGCTCCTATCTTGGGCGAGAGCGCGAGGGAAGGCAGTGCAATGGTGATCGGCAGGCTGGCGGATGAGGTGCTGCGCGGCGTGGACCGCGTGACCTCGACCGTCACCGGCACGATTTCCGAGACCTTTTTCGAGCCAACCCTGCGACTGGGTGTGACCGGGCTGTCGCAGGCGGGCAAGACTGTGTTCATCACCTCACTGGTCGCGAATCTTCTCGACCGGGGGCGCATGGGGCGGATGCGCGCCGTAGCGGAGGGGCGGGTCGAGGCGGCCTTCCTGCAACCCCAGCCCGATGACACGCTGCCCCGGTTCGAGTATGAACGCCATCTTGGCGCGCTGACCGGCCCTGCCCCGCACTGGCCCGAAAGCACGCGCCAGATCTCGCAACTGCGGCTGTCCTTCCGCATCCGGCCCGGCGGGGTGCTGGGGGGCTTGCGCAGCGCGCGGGTGCAGCATGTCGATATCATCGACTATCCGGGCGAATGGCTGCTTGATCTGGTGCTGCTGGACAAGGATTACGCGCAATGGTCGCGCGAGGTTCTGGCGCGGATGGAAAAGCGCCCCTTTGCTGCCAATTGCCTTGCTGCGCTGCAGGCCACCGACCCCACCGCGCGCCATGACGAACCCACAGCCCAACGCCTGACAGAAACCTTCACCGACTATCTGCGCGACGCGCGCGCTGCGGGCCTGCCCGACATCACGCCGGGGCGGTTCCTGCTGCCGGGTGATCTGGCAGGATCGCCGGTGCTGACCTTTGTGCCGCTGCCCGGCCCCGCTCCGCACGGTTCTCTCGCGCGCGAGATGGCGCGGCGGTTCGAGGCCTACAAGGCGCAGGTCATCCGCCCCTTCTTTCGCGACCATTTCGCCCGCATCGACCGGCAGGTCGTGCTGGCCGACATTCTGGGTGCCATCCATGCAGGTCCAGAGGCCGTGGACCGACTCGGCCAGACCCTGACCGAACTTCTGGCCACCTTCCGGCCGGGGCGCAGCGCATGGCTGACGCGGCTGCTGGGCGGCAAGCGGGTCGAGCGAATCCTGTTCGCGGCGACCAAGGCCGACCATCTGCATCATACCCAACACGCCCGCCTGAGTACAATCATGACCGCCTTGTTTCGCCAGTCACGCGACCGCGCCGATTTTGCCGGTGCGCGAACCGAGGCGCTGGCCATTGCTGCCCTGCGCGCCACTGTTGAGGAACAACACAGCCGCGATGGGCAGATGCTTGATTGCGTGCGCGGCACACTCCTCGATACGGGCACGCAGGCGGCCTTCTATGCCGGAGACTTGCCCGAGGATCCTATGCACCTGATCGGGCCTGCACGCGACGGCGCGGCCAGTTGGCTGGATGCGGATTATCAGGTGATGCGCTTTGCTCCCGCTGCGCTTAGCCGCAAATCGGGTGACGGGCTGCCGCATATCCGGCTGGACGCAGCGGCCGAATTCCTGATCGGAGACCTGCTGCGATGAGCAACCGAAACCCTTTCCTGATCGATCTCGAAGGCGCCCCCGGCATCGACCCCGGCAGCGCCGCTCCCCCGCCCGAAGACCTGCCCGAGGGCCGCGCCATGCAGATGGCGCTGCGCGCCGGTCGCACGCGCCTGCCACTCTGGGCGCGGCTGGGCTGGAGCGCGCTGGCAGGCTTCGTCACGCTCGTCGCCTCGGTCGCGGCGTGGGATTTCGTGACCGACCTGGTCGCGCGCAACCTGATCCTGGGCTATCTGGCCATCGGGCTTCTGGGTTTCATACTGCTGTCGGGTCTGGTCATCGCCATGCGCGAATGGGCGGGCTTCCGCCGCCTGCGCCGCATCGACCATCTGCGCCAGAAAGCAACCGAGGCGCGCGACACCGAAGATCTCGCCGGGGCCAGAAACACCTTGGCCGCTCTCACCTCACTCTATGCCAGCCGCCCCGAAATGCGCTGGCCCTCCGAGCGTCTGGGCGAGACCGCCCCCGACCAGATGGACGCCAGCGGCCTGCTCGACCTGGCAGAAGCCACGCTGATGGCCCCCCTCGATGCCGAGGCCCGGCGCGAGGTCGAGGCCGCCGCGCGACAAGTGGCGCTGCTCACCGCCATGATCCCGCTGGCGCTGGTCGATGTGCTGGCCGCGTTGCTGACCAATCTGCGCATGATCCGCCGCATTGCCGAGATCTATGGCGGGCGCACGGGAACGCTGGGCAATATCCGCCTGATGCGCGGCGTCATCGCGCATCTGATCGCCACAGGTGCCGTGGCCGTGGGCGAGGACATGCTGGGATCGGTCGCCTCTGGCTCCATGCTCTCGAAGCTCTCGCGCCGGTTTGGCGAAGGGGTGGTCAATGGCGCGCTCACGGCGCGGTTGGGCATCGCGGCGATGGATATCTGCCGACCGCTGCCCTTCTCCACGCTTCCGCGTCCGCGCACTGGCACTGTCATGTCGCGCGCCGTGAGCGGGTTGTTCGACAAGGCGTGAGGCGCAATCCGCCTGATTATTTCAATCAAGAGCGGGCTTTGAGCACGGCCCGAGGGCGCTTTCCTTCCCCGGTCTATCGCGCGACTGCGTGATACTCCGGGTTCGGCTCCATACCCGTGGCCGAGGCCACCCGGTTCGACATCGAGAAGAAGCCGACCACGGCAATGATGTCGAAGATATCGCGTTCCGAGAACCCGTGGGCGCGCAAGCCTTCCCGATCTGCCTCTGTCACTTTCGCGCTCGCCTCGGTCACCAGCGCCGCAAAATCGAGCATCGCGCGGGTGCGTGCATCAAGCGGGGCGGCACGATAGTTCATCACCATTGCCTCACCCAGCGCAGGGTCGCCCGAAAGCTCGCGCACTGCTGCGCCATGCGCGACCTGACAATACCAGCAGCGATTGATTGACGAGACCACCACGGCAATCATCTCGCGCTCGAGCTTCGTGAGGCCGCTCTCACCCAGCATCAGATCATTATACATCGCGATGAAGGCATCGAATTTGGCGATGTCGAACAGATAGGCGCGCAGCACATTGGGAACGAGGCCCAGTTTCTCCTCGCAGATGGCGAGATATTTCGCGGTCCGCTCCGGCAGCGGATCGACGGGGGGCAAATCCAGTTTGGTAACACGGGTATTCATCGCGCGTCCTCTCGGTAGTGATAGCGTGTCACGATTGTCATTCCTGCGCCCTCGTAGAGCGCTCGGGCGGCGGTATTGGCTTCGGTCACTGCCAGCGCCAGCCATGCGCCCCCCTGCTGTTGCGCCCAATAAGCCGCGCCGCGCAGCATAATCCCCCCCACGCCCTTGCGGCGCGCAGCGGGAATGACCTCGACCGCATGCAACATGGCAACAGCCCCGTGCATCGCCAAAAAGCCTACCCCCGCAGCGCGGTCATCGACCCGCGCGATGAGTCCGGTTTTCGGCGCAGGTGCCCGTTCCATCACGGCAAGCCGGGGTGCGGGAATGCCGCTTTCGGCCCATATGTCGCGCATAATGGCCAGTGGCGGCCAGATATCGAAGAGGCTCACATGCGGCGGCTTCTCGGCAAGCCGCTCGACCGGAGCGGCCATGATCACGGTGGGGTCGAGCACGCGGTAGCCGCGCTTTTCCAGCGCGGCGTCGAGCACCGCATCCGGCGGGCCAAGCCGGAACAAGGGCCGTTGGCCCTGTGCGCGCATCCAGTCTTCAGCAAGGGTAATCTCGCCCCCCGCGCCCACCGGGCTGGCTGCAGAGACACGCTTGCCACCCCCGGCCCCGTCTCTCAGACGCCAGCCCGCAAGCTCCTCGGTGCGCAGCGCAGGCCAGGTCACATCAAGGACCGTGGTCAGCGCCTCGGGAGCGGGCAAGCTCACGCAGTCGCCTCGGGGAACAGTGCACTCAAGCGCAACAACGCAGAATCGACCGCACTCTTTTCCACCCCGCGCACGACCACGGTCGCACCAAACGCACCGTCGCGCTGGAACGGATAGCAGCCGATGGAGAGCGCAGGATATTCCGCTGCAAGCGTCGCCAGATCGGCGGCGATCTCGCCCTCACCACGCTGGATGGTCAGACTCTGGCTGTAGAGTGCCTGCCCACCCGCGATCCGTGGCAGGACCGAGGCGACCATCGCCTCGAACACGGCTGGCACTCCCGCCATGACATGCACATTGCCCAGCGTGAAGCCGGGCGCAGCAGAGACCGGGTTCTCGATCAGATCTGCACCTTCAGGGATTCGCGCCATGCGCAACCGGGCCGCGTTCAGTTCCAGCCCGGTTCGGGTGTAATGCTCAGCGAGGATCGCGCGGGCATCCTCGCGGATGTCGAGCCCGACCCCGAAGGCCGCAGCAACCGCATCGGCGGTGATGTCATCATGCGTGGGGCCAATGCCGCCCGAAGTGAAAACATGGTCATGGCCCGCACGCAGGTCGTTGAGTGCGGCCACGATCCGCTCGCGGTCGTCAGACACAATACGCACCTCGCCCAGCATGATGCCGCGCTCGGTCAGTTGCCGCGCAAGGAAATGCATGTTCGAATCGCGGGTGCGTCCCGAAAGGATCTCGTCGCCGATCACCAGCATGGCGGCAGTGGGGTTGGTCATGGCGCGGCACCTCCAGACAGTCGTGTCCTTGGTATAGAACCGCATAGGCAGGGTTTCAAACCCGTTTCAAGCTGTCCGCAACTCGGCAGCGGTGCGCAGCGCGCCCATCAATTCGCCCAACAGTTTTCGCGCCATCTCGTCCGTCAGCTTGCCCTCATCATCGAAGGCGTCCTTCGGTCGGGCCACCATCACCTCCGGCCCCATTAGAAGATGAGGACGGAACGGCACCATCATCAGTCGTAGCGCGAATTGCGACCGCTCGCCCCCGGCCCGGCCCGCAGCCGCCGAGACGATAGCAACGGGCTTGTCCGTCCAGGGCGCGCCGCCCCGGCTCAGCCAATCGAGCGCGTTCTTCAACACCCCCGGCGGGGCCTTGTTGTACTCGGGGCATGCAATGACAATGGCATCAGCAGCGCGGATCAGTTCCTTTAGCTCCGTCACGGCTTCGGGCACGCCCTCGGCCTCGAGATCCTCATCGAACAACGGCAAGCGCAGGTTGCCCTCTTCAAAGATGGCGGGTCCGAAAGCGTCGACCGCAGCCAGCATAAGCTTGCGATTCCACGAGTTCTTGCGCAACGAGCCGCAAATACCAACCAGTTTCAACTCCGCCATGATCTCTCCTGTTCAGGCTTTTGCAGCAACCTAAACGTCCGCGCAGCAAAGGCAAATGCTTGGCTTGAACCCATTGCGCGAATACGGAACACTGGCGCGGATCTGGACATTGGGAGCGACACGCAGATGACGAAACGGCATGGCGGGCAGATACTGGTCGAACAACTCAGGGCGCAGGGTGTGCGCAGGGTCTTTTCAGTGCCGGGCGAGAGTTTCCTTGCCGCGCTAGACGGGCTTTATGAGTCCGGCATTGAGAATATCGTCTGCCGGCACGAAGGCGGTGCCGTGATGATGGCCGAAGCCCATGCCAAGCTGACCGGCCAGCCTGGGGTGGCCTTCGTCACGCGCGGACCGGGCGCGACAAACGGCTCTGCCGGGATTCACATCGCGCGACAGGATTCGACGCCGCTGATCCTGTTCGTAGGCCAGATCGACAACCGCCATCGCGACCGCGAGGCGTTTCAGGAGGTCAATTACCGCGAGTTTTTCAAACCACTCGCGAAATGGGCTGCCGAGGTGGACCATACCGAACGCCTGCCCGAATATATCAGCCGCGCCTTTCATCAGGCGCGCGCGGGGCGTCCCGGCCCGGTGGTGCTGGCGCTGCCGGAAAACATGCTCTCGGCGCGAGCCGATGCGCCCGATATCCCGCCGGTTGCCCCGGCCCCGCCCTCGGTTTGCGGCGAACAGATCGACGCCGTGCTGGAGATGCTCTGCCGTGCCCAGCGCCCGCTGGTGATCGCAGGCGGGTCGGTCTGGTCGACGGCGACCGCCGAGGGACTGGCCGGGTTTGCCGAACGCTTCGGCTTGCCAGTCTGCGCGACCTTCCGCCGGATGGACCGGATCGACAACCGCCACCCGAATTACGCGGGCGATCTGGCCGTGGGCATGAATCCGAAACTGGCCCAGCGCCTGCGCGAGGCCGATTGCCTGCTGGTTCTGGGCGCGCGGCTGGGCGATATCGCGACAGGCGGCTATGACCTCGTAGACCCGGCAGCGCCCGGCAAGACCATCATCCATATCCACCCAGACCCGGATGAACTGGGCCGGGTGTTCCGCCCGGATCTGGGGCTGGCGGCCCCGGCGGTCGATGTGATCGCGCGACTTGCGCGCCGCGACCCGCCCGACCGCCCGGACTGGAGCGCCTGGACCAAAGCTGCGCGGGCGGATTATCTGGACTGGATCACCCCGCGCGAAACCCCCGGTGCGGTCAAGCTCGAGCAGGTGATCTGCCAGCTTTCCGAGAACCTGCCCGAAAACGCCATTGTCACCAACGGTGCCGGGAATTACGCAGCCTTCCTGCACCGCTATCTGCGCGCCCGCGCCTTTCCCGGCCATCTGGCCCCGACCTCGGGCTCGATGGGCTATGGCTTTCCGGCCGCGATTGCCGCCAAGCTCGAACACCCCGATCGCCCCGTCATCTGCGTCGCAGGCGATGGCTGTTTCCAGATGACGTTGAACGAAATGTCCACGGCGCAGCAATACGGCGCCAATGTCGTCACCATTGTTTGCAACAATGGCCAGTATGGAACGATCCGGATGCATCAGGAAAAGACCTATCCGGGCCGTGTCAGCGGCACGACCATGTTCAATCCCGACTATTCCGCCTTTGCGCGCGCCTATGGCGCGCATGGGGAGCGGGTCGAGTCGACCAAGGACTTCCTGCCCGCGCTCAGGCGCGCGCTCGATGCAGGCTGCCCTGCCGTGATTGAACTGGTGCTCGACCCGGATGCCCTGTCACCGGGGCTGACTGTGGCGCAGGCTCGGGCCTTGGCGCAGGCGTAACGCTCACGCGGGCATGTGGTCGAGCAGGCTCACCCATGTCTCGCCATAGCGGCGCTGGTCGATCAACAAAAACCCCTCGGGCGCGGGCTGGGGGGCACTTTCTTCCCAGACCACGCGCGCGCCGGTGTCCAGCCAGCCGCCCGAGCGGGCCGAGGCCAGCGCCAATGCGCCGAGGCCCTGTCCATAGGGCGGGTCGAGAAACACGAGGCCAAAGCCCGCGCCCCGGTTCTCGCCCAGCCGCGTTGCATCGCGGCGAAAGACCTTTGTGCGCCCCATCGCGCGCATCCGCGCGACATTCTCGCGCAGCAGCGCGCGGGCGCTTGCCCCATCATCGACAAAGGTGCACTGCGCGGCCCCGCGCGACAGCGCCTCCAGCCCAAGCGCGCCGGTTCCTGCGAAGAGGTCGAGCACGCGCGCGCCTTCGATCTCGATGGCATCCGCGCCGTTGATGAGAAGGTTGAAGATCGCCTCGCGCACGCGGTCCGAGGTCGGGCGCAGATGAGCCTGCGCATCGCCCGCGCCCAGATCGGCCAGCTTCAGCCCCCGCGCGGCCCCGCCGATGATCCTCATGCCTGCAACAGCGTCTTGAGCTCAGTGCCCGGGTCCGCCACAAGGTCGGGGTCGGGGTTGCGCCCGGCCTCCAGAAGCCGCTTGCCCACCATATAGGCGCGCGGATCGCCCAACGCATCGACCGCCAGAAACCGGTCGCCCGCATAATACCAGTGGCTGCGCGCCGCGCCCGCGCGGACCACCACCCGGTCATAGCCGGTGTTCAGCCCTGCAATTTGCAATTTCAGGTCATACTGATCCGACCAGAACCACGGCACAGGCGCATACTCCTTGCCCGCGCCCAGCATGTTCCCGGCCACCAATTCCGCCTGATCGATGGCATTCTGCACCGATTCGAGCCGCAGCCGCCCGCCGCGCCACGGGAAGGAGGCGCAATCGCCTGCAGCCCAGATATGCGGGTCGGAGCTGCGCCCCTGCCCATCGACCGCGATGCCGTTGTCAAGCGTCAGTCCTGCCTGTTCAGCAAGATCGGTCGCAGGCAGGATGCCGATCCCGGCAATGACGAAATCAGCGGCCAGATGTGCACCACAGGTCAGTTCCACCCCCGCGACCTGCCCTTCGCCCGTGATCCGCGCCAGCCCTGTAGCTTCGCGGATCTGCACGCCGTGGCGCTCATGCAGGGCGCGGATTTCATCCGCTGTCTCGGGGGCGGCGACGCGTTGCAGGATGCGCGGGGCCATTTCCAGGACCGTCACCTCCAGCCCCTTTTTTGCTGCCACGGCAGCCGCCTCCAGCCCGATATATCCCCCGCCGACGATGACGACGCGCCGACCGGGCCGGAATTCGGGGGCCATGGCATCAACATCGGCCAGATTGCGCACCACATGCACGCCGCGCAGCTGCCCGCCAATGGCCGCAGGCAATTGGCGCGGGACCGCGCCGGTGGTCAGCGCAAGCGCGTCATAGCGCAACCGGTCCAAGCCAATCGTGACCTCGCGCGCGGCGGGGTCAATACCAGTGACAGGCGCGCCGAGACGAAGCTCGATCTTCTGGTCGGCATAGAAGCTCTCGGGGCGCAGGAACAGACGCTCGAGTTCCATCTCTCCCAGCAGATAGGCTTTCGAAAGCGGCGGACGCTGATAGGGCGGCACCGGCTCGGCCCCGACAAGGGTGATCCGGCCTTCATACCCCAGGGCGCGCAGCTTCGCGACCAGTGACGCCCCGGCCTGCCCGCCCCCCACAACAATGATGCTTTCCATTTTGCCCTCTTCTGCCACTGGCCGCCTGTTCCGCGCAGTCTATATCCTGCAGATACATAAACACCACAACATCAGGAGCCAATTCATGACCATCGCAAAAGGCGGCAGCCTGCCCGACGCCACGCTCATCCGTCTGGGCGATAGCGGGCCGGAAGAGGTGCCGCTCTCCGGGCTGACCAAAGGGCGCAAGGTGGTGATCTTCGCTGTACCGGGGGCCTTCACGCCCACTTGCCATTCGGCGCACCTGCCCAGTTTCATCCGCACCAAAGACGACTTCAGTGCCAAGGGCGTGGACGAAATCATCTGCGTTTCGGTCAATGATCCTTTCGTCATGAAAGCCTGGGGCGAAGCAACCGGGGCAATTGACGCGGGACTCATGCTGCTGTCGGATGGGAGTGGCGCCTTCACCAAGGCTATCGGCATGAATTTCGACGCGCCTCCGGTGGGTCTCATGGGCCGGTCAAAACGCTACGCGATGGTGGTCGAGAATGGCACTGTCACCCTGCTCCATGCAGAAGAAAACCCCGGTGTCTGTGAAACCTCAGGCGGCGAGGCGCTGCTGGCGGCGATGTAATGGACGGCGAGGCGCTCTCAGTCACGGTGATTGCCGATCTCGGGCAGGTCGCGCCCGAGGACTGGGACGCCTGCGCCAATCCCGGTAGCGGGCACCCCGCGCTGGACCCGTTCACCACGCACCGTTTCCTGCATGCGCTGGAACAATCCGGCTCGGTCGGCCCCGGCACCGGATGGGAGCCCCGGCACCTGCTCGTGCATCAGGCCGCACAGCTTGTCGCCGTCGCGCCAGTCTATGCCAAGGCGCATTCCCAGGGCGAATACATCTTCGACCACGCCTTCGCGCAGGCCTATATGCGCGCGGGCGGGCGCTACTACCCCAAGCTGCAACTTGCCGTTCCCTTCACGCCCGCAACTGGGCGGCGTTTTCTGTGCCGTCCGGGGTTCGAGGCGCAAGGAGCAGGCGCCATCCTCCAGGCCATGGCCCAGCTTGCGGCCGACAATCACCTGTCCTCGGCGCATGTCACCTTCTGCACAGAAAGTGAAGCCGCGCGCGGGGCCGGTCATGGCTATCTGCACCGCGTGACCGAACAGTTTCACTGGGAGAATCCGGGCTATGCCGGGTTCGACGATTTCCTCGCCGCGCTGTCGTCGCGCAAGCGCAAGACCATCCGCAAGGAACGCGCCACTGCGCAGGGTTTTGGCGGCACGATCCGCGCGCTGACCGGCGATGCGCTGGAGCCAGCGCATTGGGACGCGTTCTGGGCCTTCTATCAGGACACAGGCGCGCGCAAATGGGGCACGCCCTACCTGACCCGCGCGTTCTTCGACCATGCGCAGCAGCACTTGCGCAATGATGTGTTGCTGGTGCTGGCCGAACGTGACGGCCAGCCGGTCGCAGGGGCGCTCAATTTCATCGCACAGGATACACTTTATGGGCGCTACTGGGGCTGTCTGGAAGATCACCCCTGCCTACATTTCGAATTATGTTACTATCAGGCCATGGACTATGCGATTGCACAGGGTCTTGCGCGGGTCGAAGCCGGGGCACAGGGCCCTCACAAGCTGGCACGCGGCTATCTTCCCGCGCAGGTGCATTCGCTGCACTATTTCCCCGAGAGCGGTTTTCATCAGGCAGTCGCGCGCTACGTCCAGCAAGAACGCCGCGCGATCAGCCGTGAGATGGATGCGCTCGCCGATTTCGCACCGTTCAGAAAAAATAATTGAGGAGGCCGCCATGGCGCAGAAATTGACCGACCGCACTGTTCTGGACCCGCTACTCTCGGCTGGCTGGCGGCTGGTCGAGGGGCGCGACGCGATCCGCAAGGAATTCGTATTCGCCGATTTCGTGACCGCCTTCGGCTGGATGACGCAGGTGGCAATCTGCGCCGAAAAACTCGACCACCACCCCGAATGGGTCAATGTCTACAAGATGGTCAGCGTCACACTCTCGACCCATGACATTGACGGGCTGTCGGATCTCGACATTGAGCTTGCGCAAAAGATGGATGCGCTGGCCTGATTTTTTCCTCGCATCGCGCGTCGATCCGGCCTATCGGGCAGGGCATGTCGCAGCGATTATCCATCTTCCTTGCCTGCCTGCCCGGGCTTGAACCGGTGCTTGCCAGCGAGGCGCGCGCGCTCGACCTGCCCGACCCGCGGCCCGTTCCCGGTGGTGTCGAGACACAGGGCGGCTGGCCGGATGTCTGGCGGGCGAATATCTGGCTGCGGGGGGCCAGCCGCGTGCTCGTGCGGATCGGGTCGTTCCGGGCGATGCACCTTGCCCAACTTGACAAGCGGGCGCGGAAATTCCCGTGGAGCGAGACACTGCGCCCCGATATTCCGCTGCGGGTCGAGGCCAGTTGCACCCGCTCGCGCATCTACCACCAGAAAGCCGCCGCCCAGCGCGTCGAGCGCGCCATAACCGAGACCTTGGGCGCGCCGATCAGCGCCGAGGCCGCGCTACGGCTCATGGTGCGGATCGAGGATGACCTGGTGACCTTCTCGCTCGACACTTCCGGCGAGGGACTGCACAAACGCGGCCACAAGCAGGCCACCGGCAAGGCCCCCTTGCGCGAAACGATGGCCGCGGCCTTCCTGCGCCAGATGGGCTTTGACGGCAGCCAGCCGGTTCTGGATCCAATGTGCGGATCCGGGACATTCGTGATCGAGGCAGCGGAATGGGCCGCCAGGCTGGCACCGGGCCGCGCCCGCAGCTTTGCGTTCGAGCATCTGGCCGGTTTCGACCCCGACGCCTGCGCCGCGCTGCGCGCTGCGCCCCCGAAACAGGCTCTGCAGCAGTTTTTCGGATTCGACCGCGATCAGGGCGCAATTCACAACAGCGTGGCCAATGCCGAACGCGCGGGTGTGGCCGAGATCACGCAATTCGCCTGCCAGCCGATCAGCGCACTCAGGCGTCCCGACACCGCACCCGGCCTTGTGATGGTCAACCCGCCCTATGGTGCACGGCTCGGCAATACGAAACTGCTCTACGGGCTTTACGCGGCCCTTGGCGAGGTCATGCGCGCCGAATTCCACGGCTGGCGACTGGGGCTGGTCACGTCCGAACGCAAGCTCGCCCATGCCACCGGCCTTGCCCTCACCCCCGGACCGCTTGTCCCGCATGGCGGGCTGAAAGTGCAGCTGTTCCAGAGTGGTCTGCTATAGGGTCCGCCTCGCCCCCGCGCTGGCCATGCGGCGCGCGGGAGGGCATGACGCAGGGGTAACGCGGAGGCGGCCTGACCACATCCGCAGGGTTTCCTAATGCTCTGGCGGCGCGTCCGGATCAGGTTGGCTGATGCCGCGAAACAGCCGTTTCAGCGGCAGAGCCCAGAGAATCCCCAGACCCACATAGATCAGCAGTTCCAGAAGGAAGGGCGGGCGCTCGAACAGATCGATCACATTGACCGCTACCACGATGTAAAGCGGCAGGGCCACAACGAGCGCGAACAGCGCCCAGCGACGACGGGCTTTCCATGACAGTTTCATCAATCTGCAAACGGGTCCTTAACCAGGATCGTGTCATCGCGTTGGGGTGAGGTAGAGAGTAGCGCAACCGGGCAGTCGATCAACTCCTCGACACGGCGAACATATTTGATCGCATTCGCTGGCAGATCCGCCCAGGACCGCGCGCCTTCGGTCGATTCGCTCCAGCCCGGCATCTCCTCATAGACCGGCTCGCAGCGCGCCTGCGCGTCCGAGGCTGTCGGCAGGTAATCCAGCACCTCGCCATCCAGCCTGTAGCCGACGCAGACGCGCAGGGTCTCGAACCCATCCAGCACATCAAGCTTGGTCAACGCGATGCCATTGACGCCAGAGGTTGCGCAGGTCTGGCGCACGAGGCAGGCATCGAACCAGCCGCAGCGCCGCTTGCGCCCGGTCGTGGTGCCGAACTCATGCCCCCGTTGGCCCAGACGCTCACCATCGGCGTCGTGCAACTCTGTGGGAAATGGGCCTTCACCTACCCGCGTGGTATAGGCTTTCACGATCCCCAGCACATAATCGATGGCACCGGGGCCAATACCGACCCCAGTGGCGGCTTGCCCGGCAATCACATTCGAGGAGGTGACAAACGGATAGGTGCCGAAATCCACATCCAGCAGCGCGCCCTGCGCGCCTTCGAAAAGGATTCGCTTGCCCGCCTTGCGCTTTTCATTGAGCACCTTCCAGACAGGTGCCGCAAAGCGCAGAATCTCCGGCGCGATCTTGCGCAGATCGGCCAGCAGCGTGTCGCGGTCAACCGGCGTCAGCCCCAGCCCGGACCGTAGCGCGTTATGATGCACGAGCGCGCGGTCCACACGGGTCTGCAGCGTTGCGTCATCGGCCAGATCCGCGACGCGGATCACGCGGCGACCAACCTTGTCCTCATAGGCCGGGCCAATCCCGCGCCCGGTCGTGCCGATCTTGGCAACTGTGGTCTGGCCCTCACGGGCGCGGTCCAACTCGCCATGAAACGGCAGGATCAATGGCGTATTCTCGGCGATCATCAATGTCTTGGGTGTGATCTCGACCCCTTGTGCGCGAATGGTCTCGATTTCGGACAGCAGGTGCCACGGATCCAGCACCACGCCATTGCCGATCACCGAAAGCTTGCCACCCCGCACCACGCCCGAGGGCAGCGCGTGCAGCTTGTAGACCTTGTCTTCCACCACAAGCGTGTGCCCGGCGTTGTGGCCGCCCTGAAAGCGCGTCACCACATCGGCGCGCTCGGACAGCCAATCGACGATCTTGCCTTTTCCTTCGTCCCCCCACTGGGCACCGACAACAACGACATTGGCCATGCGCAAGGCTCCTTTCAAGCAGCAAACCGACGCCTCTCTTAGCCTGACTGCGCGGGCGGGAAAACCCGAAACTCCCTGTCTTCGATTTGCAACAGGGGTTGCGGGCAAGGCAGGCAGGGCCTAAGTAGGCGCCAAGGTGAGAAACGGGTTGTCCTGATGCAGAATGTCATTCTGATCGTCCATCTACTGCTGGCACTGTCGCTGATCGGTGTCGTGCTGGTGCAACGCTCCGAAGGGGGCGGGCTCGGCATTGGTGGCGGTGACGGCAACCCGAGCGCAGGCCGCCCGCCGTTGACGGCGATGGCGAAACTGACCTGGGCGCTGGCAATTGCGTTCATCGCAACCTCGCTGACACTGACGATCATCGCTGCGCAGCAATCGGCCACCACATCGGTGCTCGACCGTCTGGGCGTGCCCACGGCACCCAGCGCGCCTGCTGCGCCGGTCCTTCCCGAAGGTGACAGCCTGCTTCCGCCCCCGGCGGCGGATGATTCTCTGGCACCGCCTCCGGCAGACTGACCAAACCCACAATCTGTAGTCAGGCGCAGCTTTTCTGCGCCATCATCTTGCGGTTTCGGGAAAAGACGCGTATTGATCGAGTCCCGTGATGGTCGCGTGTCGAGCGTGGCATATCCGTCAATTTAGCAATCACGGGGGTCGCCGGACCATGGCGCGTTATGTCTTCATTACTGGTGGTGTCGTATCCAGCCTCGGCAAGGGGCTCGCGTCGGCCGCACTAGGTGCGCTCTTGCAGGCGCGGGGCTTTACCGTCCGCCTCCGCAAGCTCGACCCCTATCTGAATGTCGATCCCGGCACGATGTCGCCTTTCGAGCATGGCGAGGTCTTCGTCACTGATGACGGGGCCGAAACAGATCTCGACCTTGGTCATTACGAGCGCTTCACCGGGGTTGCAGCCCGCCGGACTGATTCGGTTTCTTCTGGGCGCATCTATTCCAATGTGCTCGAGAAAGAGCGGCGTGGTGATTACCTCGGCAAGACGATCCAGGTGATTCCGCATGTCACCAACGAGATCAAGGACTTCCTCGCGATTGGCGAAGATGAGGTCGATTTCATGCTCTGCGAGATCGGCGGCACAGTGGGCGATATCGAGGGGCTGCCCTTCTTCGAGGCCATCCGCCAGTTCAGCCACGAACGCCCGCGCGGGCAGTGCATATTCATGCATCTGACGCTGCTGCCCTATCTGGCCGCCAGTGGCGAGTTGAAGACCAAGCCCACACAGCATTCGGTCAAGGAGTTGCAAAGCATCGGTATCGCGCCCGATGTCCTGGTCTGCCGCTCGGAACAGCCCATCCCCGAGAAAGAGCGCAACAAGATCGCATTGTTCTGCAACGTGCGGCCCGAGGCAGTGATCCCGGCCTATGACCTGCGCTCGATCTACGAGGCCCCGCTGGCCTATCACAAGGCGGGGCTGGATCAGGCGGTGCTGGATGCGTTCGGCATCACCCCCGCCCCTCGCCCGAATCTGGCGCGTTGGGAAGATGTGATGGACCGGCTGACCAGCCCCGAAGGTGAGGTGCGTATCGCGATTGTCGGCAAATATGTCCAGCTCGAGGATGCCTACAAGTCGATCAAGGAAGCCCTGGTTCATGGCGGGATCGCCAATCGGGTGAAAGTGCATGTCGAATGGATTGACGCCAGCGTTTTCGACAGTGCCGACCCCGGCGCGGCACTCGAGGATTTCCACGCCATCCTCGTGCCCGGCGGCTTTGGCGAGCGCGGCACCGAAGGCAAGATCAAGGCCGCCACTTACGCGCGCGAAAGGCGGATACCCTATTTCGGCATTTGCCTGGGCATGCAGATGGCCGTGATCGAGGCCGCGCGCAATCTGGCGGAAATCACCGATGCCGGGTCCGAGGAATTCGATCACGAGGCGGGCCAGAAGCGCTTTACGCCCGTGGTCTATCACCTGAAGGAATGGGTGCAGGGCAACCATGTGGTCGAGCGCAAGCCCGGTGATGACAAAGGCGGCACCATGCGCCTTGGCGCCTATACTGCCACACTCCAGGAAGGCTCGCGCGTGGCGCAGATATACGGCACGACCCGCATCGAGGAACGTCACCGCCATCGCTACGAGGTCGACACGCGCTTTCGCGAGGCGCTGGAGGGCAAGGGGCTGACCTTTTCGGGCATGTCGCCCGATGGCAAGCTGCCCGAGATTGTCGAATATAACGAGCATCCGTGGTTCATCGGCGTGCAATTCCACCCAGAATTGAAATCCAAACCCTTCGACCCGCACCCGCTCTTCGCCGATTTCGTGCGCGCGGCCATCGAGGTCTCGCGGCTGGTCTGAGCGCTGCGCGTGCTGTCAGGGGCTGACATGGCGCGCCGCTTCACGCATAGATAGCTCAGAACAGAGAGGAGCGCCCATATGAGCAACCCCATCGAGACCCGCCTGACCGAACTTGGCCTCAGCTTGCCCGACGCGCCTGCACCCGCGGCGAATTACGTTCCCTACGTCCAGAGCGGCACGCTCGTGTTCATCTCGGGCCAGATCAGCGCCGGACCCGACGGGTTGATCTGCGGCACGTTGGGCGATGATCTGGAGGTCGAAGCCGGGGTCGCAGCGGCGCGCGCCTGCGGGCTGGCGCTGATTGCCCAGTTGCGCGCAGCCTGCGGAGGCGATTTTACACGGCTGCGCCGCGTCGTGAAGCTGACGGGGTTTGTCAACTGCACCCCCGATTTCACCGACCAACCCAAAGTCGTCAATGGCTGCTCGGACCTGATGGTCGCTGTCTTCGGCGAGGCAGGCCGCCACGCGCGCGCTGCTGTCGGAGCACCCTCGCTACCGCTGGGCGTCGCGGTCGAGATCGAGGGGATTTTCGAGGTCGCCTGAGCGGGCGCGCGCAACCCCGTAGCGCGCCAGAAACATCTCTACCGTGCCCTCGACAACACGCGCGATCTCTGCCTCGGAGAATTTCATCTGCACGGCGCAAAGCATCCGATCGCCGATTGTGGTCTGGCAAAGCTGCAAGAACTGGTCGGCGGCCAGATCATGGTTGTCGATCAACAACTGCCCGCGCGCCTCGGCGGCGCGGAAATACTCGCCCAGCCGCGCGCGGCCAAGCTCGGGGCCGGTCTCGTAGAACAATTGCCCGATTTCGGGGAAGCGGGGCGATTCGTTGACGCAGATACGATACATCGCCAGCGCGAAGTCCGAGGTGAAATAGGCGATAAACCGTTGTGCGGCCTCGCGCAGGACAATTTCGGGTGCGACATCGCAACTGCGCAATTCCACTGCCGCATCGGCCAACCGCAGGATCTCGGTGCGGTAAACCTCGGTAAACAGATGCCGTTTGTCGGGGAAGTAACTGTAGAGCGTGGCCTTCGACACGCTCGCCACCCGCGCAATCTCATCAACGCTGGCGCGTTCATATCCAAACTCGACAAACACCTTGCGCGCCCCGGCAAGCACCTGATCGAATTTGCGGCCCTGACGGATTACACTGGCTGTATTTGACATAACACCCCCTGATTCTCACGAGATACTCCCTTGCATCGGCCAAGAAAAGCACGCCTGACTGGCAGCAGCCCGACTCACCTGTTAACACGTTCAGAACATGATCGAGATCTTCCTCAAGACGCTGCCCTTTTTCGGCCTGATCGGGCTGGGCTTTGGCGCTGGCCGCACGGGCTTCTTTCCGCCCGAGGCCACGGCCTATCTCACGAAGTTTGTTTTCTACTTCGCACTCTCGGCAATGCTGTTCGGCTTTGCCGCCAATCTCAGCCTGTCAGATGTATTCGATCTGCGCGCGGCGGCCGCCTATCTATTGGCCTGCGCCGTGCTCTATATCATCGTCATGGCCGTAGCCTTTCTGCGCCGCGCCAAACTGGCCGAGGCATTGATCGAGGCGCAATGCAGCATCATTGGCAACACGGGCTTTCTCGGCGTGCCGATGCTGGTGGTTCTGCTCGGGGCCTATTCGGTGCCCACGGTCCTGTTGGTGCTGACCATCGACATGATCGTGTTCTCGACGCTGTTCGTGATGCTGATCACACTTGCCCGCGACGGGCGGGTAGATGCGACACTGCCGCGCAAGCTGGTGGTCGCGGTGCTGAAGAACCCGATGGTCGTGGCCATGGCGCTGGGACTGATCTGGTCGGCGACCGGCTGGCAGGTGCCTGCACTGGCCAATGAATTTCTCACCCTGCTCGGCGCAGCCGCCACACCCTGCGCACTCTTCGCCATCGGTGCCTCGCTCGCCGACAAGAAGATTGAGCGGCTGCGAATCGTAAGCTGGCTGAGCTTCGGCAAGCTGGTGTTGCATCCGACGCTGGTCGCGGGCTCGGCGCTGCTGCTGTTCGGGGTTGAGCCGCAGGTCGCGGGTGTTCTGATTGCAGCAGCGGCGCTACCTGTCGCGGGGAATGTCTTCATTCTGGCCCAGCACTATAACACGGGCCCCGCGCGGGTCTCGGCGGCGATCCTTGTCTCGACGCTGGTCAGTATCGCAACAGTTCCGGTCGCGATTGCATGGGTGACGGGCTTCTGACATCCTGTCGGTCGAACAATGAGCGGGGGGAGAGTGATGGCACCAGTGAAGGCTGTGGTGTTCGACATCGGCAATGTGCTGCTGGGATGGCAGCCCGAAGCTTTCTTCGACCGTACCATCGGCGCAGAGCGTCGCGCCGCACTCTTTGCCGAAGTCGATCTGCACGGGATGAACCTTGCCGTGGACAAAGGTACGCGTCTGGATGAGAGTATCATGGCCCTGCGCGCGGCCCATCCCGACTGGGCCGACGAGATCCAGATATGGCAGGACCGATGGCACGAGATGCTCGGTCCGGTGCTGACAGAAAGCGTCGAGATTCTGCGTGCCCTGCGCGCCGCCGGAATGCCGGTCTATGCACTGTCGAATTTCGGTGCCGATACTTTCGAGATCGCGCGCCAGCATCACGCGTTTCTGGACGAATTCGACCTGCGCTTCATTTCCGGCCAGTTAGGCGTGGTAAAACCCGATCCCCGGGTTTACTCCATTGTCGAGAACGCCACGCCCTTCGCGCCCGAGGCCCTGCTCTTTACCGATGATAATACTGCCAATATCGCGATGGCCGCATCGCGCGGCTGGAAAACCCATCTGTTTACAGGGCCTGCCGGTTTGAAGGATGCGCTGCACAGCTACGCAATTGAGGTCTGAAAATGCCCGCCCCCATGATCACGCCCGAAATAGAACCCCGCCTTGACTGGCGTGAACTGATTGCCGCGCTGGAAAACGGGCACCGCGCCCCAAAAGCCGAAATCGCCGACAGTTTCCTATATCGCGGGGGTGATACTCTGCTCTCGCGCGCAGCATGGATTGACGGAATGGGCGCGCTGGTCAAGACCGCGACGATCTTTCCAGGCAACCCCGCGCAGCATCTGCCATCGGTCAATGGCGGTGTTTCGCTTTTCTCGGACAGTGACGGCTGCCTCGAGGCGCTTGTCGACTTTCACCTTGTGACCAAATGGAAAACCGCCGGGGACAGTCTCTTGGCAGCCAGCAAACTGGCCCGGCCTAACAGTCGCAGGATAACTCTTGTAGGGGCTGGAACCGTCGCGCGAAGCATGCACGCGGCATATCGTACGCTCTTTCCCGAGGCGCGCTTCACTATCTGGAACCGCAGCGCGTCAGGCGCGGAAACCTTTGCGCGCGACCTGCCCGACACCGAGGCCGAAACCGATCTGGAAAGCGCCGTGCGGGAGGCAGACATCATCTGCACCGCCACCATGAGCACAGAGCCGCTGATCAGGGGCGCATGGCTGCAAGCCGGTCAGCATCTGGACCTGATCGGCGCATATCGCCCAGACATGCGCGAGGTTGATGATGAGGCACTCCGGCGCGCAAGCATTTTCGTAGATAGCCGCGAAACCACTGTCGAGCATATCGGCGAGTTGAAAATACCGATATCGCGAGGTGTCATAAGCGCTGCCGATATTGTGGCGGATTTTTATGATATGGAATCGGGTCTGTTTACCCGACAGGATGACGCGTCCATCACCATCGCCAAGAATGGCGGTGGCGCGCATCTCGATCTGATGACCAGTAGATATATTTTTGATAGATGGCGCGATTGATTTCTCTATTCTTCTTGAGTTTTTCGAGAATCTGGAATTAGGTTATATCTTGGAATAAACTGAACGAGGATATGATGTTCGATCTCGACTCGCTGTCACTCGCCGAATTGAAGAAACTGAAAAAGGATGTTGTAAAAGCCATCGATGGCTATGAAGAGCGCCAGCGCAAGGCCGTTCTGGCGGAACTGGACGCAATCGCTCGTGAGCGCGGCTATACGATCGAGCAGGTTGTCGGCGTCGCACCCGCCTCAAGCCGAAAGCCGGTGGCACCGAAATACGCGAACCCGTCAGATAAATCACAGACATGGACCGGGCGTGGGCGCAAACCCAAATGGGTGGTCGCTGCACTCGAAGAGGGGAAATCGCTGGAAGATCTCGCGATTTGACACCCCGCCACGACGGCCCGCTTGCCTTCGGGCTGGCGTTTTACCGGGCTATGCAGGCGCGCAATATCGGGCTGCTCTCCGCGGGGGTGGCCTTTTTCTCATTGCTGGCAATTTTTCCCGGACTCGCGGCGCTGATCTCCGTTCTCGGGGCCTTTGCAGACCCGCTGGTGATCCAGGAGCAACTTGTGCTGATCGAGGATCTGGTGCCGCCGGCGGCCTTCGCGCTGCTAAGCAATCAGGTCACGCGTCTGGTCTGGGCCAATGAAGGCATGCTGGGCTGGACGGGCATGCTGTCGCTGCTGGTCGCGCTGTTTCTGGCGCGGCGCGGGGTTGACGCCATGCTGGTCGGAATCAACGCGATCCACGGCACCCCCCGTCGCAAAGGCGTGCCGCATGCGATTCGGGTTCTGGGCATGACGCTGGGCATGGTTCTGGCCGGTGTCGTCGCACTCTGGTCGATGCTGATCCTGCCGGTGGTGCTCGCCTTCTTTCCGATCCCGGGCGCACAGGGTGCGCTGATCGAGCTGGGACGTTGGGCGCTCTCGCTGGGGCTGGTGGCGATGTGGATCTGGCTGTTCTACCGGATCGGCCCCAATCGCCCGAAAGGCAGCCAGCCGAGGCTACGGCCCGGACTGCTGCTGGCCATGGTGCTCTGGATCAGTGTTTCGGCAGGCTTTTCGATCTATCTGCAGAATTTCGGCAATTACAACGAGATCTATGGCTCCATTGGTGCGGTGGTGGCCTTGTTGATGTGGTTCTACATTTCGGCCTATGCCGTTCTGCTGGGCGGCGTTCTGAACGCGACGCTGGAGGGGCGCGCCGGGGCGCGCCGCCTCAACCCCAAGTCGGATGAAACCGCCCCGCCGGAGACAGGGTGAAAATCTCGAACCCCTGCGCCGTCACCCCGATAGAGTGTTCGAACTGGGCCGAAAGCGACTTGTCACGCGTCACGGCGGTCCAGTCATCAGCCAGCACCTTGGTCTCGGGTCGCCCGAGATTGACCATCGGCTCTATGGTAAAGAACATCCCTTCCTCCAGCCGCGGCCCCTGCCCCGCACGCCCGTAATGCAGCACATTGGGCGGCGAATGGAACACCCGCCCCAGCCCGTGCCCGCAGAAATCACGCACCACCGACATGCGCTGGCTCTCGACGTAAGCCTGGATCGCATGGCCGATATCACCGAACGTGTTGCCGGGGCGCACGGCCTCGATGCCCAGCATCAGCGCGTCATAGGTAACCTGGATCAGACGTTCGGCCTTGCGCGACAAATCGCCCGCAACAAACATCCGCGAGGTATCCCCAAACCAGCCATCGACAATCACCGTGACATCGATGTTCAGGATATCACCATTTTTGAGCAGCTTGTCCCCCGGGATGCCGTGACAGACGACATGATTGACCGAGATGCAGCTTGCATGCTGATACCCGCGATAGCCGATGGTTGCCGAAGTGGCCCCGGCCTGCGCCACTTTCTCGGTGATGATCCGGTCAATCTCGCCGGTTGACTGGCCCGGAAAGACATGCTCGGCGATCTCGTCAAGGATTGTCGCTGCCAGTCGGCCTGCCTTGTGCATTCCCTCGAAATCGGCAGCGCTATGGATGCGGATTCCCTCGCGCGTGACACGTCCATCATGTTTCTCGTCCAAGGCAAAACTCCGCTTTTCAAGTCTCGGGCGGCAAAATAGAATGACTTGGGGCAGAAAACCAGACTGGGTTGCCGCTTTTGCGCGGGGCGGATGAGGTGGCACGGACACATCACCCGCCGGGCCGGTTCATCGGTCGCGTGCAACAGGCAGGGATCGGGTATCTTCGATGAAGGATGGACCGCAGTTCGGCTCGCATCACCGCCATGCAACACTGGCGTCAGAGTATGCTGCCGCGCAAGCCTTGCTGCAACACGCTGCCGGGTTTGACCGAGACCCCGAAATCCTGCCCGCGCTTGCCCGCATCGGTCGGGCTGCCGGGGCCGACCGTGCGTATGTGTTCCGCGTCTCTGACATAGTGCATGTCGAAAACACGCATGAATGGTGTGCGGAAGGTATCCTGGCCATGCAGGCAGAGTTGCAGCAGATCCCGTTCACGGTTGGCGAAGCCTTCTGGTCGGGCTTTCGCAGGGCCGGGTATTTCCTGCTCGAGGATGTCGAAGCCCTCGCCTATGGCTCGGAGCTTCGTCAGAGTCTGGTCGAACAGGGCATCCGCTCGCTGATCGCCGCGCCCCTGTGGCGCGACGGACAGGCGCATGGGTTCGTCGGGCTGGATTACGTGCGCCGCAAGCGCTGCTTCGCGGCAGTCGAGATCGCGCAGCTGCAGGGATTCGCCGCGACCTTGGACCTCGCGCTGCTCAGCCATGAGCGCAAGCAGCTCAACATCCGGCTGCAGGCAGACGTTCAGTCCGCGCGCGACAGGATCGCGGCCATGATCTCTGCATTGCCAGAATTGCTGTTCGAGACTGACGGCAGCGGTATCGTGACCGGATTCCACCAAAGCCGGCCATTGACCTTCGCACTGGCCCCGGAAGAGGTCATCGGAAGACCGCTGGCCTCGATCCTGCCACGTCATCTGGTCGGTATATGCGAGCAGGCAATGGAGCAGGCGCGTCAGAGCGGTTGGTCCGAGATGTATGATTACGCGCTCCGAATCGACGGAGCCATGAAGCGTTTCGCACTGCATGTCACCTCCAGCGGCGATGCGCGGGAAAGACGCCCGCAGGGCTTTCTCTTTGTGGTGCGAGATATCACCGAAAGCGACATGCAGGATACCCGAATCCGACAGCTTGGTCAGGCGGCCGAGCTTTCGACCAACCTCATCATGCTCACAGGTGCAGACCGTCGTATAACATGGATGAACCAGGCGAGCGTCACGCGCAGCGGCATCGCACTAAAAGACGCTATCGGCGAGTTACCAAGCGATATCCTGCGCTACAGCGCAGACGACGGTGGCCTGCAACTGCGGGAATTCTGCGCAATCCTCGATCAGGGAGCAGACATCCAGCAGGAAGTGCGTGCCCTCGATCATCGCGGACTGCCCTATTGGCTGGACCTGAATGTCCAGCCCTTGCGCAATCGCGATGGCGAAATCCAAGGCTATATGGTTGTCGGCAGCGATGTGACCTTTCGCAAGCTGGCAGAGGTGCGTGCACTCCGTGACCGTCAAAACACCATGGATGCATCGCGCGATGCGATCGCGATTGTCCAGCCCAATGGTCGATTGGTCTATCTCAATCCGCTGTTCCGGGACTTGCTCGGTATCGCCCGTGATGCCCCGGCCGAAACCTTGATCTGGCAAGACATTTCCCCCGAGACCTTTGCCCCGGATCTGCAGATCATCCTGCCGCAACTCTACTCTCGGGGTGACTGGACCGGCGAGGTGACCTTGCATGTCACCAATGGGTCGGACAGGTACTTCGATACCTCCATGTCTGTGCAGGATGACGGCAGTTTTCTGATCATCGCGCGCGAAATCACCGACCGCAAAGCCGCCGAGATGCAGCAAGCACTCCTGCGCGAGAAGCTGCAAATCGCGCAGAGCCGTCAGCTTGTCGCCCAGCTTGCCGGTGGGCTGGCCCATGATGTCGCCAATGTGCTGGCCGTGATCACCCAGTCGCTCGAAATTCTCAGACCTGTCGTGCCTGCCGCAGCGTCCATCAGTCTGGAACGGATCGAGGTAGCGGCCGAGCAGGCGCAGTCGTTGGTCGGCAACCTGACCCGACTGGGCCAGCGCAGCACGGCCCGCAACCGCATTGCGCTGGACCAGAGCATTGCTCAGGCCGCAGATCTGCTCCGTCCCAGCCTCGGACCGGATGTCGCGCTGCACCTCAATCTGCCATCAAGCATGCTTGCAGTCACGGGTGGCCAGACAGCCGTCATGCAGGTAATGCTGAACCTCATGCTCAATGCCCGCGACGCAATTTGTACTCAGGCTCGTGACGGGCACGCAGAGCATATTCGCGTGACCCTGCGACAGGCCACGGCAGTGGATCGCACCCCTCCGCTTGATCTGGGAGTGCTGTTGGACGGGCATGACTACGCCGTTGTCGAAATCGCCGATAGCGGCCCCGGAATTGCGCCCGAAATCCGCTACCAGATGTTGAACCCCTATTTCACGACCAAAGGTGCGAAAGGCGCGGGGTTGGGACTATCAATCGTGAGCGACATCCTGCTGCAGCATGCCGGCGCCCTGCGCGTCACCTCGCTCCCCGAACAGGGGACCGTGTTCACGGTCTTCTGGCCCATGCACGACCCTTTGTCGGATGCGCGCGCGGCCAGCGCCAAGACCACAGACACGCCATTAGACGGGATGCAGGTACTTCTGGTCGATGATGATGACACCACGCTGAAGACCTTTTCCCGCGTTCTTGTGCGCGCCGGGGCAGACCCTGTTTGCTGTATCGACCCATATGAAGCGCTCCAGACTTTCGCCGCCGATCCACAAACCTGGGATGCTGTGGTGACCGATCATGACATGGCGGGAATGACCGGCAGCGAGCTCGCTTCGGAACTTCACAAGCTGGACAGCGCCCTGCCCGTGATCCTTGTCACAGGTGCCAACAGGTTGCCAAGCGCCGGCAATCCTGCGATTGTTACGACCCTGCGCAAACCTGTTGCCAATGAGTTGCTTGTCGCTGCACTCGGGAACGCGAAGCGGCGCAGCGCAAAGGGCGCGAGGGACGAGACCCATGACGTTGCGTCTGTTGATCGCGGATGATCACAAGCTGCTGCGTGACACGCTGAGCAGCTTTCTGAGCCAGCAGGACGATATCGAGATCGTGGCGGTCGGCGATGTAGATCAGGCGCGCGCGGCCATAGAACGTGAAGCGCCCTTCGATCTTGTGCTTCTGGATTACGGCATGCCAGGCATGGAAGCGCTTGACGGGCTACGCCGCATCCTTGCGCTAGACCCGGCCCCGCCTGTCGCACTGATTTCCGGCATGGCGCCGCGCGAAGTGGTCGAACAGGCCCTGTCGCTGGGCGTACGCGGCTTTCTGCACAAGACCATGCCCGCCACCTCACTGCTCAACGCGATCCGCTTCATGGTGCTGGGCGAGCGCTTTGTGCCGGTGGATTTTATTGTCGGGCCAGAACTGTCGTCCGACCACGCAGCGCGACGGCCAGATGTGGCAGCGTCGGATCCGGGCCTGTCCCCGCGCGAATTCGATGTGCTGCAGGCGCTGTGCGTCGGCAAGACAAACAAGCAGATTGCCCGCGATCTCGGTCTGAGCGAGCCGACCGTCAAGCTGCATGTCAAGACGCTCTACCGACGGCTCGAGGCCAGCAATCGTACTCAGGCCGCGATGATCGCGCGTACCCGCAACCTGTGCTGAGCGGACGTTGCAGACATAAACGCATCACTTGCGACAACTTGGAAACTACCCGGCTGGTTTCAAAGCGAATGTTCTGTTAGATTTCTGAAATAAGCTGCGACAAACGCGGCAGGGCAGAGACAGAGGCAGAGATGGCACAGGCGACACCGCTCGGCGGCGTTTTCGCGCTGGACTGGAATGACACCGAAACCGACGATGTACAGGGGCTCGCGCCGCAATGGTTGCGGGTGGGGGCCTCGTGGCGATGGACCGGCGTACCCGTGCGCCTCGATGGGCATCCCGGCGTCATCCCACTTGGCAACGGCCCCGAGCAAGACGCGCTACACGCCCGCGCGCGTCTTGTCGCCGAGCGACTGAGCGGCACTGTCCAGCCGCTGCCCTCGCCCGAGGCAATTCTGGACGCCCCCGCGGACGGCTTCGTGCTGACCGATGGTTTCCATGTCTATCTCGCCCGGCTCGTCACCATGCAACGCGGGCAGTTCGCGGTGTTCGACGGAGCCTTGCCGCCCTATGGTCAGACCTGCTGGATTACCGACGTGAACATCTCGACTGCGCCATCAGCGTCGTCACAAGACAGCGTGATCTGTTTCGCCTCGGACGCGTTGATTGCCACGCCGGACGGGCCAGTGCCCATCGCGCGGCTGCGGCAGGGCGATCTTGTCCAGACGCATGATAACGGCCCCCAGCCGGTAATGTGGGTGGGCCAGAGCACCCTCTCAGGGTTGGCGCTGCGCCGCCACAAGGAATTGCGACCAATCCGGCTGCGGCGCGGTGCGCTCAGCGACGGGCTACCGGATGAGGACCTTTGCGTCTCGCCCGCGCATCGGGTGCTGGTGCGCGGTGCGCCTGCGCGCAATCTGTTCGGCTGTGACGAAGTGCTGGCACGCGCGGGCGATTTGGTCGACTACAACTGCATCGCGCCGGATGTGGCGCTGCATGGCGTGACCTATGTCCATCTGCTGTTCGAGGCGCATCAGATCATCTTTGCCAATGGCCTGCCGACCGAGAGTTTTCACCCCGCGCTGGCCCCGGCAGCCACCCTGCGCCAACACCGGCTCGCGCTGCGCCAGGTGGCGGAAAGCATCGTGCAGTCCCCCGAGAGCTACGGGCCAACTGCACGGCGCTGTCTGACCCCTGGCGAAACCGCCCTGCTTGCTGCCTGAGCAGGGTTGACTCGGGGAAACAGCCGCGTATAAGCCCGCCATCCCGAGGCGCTGCCTCGGGTGTTTTCATTGGTGTTGGAGGCCCTCGCAAGAGGTCGCCTGTCGCCCGGCCAAGTCCGGGAGAGGACAACGCCCTTCACAACGCGCACGACTGCGCAACACGAAGGAGATCAGCCGTGACCAAACGCACGTCTGCCAAGTACAAGATCGACCGCCGCATGGGCGAGAACATCTGGGGCCGCCCGAAAAGCCCCGTCAATAAACGCGATTATGGCCCGGGCCAGCACGGCCAGCGCCGCAAGGGAAAACTGTCGGATTTCGGCACCCAGCTGCGCGCCAAGCAGAAGCTGAAGGGGCATTACGGCGATCTGACCGAAAAGCAGTTTCGCCGCATCTATGCCGAGGCCGAGCGGATCAAGGGCGACACGGGCGAGAACCTGATCGGCCTGCTGGAGCGCCGCCTTGACGCTGTGGTCTATCGCGCAAAATTCGTGCCGACCGTCTTTGCCGCCCGCCAGTTCGTGAATCATGGCCATGTCACGGTGAACGGGGCGCGCGTCAATATCCCCAGCTATCGCGTGCGCGAGGGCGATGTCATCGCCGTGCGCGACAAGTCGAAGCAACTCGCGATCGTGCTCGAGGCCGTGGGGCTCGCAGAACGCGACGTGCCGGATTACCTGGACGTCGATCACTCCAAGCTGACCGCTACCTTCGTGCGCACCCCCGCACTCGGGGATGTGCCCTATGCAGTGCAGATGGAACCGAACCTCGTGGTCGAGTTCTACGCGAAGAACTGATCTTCGCCCATTGCCGGACACTGCAAAGCCCTGCCTCGCGGCAGGGCTTTTCGTATTACAGACACCCTGCCTGCGTCCGGCAGAGGCGTTACGCCCCACCCCCCCCCCC
>SKIF01000041.1 GCA_007116575.1 Paracoccaceae bacterium
TCATTTCCACCCGATAGCGCAGAGAGTCAGCCTTTTGCGGGCAATGCAGCGCCACAGGCCCAACTGCCCCGGCTGTTTTTCGATGTATCCAGTGTGCGCGATTATGTGCGTGAGTATGATTGCTATTCGGGCATCCAGCGCGTGGTCGCCATGGTCCTGACCGAGCTGGCCGCGCAAATCGCGCCCGAGAGAGTGTTCATCACCTTCGTCTCACACAAAGACGGACAACATTACTGCGTGCGGCTCGACACGTTCGGTGCTGACAGCTTCCTTGATCCGCTGATGTTGCGCCGTGCATTCGATCCACCCGAAGTCAACGCCCGGGCGGAGGCGACGAACACGGGCCCTGCCCACAATAAGCGCGACAGCCAGTTGCAGGCACGCCCGATCCGCCACTGGCCGATGATCCTGCTGTCCCGGATGTGTCAGGTCGGCGCAAAGCTGCTGGGGAAAGGGCACCCGGAGACGCCTGTGCAAGACCCCGGGACGCAATCTGCCGAGCGCTTGATATCTGAAATCGCGCACCCGTGCGACAAGCTGGTTTTGCTGGATTCGACATGGAATCCAAGCTTCTACAAAGCCTATTGCGCAGCACATTCCAAAGGGATGCGTGTTTTTACCCTGGTCCATGACCTTATCCCGCTCATTCATTCCGCGACAACGGATGGTGACACGCCGCGCGTCGTCCATGACTGGCTCAGGGACTCGATCCGATATACAGATACATATCTCGTGGCATCCGAAACGACCCGTCGTGATCTCGAGGATTTTCTGGTTGCCCATGCCGGCACCGTGCAAATCAGAACCGTACCGCTAGCGCGCGCCAAGTTGCAGATTCCGAAGACACGCCCAGAGCATGGTGAGATAGTGGTGCCGTCGAGCTATGCGCCTGCCTTGGCGGTTGCCCAGTTGCAGCCCAGAATCCGATCTGTCATCTATGTGCCTTACGTCCTGTGCGTCGGCACGATCGAACCTCGCAAGAATATCTGGCGACTGCTCCTGGCATGGAAAAGCCTCATCGATCAGGGACGATCGGATATCCCCCGCCTCGTGCTTGCCGGCCGCATTGGCTGGATGTCGTAGGACGTCCAGAACCTGCTTCAGGCCACCGGGAACCTGCTTGGCTTTGTTTCGGTCATCGAGGCGCCGAGCGATTTGGAGCTTGAACTCCTGTACCGGCACTGCCTCTTTGCGGCAAAACCCTCACTCTATGAGGGGTGGGGGCTGCCGGTTGGCGAAGCGTTGTCTTATGGCAAGACCGTGGTCGTCTCGAACACTTCGGCATTGCCCGAGGTCGGCCTCGATATGGTCGAGTATTGCGACCCGACTTCGGTCGATAGCATCGCTGCCGCTGTCCTGCGGTTGGTGGATGACACGGATCACCGGCGTGCGCTGGAAGCACGCATTTCCGGCACAAAGCTGCGCGCCTGGTCCGATGTCGCCGCCGATCTGTTGCAGATCGTTGACACGCCCTCCGCGCTCGGTTCCGCTGCGTTGAACACGGCGCGCAAGGCGACTGCGACGGCTGCAGGCTGACGGGCTGGACCGGAGGCTTGCCGCTATCCACATTTGACACAAGAAAAACCGCGCCCGAAGCGGCGCGCAATGGGTGCTGCGCGTGACCGTGCACGGAAGGCTGCGAAAATGGGCTTGTGCGCCACGGGTGCAAGAACAATGGCGAATAGCACTGGCAAGACGCAAACTTCGATCGCGCGCGGGCCCAATCTGGTCAATCGAAGAAAGCGGTTCGGTCGCCAAACCACCCGAGTTGGCACCAAAGCGCCGTAAACGGACCTTCCCGCCTGACTTAGGGCAGGGTTTCAAGACCTGGCCGTGGCTTGTCTGACCAGTCTCTGTTCAACGGCTTCTGCAGCCTGTATTCAAGGCTGGCGCGGAATGTCAGTCGTCTGGATCAGCGACACGAGTCGGCTCTGAAACGCGGCAGAAATCGGGCTGCTGTTGCCGCCTCGCCGCAAGACAAAGCCAACGCTCCGAAGCGCCATCGGGTCATGCAGTTCCAGTGCACAAAGGTCTTCATCGATCGAGCGCGTCGCCAGAGCAGGCAGGATCGTTGCCCCGGCCCCCGCGCGCACCAATGCCAGAAGTGAGATGACATTGCGGGCGCTTATTGCCGATACGTGATCTGGGCCTTCTGCATCGAAACCGGAATAGCCCGCGGTCGATTTATTGCTGATCAGCCGATGCGCACGCATATCCTGACGTGTCAGCGGCCTTGCAAGGCGCGCAAGCGGATGGTCCTTGCGGCAGACCAGCCGGAAAGGGTCATTGAACAGGGCGACGAAACTCAGACCAGCGCTGGCTTCCGGTTTGCCGCCGATGCCAAGCTCGACCACACCCGTTTCCACCAGCGTATGGACGCTGGCGCTGTCGGTATCCAGCAACTCGATCCTGACGCCGGGATGATCGGCCAACATGGCGCTGAGCACCGGCGGCAGAAGCTGTGCCGCGACAGACGGGACGGCCGCAATACGCAAGACACCTTCACGGCCCGCGGCCAGCGCCATGATCCGTTCGGTGGTGCGGTCATAGTCGCGCAGCAAATCCTGAGCGAGCTTGTTCACCTCAACGCCAAGCGCCGTCAGGGTGTGTTTCCGGTCCGTTTCGAACAATGGGGCGCCAAGGTCGCTTTCAAGCTGTTTGAGTGTCATGGATATCGCGGAATCCGTTCGGCGCAGAGCTTTGGCCGCGTCGCGGATGTTTCCGCAACTGGCGACAGTGACGAAAACGCGCAGGGTTTGAGTCCGGATCATGATCGCGTATTCCAGATTTTCTGAACTTAAATTCACTTTAATTCGATTGATCTGAACAAGTCACCCCCATAGCGTGATCTCAGGGGGAATGATGACTGACACGACACTTTCACTGGATCAGGTTGAAGATCTTGCGCGTCAGACTTTGATGCGGGCAGGCGGATCAGAGGAACAATCGGCGTCTGTGGCGCGCTCGACCCGCCTGGCGGAACGTGACGGCATTCGCAGTCATGGCCTGATGTATGTGCCGATCTATGCCGAGCACCTGCGCTGCGGCAAGGTTCTGGGCAGCGCAAATCCGGTTGTGTCCCGCTCGCGGCCTGCGGCGGTGCAGGTCGATGCCGCGCATGGGTTTGCCCATGCTGCGATTGATGCGGGCTGGCCGGAGTTTGACTCAGCAGTGCGCGCGCAGGGGATCGCCGCCATGGCCGTGTCGCGGTCCTATAACTGCGGCGTTCTGGGCCATCACGCCGAACGACTGGCGGAGTCCGGGCTTGTGGGGCTGTGCTTCACCAATGCGCCTGCCTCGATGGCGCCCATCGGGGGCACCAAGCCTGTGATCGGCACAAACCCTTTCGCTCTGGCGGTGCCCGATGGCGCAGGCCGCGCGCGGCTGGTCATTGACCAATCCGCCAGCGCGATCGCGAAATCCGAGATCATCCTGCGCGCCCGCAAGGGAGAGCCGATTGAGCCGGGCTGGGCGCTGGATGCAGATGGCCAACCCACCGAAGACGCCGAGGCGGCACTCGCCGGGTCGATGGTGCCCGCGGGCGGGCAAAAAGGTTTCGGTATGGGCCTGATGGTCGAGATCTTCGCCGCGGCCCTGTCAGGCGGCAATCTGGGGCTGGAGGCCAGCCCCTTTTCCGGCCCCAAGGGCGGGCCTCCGGGGACAGGGCAGTTTTTCATCGGCATCGATCCGGCGGCGTTTTCGGGCGAGGGTTTCCACGCTGCAATTCTACGGCTGACAGAGGCGATCACGGATCAGCCGGGCGCGCGGTTGCCCGGCGCGCGCCGGGCCGCCAATCGCCAACGTATCGAGACAGAGGGCGTGCAGGTCGATGCCGCCCTGATGGACAGAATCAAGGCCGCCTGAGCGGTAAGAAGGGATGACATGGACCTGGAGACGCGTAATTTCATTGCAGGCGACTGGCATAGCGGGACAAGCACAGTCGAAAACCGCAATCCGTCCGACCTGTCCGATGTGATTGGCCATTTCGCGCAGGCCGATGCTGCGCAGCTTGCCGAGGCTTTGTCGGCAGCGCGGCGCGCGCAAGCCGAATGGGGCGCGACCGGCCCGCAGAAACGCCATGATGTGCTGATGGCCATCGGCACCGAGATGATGGCGCGTGCCGAAGAGATCGGCAGGCTGATTTCGCGCGAAGAGGGCAAGCCGCTGGCCGAGGGCAAGGGCGAGGTCTATCGCGCGGGCCAGTTCTTCACCTATTTCGCCGCCGAAGCGCTGCGCCAGTTGGGCCAGACCGCCGACTCGGTGCGGCCGGATATTGAAATCGACGTGCGGCGCGAACCTGTCGGCGTGGTCGCGATCATCAGTCCTTGGAATTTCCCTGTAGCGACCCCCGCCTGGAAAATCGCCCCCGCGCTGGCTTTCGGCAATGCCGTGATCTGGAAACCCGCGAACCAGACGCCCGCCAGCGCTGTCGCGCTGACGCAGATCATCGCAAGGCAGGACCTGCCCAAGGGTCTGTTCAATCTGGTCATGGGGGCCGGGCGTGAAATCGGGCAGGCTTTGGCGGAAAGTGCGCACGTTGATGCGATCAGCTTCACGGGTTCTGTGCCTGTGGGGCGCGGAATTGCGCGCGCGGCCATTCCCAACATGACCAAGCTGCAGATGGAAATGGGGTCAAAGAATCCCATGGTCGTCATGGAAGATTGCGACCTTGATCTGGCCGTTGCCCACGCCACCAACGCGGCCTTTGGTGGCACCGGTCAGAAATGCACAGCGGCCAGCCGTCTGATCGTGCATGAGCGCATTCATGATGCCTTTGTCGAGAAACTTGTCGCGAGCGCGCAGGCGTTGAAGGTGGGTCACGCGCTGGAGGACGGCACGCAGATCGGCCCTGTGGTCAGCGCAGACCAGCTTGCCGCCAATCTGGACTATATCACGACCGGCAAGCGCGAAGGGGCAGAGCTGCTCTGCGGCGGCGAACGGCTGGAGCGCGCGACCGAGGGGTATTTCATGGCCCCCGCCGTCTTTGCAGGCACGCGCAATGACATGGTCATCAACCGCGAGGAAATGTTCGCGCCGATCACCTGCATTCTGAAGGCGGGCAGCTACGACGAAGCCCTGCATATCGCCAATGACACCGAATTCGGCCTGACCGCGGGCATCATGACCCGCGATCTGGCCCGCGCCACGCATTTCCGCCGCAACGCGCGCGCAGGTTGCGTCATGGTCAATCTGCCAACGGCTGGCACGGATTACCATGTCCCCTTTGGCGGGCGCGGCGCGTCCAGCTACGGGCCGCGCGAACAGGGCCGCTATGCCGAGGAATTCTATACCATCGTCAAGACGTCCTATATCCACTCGGGGGCGCCTGCATGAGCCCACGCATCGACGCGCTGCAATACGCCAACTGGTCGGAAACGATCTTTCGACAGATGCGCGCAGGCAGCGTCGATGCGGTTCATGTGACGATCACCTATCACGAGAATTTCCGCGAGACGGTGCTGAATATCGAAGCCTGGAACCGCTGGTTCGAGCGCTTTCCTGATCTGATCTTTCAAGGCTTCACGGCCGATGACATTGACCTTGCCCGCCAGACCGGGCGCACGGCAATCTTCTTCGGGTCGCAAAATCCGTCCTGCATTGAAGATGATATCGGCCTGGTCGAGGTGCTGCACCGCCTCGGCCTGCGCTTCATGCAACTGACCTATAACAACCAGTCGCTCTTGGCCTCTGGTTGCTATGAGGCCGAAGATACCGGCCTGACCCGCATGGGTCGCGAGGTGGTGGCAGAGATGAACCGCGTCGGGCTGGTGATAGACATGAGCCATTCGGGCGAACGCTCGACGCTTGACGCCATCGCCCAGTCCACCCGCCCCATCGCCATCACCCATGCCAACCCGGCAAGCTGGCACCCTGCCCTGCGCAACAAATCCGAGCGCGTCTTGCGCGCGCTGGCAGAGAGCGGCGGGATGCTGGGGTTTTCGGTCTATCCGCACCATCTGCGCGGGGGCAGTGACTGCAGCCTTGAAGATTTCTGCACCATGGTCGCGCGCACGGCAGACCTGATGGGCGTGGAGCGTATCGGCATCGGCACCGATCTGTGTCAGGACCAGCCCGACAGCGTGGTGGACTGGATGCGCGCAGGCCGCTGGACCAAGCAGCGCGATTATGGCGAAGGCAGCGCCGACAATCCCGGCTTTCCGCCCATGCCGGTCTGGTTTCATGACAATCGCGATTTCGGGAAGATCGAGGAAGGTTTGCGCGCTGTCGGCCTCTCGGCCCCCGATATCGCTGCTGTCATGGGCGGCAATTGGGCGCGGTTTTTCCGCGACAGCTTCAACGCCGCGCAAAGCCTGCAGCAAGAGGCCGCGCAATGAGTTGCGAGGGCCTGAACCCCATGCCACAGGCCAGCGCCTTCCGGCGCCGCCCGGACGAGGTGATGCGGCTGGCGCGGATGGGATGCAGCCACCCCACGCGCCTGTCCTTCCTGCGTCAGCTTCTGCGCCGGATGCGGGCCGAGGGCTGGCGCTTTGACCGGCCGGTATGGCAGATTGACGAAAAAGGCGTTGGCCGTGCTGTCTACCGCGCGATTGGCCCAGTCCGCACCTACAGCCTTGTAGCCTTTGCCCATGACCTGCCGCCCGAAGCGCGCTCTGACCGGGTGATCGCCACTGCATGGGACGCGACCTTCGCGCTGTTTGACGGCACGCCCGATGCCGCCGATCTGGACCGCCTCGCCGCCAATGTGCCGCTGCAGGAAGCCGGGCGCGTTTCCCCGCGCGAACTCAGCCTGAGCCGCGCCAACCGCTCGGTCCGGCTGTTCGATCATGTCGTCGAACGGTTGGCGGAGGGGGCGCAACCTGATGCCGCGATGCTTCTGGAAACCGGCTATCTGATGCGCACGACCGCCGTGTACGGCTCTGGCAAATTCGGCGCGGCGGATCGCGTGGCGATTGCGCAGCGCCCGGAACTGAGCGCGCCCTTTCAGGCTGAAATGCTGTCAGTCTGGCTGACACGCGCTTTCACCGTCGATCTGGTCGAGCATCTGGCCCGTGCGCGTGGTGGAGAGCGGGCCGCGCGGCTTGCGCCAGACCTTAAACGCGGGCTGGGCGTGGGCAATTCCACGGGACTTGGCATGGCCCCCTTTCTGATCCGCCATCCGGTGCTGCTGAACAACTGGATGCTGGCGCGCGAAGAGGCTTTGGCGCGGGTGCGCGCGCAAACTGGTGTCGGTGCTGCAGAACTGGCCGGGTTTGTGGCCGCGCTGGACGACGCGCGCGAGAATGCCGAACTCTGGACCAGCGACCATGACATCCAGCGTTTGAGGCTGGCCGATCTGCGCGATGGCCTTGCCCGCATCACTGCCCAAGTAGCGGGGGACTGGGACCAGAGCACCCCGCACCCCTGGGATGACCTGTGGCGCTGGGGGTGCAAGACCTTGCCACTGGAAGGTCAGGAAGCCCTGCTGGCCGCGATGCTGGAGCCGCATGGCACACTGATCGACGGGCTGGGCGATTGCATGGATGCAGATGAGGGCACGGCCTTCGCGATCAATGGTGCGATGCGGGTGGCGGAGTTGCGCGCTATCCTGCGGGCGCATTACGATTGGGCGCTGGGGGTCGACTACACCGCGCCCGACCAATGCGCCCGGTTCTGGTATGTGTCCGAGGACAAGCTGGAGCCGCGTCTGGGCGAGCGCCATGAGGAACCCGGCGCCGAGCGCGAATTGCCGCTCGATACCGGCCGGCGGGCCGCAGCACTCTGGCAGGCGTTGCAGGGCCAGCCCGATGATCGGCCGGTTGCGCATCTGCTGCTGGCTGCACCCAGGCACCGCCCGGCAGTCCGGCGCGCGCAGATCATCGCGCGCCACCCGTTTGCGGAAATCCGCGACAACCTGATCCATGCCGGGATGCTGCCCATCGACATCCTGCGCTGCAAACTCGCGTTTTTCGGGGCAACGCGCTTTGACCCCCGCTCGGATCGCTGGGTGCGGATCAGCCTGTTTCAGGACGCGCCCTACCCTGATGAGATGGGGGCAGGCGCTTGAGGGGGCAGGCAAACGATCCCACCCGTCTCGGCTCATCGCCCATCGCCGAGGCCGGTCAGGCTGTGCGCCTATCATTATCAGAAACGCATGCGCTTTGTGCGAAAGCCGCGCGCGGGGCCGGGTTCGACTGGGGCCATGCCGAGGCGGCGGGGCATGCGGCCCAATGGCTGGCCGCGCGCGCATTGCCGGGCTGCGAGATTCTCTTGCAACGCCTGCAGGGGAACGCGGTGCCCCCGCGCGCGCCGGGGCTCACGCAGGACCCCGATGCGCTGCTCTGCCCGGTTCACCTGGGCACGACCCTCACAGATCACGCCGGATTGCCCGAATTGACCGACCAGACCACGCTGGACCTTGGCCATGTCGCCGTTCCGGGGCTGCTTCTGCCGTTCCTCGCCATCACTGCACAACAGGGCGCGCGCGCCCTGCGCTGTTGTGCCGACGACGGAACTTGCGTGGCGTTCCACGCAGACGGCACCCCCGAGGGTGACGCGGCCTTCCCGGCACTCTGCGCGCTCGCGCGCGCGCAAATCCACATGACGTTCCTGCCAGAGCGCCGCCCCGGTTCGCAGCCCCAAAGCCCTGAGCGTGAGTTGCCTCTGGTGCCCCAGCATATCTGGCGCGCGCTCGACATTCTTGCGCTGCGCAGCACTGTCCCTTCGTCGGCCCGCTCGGTTTCAGGCGCTGGAAGCGAGGGCAGCGACAATGACTGACCCAACCGCCGCAGCCTGTAAAAACAGCGCCCAATGCCGGAAAACGACATCTATTATGTCGTTTTTGCTGGCCGGGAATGTCGGAGAGGGCCTAGGCTTGCAAGAATTAATCAATAGCCGGCGGACCGGCCGCCCAAGAATGACACCCTTCGACAAACCGGGTGCACCGCCTTTTCGCCGGAACAACAACAGAGAGGACAGACCATGGCCATAAAGCCACCATTCACGGATGTTGATATCCCGACGGCCGACCAGGGATTTTACGAGGGACACTCGATACCCATCGCAACCATCTCCAAGGCCATCATGGTCGGGATCGTACTCTGGGCGCTGATCTGGCCCCTATCGGCGGGCGCTCAGCTCGCGAATATCAAATGGGGCCTCCTCGAAGGCTTCAACACATTCTACATTCTCTCGGTCGGGCTCTTCACCTTCTTCCTTTTCGCTATCGCGCTGATTCCGCAGACCGGCGCACGCGTGCTGGGAGAAGAGGGTGAAAAGCCCGAGTTTTCGACCTTCTCATGGTTCGCGATGATGTTCGGCGCGGGTCTGGGCGTCGGGCTGATGGTCTTTGCCACGGCCGAGCCATTGGGCCTGTGGGGGTCAAACCCCGAAACGGTTGCGGGCAATGTCGAGGGCAACACCGTCGAGGGTCTGCAAGCGGGCTATCGCTACACATTCCTGCATTACGGTTTCCACGCCTGGGCCATCTATGTCGCCACCGGGCTGAGCCTTTGCTACTACGCCTATACGCGTGGCATGCCGCTCACGATCCGCACCGCCCTGACCCCGCTTTTCGGGCGCTTCATCAACGGACCTTTCGGCCATGTTGTTGATGTGATCGGTGTGGTCGCAACGATCCTCGGTGTTTCGGTGACCATCGGCTTCGGGGTCAGCCAGTTCGTCGATGGCATCTATGCGATCACCGGCATGGAATGGATGATGGACATGAGCGGTGACGCCCCTGCCCCTGCGACCGTCGGGCTGATCGCCGGTCTGATCACGATCATGGGCCTGTCGATCCTCTCGGCAGTCTCAGGCGTCGGGCGGGGCATCAAATGGCTGTCCAACGCCAATCTGGTAATGTCCTTCATCCTGATCATGACCTTCGTGATCTTCGGCTCCTTCGCCTTTGCGATGACCACCTATGGCGCGGCGCTGGTCGATTACATCCTGAACTTCCTGCATCTGAGCTTCGGGGCCTATGGGCCGCAGTCACTGGATGCCTTTGCCTCCGCGCCTGCTGTCGTGGAAACAGGGCTGAGCGCTGAGGATCTGGCCGCAGTCTATGGCGGCGCAACCAATGCCTGGGGCTCGCTTGACGGGTTCCGCGACAGCCTGCCAGAGTCGCTGGCCGAGCTTCCGGCCGAGACGACGGCGGCGCTTTATGCGGCGGGCACTGACGGGCGGCTCTTTGGCTGGCAGGCTGGGTGGACGACCTTCTACTGGGCCTGGTGGATCGCCTTCGCGCCCTTCGTGGGCCTGTTCCTGGCGCGGATCTCGCGCGGTCGGACGATCCGCGAATTCGTGCTGGGTGCCGTGATCGCGCCCTCGCTGGTCTGCTTTGCCTGGATGACCATCCTGGGCGGCTCGGCGATTGATCTGGAACTTTCGGGTGTGGCAGAGGGCAGCATCATCGGCGCGTCGAACACCGCCAAGCTGTTTGTCACGCTGGGCCATATGATCGATGGCGGGTTGCTGACCGGCATCACGATCATGAGCGTGGTGCTGATCCTGACCTTCCTTGTCACATCGGCAGATAGCGGCA
>SKIF01000068.1 GCA_007116575.1 Paracoccaceae bacterium
GGCGATGGCGATTGCCGCTGATATCTGCGTCTATACCAACGGCAATCTGACTGTGGAGGCGATCAGCGCCTGATCACCGCTTGAGTTGCGCCTCCATCCAGGCGCGCAGCACCGCGTTCATGCGGGTCTGGTAGCCGCGTCCCTGGGCCTTGAAGAAGTCCAGCACATCCGGGTCGATGCGCAGCGAGATGGCTTTCTTGGGTTCGGGGGTGACGAGGGTGGCGCGGGTCCAGTCGACAGGAAATTCCTGTTCGCCCTCGTAATCGTCTTGTTTGCGCAGCGCCTCCCAGTCAGTGCGGGGTTTCATCTGGCGAGTTTCGTCGAGCGTATACGTCTTGGTATCGTTCGAGGAGATGCGCAGGCGGTTGCGTCATCGATGCCTTTGCAAATCGGCCATATACCCGGCAACCCCCTTCAATTCCGTGCCCCAAGCCTCTACATCACGCCGAAGCATCAAAAGGGACGCCCCATGACCGACCTCACCCCGCGCGAGATTGTCAGCGAACTCGACCGCTTCATCATCGGCCAGAAGGAGGCCAAGCGGGCGGTGGCGGTGGCGCTGCGCAATCGCTGGCGGCGCAAGAAATTGCCTGCTGATCTGCAGGAAGAGGTCTACCCCAAGAATATCCTGATGATCGGCCCCACAGGCGTCGGCAAGACCGAGATCAGCCGGCGGCTTGCCAAACTGGCGAAAGCCCCTTTCCTCAAGGTCGAGGCCACCAAGTTCACCGAAGTCGGCTATGTCGGGCGCGATGTCGAGCAGATCATCCGCGATCTGGTGGACAGTGCCATCCTGATGGTGCGCGAGCATATGCGCGAGGAGGTCAAGGCGCGCGCGCATAAGGCCGCCGAGGACCGGGTTATCGAGGCGCTCGCGGGCGAGACTGCGCGCGAGGGGACGCGCGAGATGTTCCGCCGCAAGCTCTTGGCGGGGGAGTTGGACGACACCGAGATCGAGATCGAGATTGCCGACAACACGAACCCGATGGGCGGCATGTTCGAGATACCGGGCCAGCCGGGGGCCGGGCAGATGATGAATCTGGGCGAGATTTTCGGCAAGGCCTTTGGCGGGCGGACCACGCGCAAGCGCGTCACCGTGGCCGAGAGCCATGAGTTGCTGATTGCCGAGGAGGCCGACAAGCTGCTGGATGACGAGACCGTCAAGACCCGCGCGCTGGAGGCGGTGGAGCAGAACGGGATCGTGTTTCTGGACGAGATCGACAAGGTCTGCGCGCGCACGGATTCGCGCGGGGGAGATGTCAGCCGCGAAGGCGTGCAGCGCGATCTGCTTCCGCTTATCGAGGGCACGACCGTCTCGACCAAGCACGGGCCGGTCAAGACCGATCATATCCTGTTCATTGCCTCTGGCGCGTTCCATATCGCCAAACCGTCGGACCTCTTGCCCGAATTGCAAGGGCGCTTGCCGATCCGGGTGGAGTTGCGCGCGCTGAGCGAGGGCGATTTCGTGCGCATCCTGACCGAGACCGACAACGCCCTGACCCGGCAGTATTCGGCGCTGATGGCGACCGAGGAGGTGAACGTCAGCTTCACCGAGGACGGGATTGCGGCGCTGGCGCGCATTGCGGCAGATGTGAATCAGGCGGTGGAAAACATCGGGGCGCGCAGGCTCTATACAGTGATGGAGCGTGTGTTCGAAGAATTGTCTTTCAACGCGCCCGACCGCTCGGGCGCGGAGGTCAAGATCGATGGGGATTTTGTCGAGAGCCATATTGGCGATCTGGCGCGTTCAGCCGATCTGAGCCGCTATGTGCTGTGACGACATGCGCGGGCCGGGGGCACTGGACGGGCGCGGGATAAATCTTATATGATTGCTCAGGTATAGCGACTACGCGGGCAAGGGGGCCGTAATGAGCAATTCCGAAGAAGGTGATCTGCTGATCAAGCCCTCGAGCACGGCTCATCCGCTTTACGAGTCGCTGGTCGAGGCCTGCAAGACGGTCTATGACCCTGAGATTCCGGTCAATATCTTCGATCTGGGGCTGATCTACACGATCACCATTTCCGAGGCGGGCGAGGTTGATGTTGTCATGACCCTGACCGCGCCGGGCTGCCCGGTGGCGGGCGAGATGCCGGGCTGGGTAGCGGATGCGATCAGCGCCGTGCCCGGTGTGCAATCGGTCGAGGTGGAAATGACCTTCGACCCGCAATGGGGCATGGACATGATGTCGGACGAGGCGCGGCTGGAACTGGGGTTCATGTGATGGATGCTGCCCTGTCACAGCGCGACAGGATGCTTGCAGGCGCGCACTACGATCCGCGCTGCCCTGAACTGGTGGCGCTGCACCGCCGCGCGCAGGAGCTGACGCGCGCCTACAACCAGACCATCAAGGGCGATACAGAGCGCGACAAGATTCTGACCGACCTGCTGGGAAGCTGGAACGGTGCCGTGATCCATGCGCCGTTTCATGTCGATTACGGATCGCAGATCCATTTCGAGCCAGGCTGCTTTGTCAATTTCGGCTGTGTGATCCTTGATGTTTGCGAGGTGCGCATTGGCGCGCGCACGCAGATCGGGCCGAATGTGCAGATCCTGACCGCTGACCATCCGCGTAGTGGCGCGGAACGGGCGCAGGGGTTGGAATGGGGGCGGCCGATCCGGATCGGGGCGGATGCGTGGATCGGTGGCGGCGCGATTCTGCTGCCGGGAGTGACCATCGGTGACGGGGCGGTGATCGGCGCGGGCGCGGTCGTGACGCGCGATGTCGCGGCAGGCGCGACAGTGGCGGGCAATCCGGCCCGCGAGATTGCGCCGCGAAAGGCTTAACAAGGGTTCTGGAATGTTTGCAATACCGGGAAAATCACCTGTTACCCTGACCAGCGCCGCGGTGCGCCAGATCACGCGGCTGATGGCGCGCGAGGGGGCCGCCGGGCTGCGCATCGGCGTCAAGAAGGGCGGTTGCGCGGGTATGGAATATACCATGGAGACCGCGCAGGAGGTCCGCGAGCACGAAGAAGTGGTCGAGCAGGATGGCGCGCGGGTGATTATCGCGCCGATGGCGCAGATGTTTCTGTTCGGCACCGAAATCGACTACGAGACCGGGCTTCTGGAAAGCGCCTTCCGCTTTCGCAACCCCAACGTCACCGATGCCTGCGGCTGCGGCGAATCGATCAAGTTCGAGGATGTCGAGACCCTCAAGGCACGGATGGAAGGGACGCGCACCGGCTCGTGATTGCATCCGTTCCCGCTTGGGCGTAGCGTGACGCCAAAACGGGAGACCTGCCGATGCAAGAAGCTTGCAAACTCGCTGCCGGAAACTGGAAGATGAACGGCCTGCGCGCTGATCTGATCGAGGCGCGAGCGCTGGCGCGCGCCTTTCCTGCGCCCGATTGTGGGGTCTTGCTCTGCCCGCCCGCAACCCTGATCGCTTCCATGGCCGAGGCGCTGCATGGCGGACCGATCATGGTCGGCGGGCAGGATTGCCATGCAGCAGCGAGCGGCGCGCATACTGGCGATATCTCGGCGCGTATGCTGGCCGATGCAGGCGCGCGGCATGTGATTCTGGGGCATTCCGAACGTCGCGCCGATCATGGCGAAAGCTCCGAAACCGTGGCCGCCAAGGCGCAGGCGGCGCATGGTGCTGGGCTGGTGGCGATCATCTGCGTGGGCGAGACCGAGGCCGAACGCGACGCGGGCCAGACGCTGGAGGTGGTGATGGGTCAGCTTCGCGAGTCACTGCCCGAGGGTGCGACTGCGGCTAATTCGGTCATTGCTTATGAGCCGGTCTGGGCCATTGGCACCGGCCGCACGCCGACGCTGGAGCAGATCGCCGAGGTCCATGACGCGCTGCGTGCGGCGGTGCCGGATGCGGCCATGTCGCTGCTTTATGGCGGGTCGGTCAAGCCCGGAAACGCTGCCGAAATCTTTGCCATTGCAAATGTTAACGGGGCGCTGGTGGGCGGGGCCTCGCTCAAGGCAGAGGATTTCGGCGCGATCATCGCGGCGTTGGAAGCATCCTGATCTGGCAGGAAGGGCCGCGCGACCCAAGCCCGACAGCCCATGCCTGGCTCGCGCGTGCCTGCCGGTTACGGGGTCAGATACGGTAGCGCAGCGTGGGCGTGACGATGGCGGCGAAGAGCACGCCCGCGACAAAGCCGCCCAGATGGGCCTCCCAGGCCAGAAGGCCCGACAGCGCCAGCCACAGGATCACATTGAGCAGCGCCAGCCCGATCAGCGAACGCCAGAGCGGGCGCATCGTGGCCCCCAGATGCTGGCGCAACTGCCATTCCCAGAACTTCCACGCCCCGATCAGCCCGAAGACCGCCCCCGAGGCCCCGACCATCGGGGCCGTGCTGTTCGACAGAAGCGCAAACCCCGCCGCCCCGCCAATCGCCGAGAGCGCGTAGAGCAGCAGGAACCCGCGCGCGCCGATCCGCGCGACGGCGATCCCGCCAAGGGCCAGCACGGCGATCATGTTGCCGATCAGGTGCAGAAACCCGCCATGCAGGAAAGCATAGGAGATGAACATCACCTCGCGCTGGAAGGGATAGACCGGCTCCCAGCCATTGAGTAGCCCGTTCCAGAACGCCCCCAGCATCAGCGCGGTGCCGCGCAGATTGCCACCCGCGAAGGGCGACGCCTCTATCAGGGTCAGGATCACTTCCGGCAGGCATGTCAGCGCTACCAGCCAGATCACATGGCGGCTGTTGGGAATGGTCTTGAGCGAGATATTGCGGGGTGTCATGAGCGCGGATTTGACACCGGCCTCGACCCGATGCAAGTCCTCGATTGCTGGGGAGCCGCCGCGATAGCTGCGAAAGATCAGGCGCATTCGGGGGTTGTCCGCGCGGCAGCAGGCTGTTTCAGCGCCTGAAGCAGCAGGTTCAGGTCAAGCCCAAGGCTCAGATCGCGCGCATAGATCAGCGCTGCATCGACTGATCCGTCCGCATCAGAGGGGAAGAGACCGGGGCGCAGTACGTCAAGAACCGGCGCAATCTGCGCGGGCCGCTCGACGGTGGGGTGCGGGCGCGGGCCGATAAGGCTCATCTGTCCGCATAGGACAGCCCAGAGCCGGGGCGCAAGCGCGAGCCGCGACAGGTTCCGCCCGCCGCGCAGATCCGCCGGGCCGGTCTCGGGCAGGTTCAGGTCCAGGACCTGAAAGCTACGACCCTGGCGCCCGGCATAGCGGCGGGCGACGAAGGGTTTGCGTCCCTGCGCCAGAAGCCAGAGGGCGACCGCTGCCATCAGCGGCAGCAAGACGGGCAAGATCAGCGCGGCGATCGACAGATCAATGAGTCGCTTGCCGGTATCGCGATAGAGCCCGCCGCGCGCGGCATGTAGAGTGGCATGATCGAGGATTGCGCCCGATGGCGGAACTGTCCGTTTGCTCAGGAGGCGGGACCGGCAGGGCATGTTTGCGTCCTTTTGTCTTGGTCTGGCGCGGTCGGGTGCGCGAGACGTGGAGTTCCGGTGTTCGGAGCGGGTCCGCACCTTCGGGATATGAGTCAAATCTGAGGCATTTTCGCGGCGATGCGCATCTAAAAGTTGAACGAATTTGAACAAAAACGACGCCTGTGCACTGCCAGTGTTTTCGCTGGACGAACAAAGCCAGGGCATCGGCCCGGTTTGTTCGCGTTGTGGTATCAGTCCGGCCAGACGCCCGGGTTACCCTTGCCCGATTTTTGCCAGCTTTGGTGGTGTGTCAATTGTGACGAATCGCCCCGCGAGCGGTGCCTGACTGCTCGGTGCGGGGGCGGGGCGGTCGACCGGGGCCGGACAGGATGTGTGGCACCTGCCCGCAACGCGCGCCCCGTCGGCGGCGTCTATTTTTCCAGCTTCGACAGTTTGGTCTGAAGCTCGGAGAGTTGCTGTTTGATCTGGTCGAGGTCGTCCTCGTCCGCCCCACCCTCGTTGCTGATACCAGTGGACGCCATGCCCGGCCAGCCGGCCATCATGCTTTTCATGAAGGCCTGTTGCTGGCGCTGCATTTCTTCAAAACCTGGCATGGCGGCCATCGGGTTGGCGCGGGTCATGTTCTCCACGATCTGCGATTGCCCCTCGCGCAGCATTTCGAAGGACATGGCCAGAAACTGTGGCACCACGCTTTGCGCCTGCGTCGTGTAACTGCGCACCAGATCGGTCAGCACATCGAGCGGCAGCACATTCTCGCCGCGGCTTTCGTGTTCGGCGATGATCTGGAGCAGATATTGACGGGTCAGGTCATCGCCCGATTTCAGATCGACGATCTGAACTGCGCGCCCTTCGCGGATAAAGCGCGCGATATCCTCGAGCGTGACGTAATCGCTGGTCTCGGTATTATACAGCCTGCGGCTGGCATAGCGCTTGATCAGGAGCGGCTTGGCATCCTCGGTCATCTCTTCCCTCCCCGAGACTTTTGCAGTGCAGCGAGATTAGGCGAGCTTGGCGCAAAAGGAAAGGGCGAGCGTCATGCGCTCGCCCTTCCATGTCGGGCACCCATCGGGAGGAAACAGTGCCCGGCGAAGTTTGGCAGCTTACTTCGCGGAAGCAGCTTTGGTGGCTTTGGTCGCCGTGTCGGTGGCTTTCTTGACAGCCGATGCAGCTTCTTCCTGCATGTCTTTGCCAGCAGCCATCAGCAGCTCGACGGTGTCCATTTGCACTTTTTTCGCGATTTCAGCGAAAGCAGCGACGTGCTCGGCGGTCATTTCAGCCTGAGCCGAAGCGAAATCGGTCATCGCTTTGGAATAGTCAGCCGGGTCTTCCTTGACGGTCGACACTTCGCCAACTTTCGCCAGGGTCGATTTGGTCCATTTGGTCGAAACTTCGGTCGACTTTTCGGCAGCTTCCAGAGCAACCTTGCTCATTTTCTCGGCCAGGGCGGCTTGCGACTTGAACACGTCCTGCATCGCGGTCGTGTCCATCGGGAACGCGCCCATCATGTCTTTCATCATCTTGGTATAGTCAACGCTCTTGGTCATGGGTGATCTCCTTGATCTCTGGTTCTCCCGGCAGCCCAGCTCATCTGGTCTCTGCCCATGACCGCAATATGGATGCTGCACCGCAGCATTTCAAGGATTTTTTCTGCACTGCAGCAAATTACTTTCTGCAGCCAGATAAGCCTATGACATTGCCTCGTTCTTTGAACTGATGACATAGGTTCCAGGGGCGTCGGCGAGGGCTTCATAGCCCGAATCACCGGGCATACGGGCGTCAATCTTTGCCCCCGACCGCCTGCGAAGCCACGCTTCCCAGCGCGGCCACCATGATCCCTGATGGAACTCTGCGGCGGTCTGCCAGTCTTCGGGGGTACCCTCCGGGGCGGGGCCTGCGTAATGCCCATATTTCTTCTTGCTGGGCGGGTTGATGATCCCGGCAATATGGCCCGACTCCGACAGCATAAACGTCTTGTCGCGACTGCCCATCCGGCTGATGCCGCGAAAACTCGACCGCCAGGCCGCGATATGGTCGGTCTCGCAGGCAATCGCACAGAGCGGGTGTTTCACATCGCGGATGCTGATCTCTTCCCCGCAGATCTTGATACTCGCACCCGCGAAGCGGTCATTCTGGCACAACTCGCGCAGATACTGCACGCACATCGCACCGGGCAGGTTGGTGCCATCTCCATTCCAGTAGAGCAGATCGAAAGCGGGCGGGGCCTCGCCCAGCATGTAGCTGCGAATGGCCGGACCATAGATCAGGTCATTCGAACGCAGGAAAGAGAAGGTCCGCGACATGAACTTGCTGTCGAGATAGCCCTTTTCCGCGCATTCGGCCTCGATTCCGTTTACAAAATCATCTTCGAGAAAGACGCCGACCTCGCCTTGATCGGAAAAATCAGTGAGCGTGGTGAAGAAGGTGGCCGCGCGCACCGACTTGTCCTTGCGCTTGTTCATCAGCGCCAGTGTCAGCGACAGCGTGGTGCCCGCGATGCAATAGCCCACCACATTGACCTGCTTTTCGCCAGTGGCCTCGCGCGCCACGCGAATCGCTTCAAGATAGCCTTCCTCGATATAGGTTTCGAGTGTCACATCGGCATAGGTCGCGTCGGGGTTGACCCAGGAGACGACGAACAGCGTATATCCCTGATCGACGATCCACTTGATCAGGCTGTTCTGGGGCTTCAGGTCCATGATGTAGAACTTGTTGATCCAGGGCGGGAAGATCACCAGAGGCGTGCGATGGACCTTGTCGGTGGTGGGCGCGTATTGGATCAGCTCAAACATGCGGTTGCGGAACACGACCTTGCCCGGCGTCGTCGCGATGTTGTCACCCACACTGAAGGCTTCCTTGTCGGCCAGGGAAACCAGTAGCTCGCCCTTGTTGTCCTCGACATCACGGACCAGATTCTCGAGACCGCGAACAAGGCTTTCGCCCTCGGTCTCGACCGCCTTCATCAGCGCATCGGGATTAGTGGCCAGGAAATTGGTGGGCGCCATCATGTCCACGATCTGTTGCGTGAAATACTGCAGGCGGCGTTTCTCGCGCGGTTCGATGGTCTCGAGGTTCTCGACAGCGTGCTGCATCGCTTCAGAAGCGATCATGTATTGTTGCTTGAGATAGTTGAAATACGGGTGCGTCTTCCACAGGGGATTCGAGAAGCGCCGGTCATCGGGTGTCGTGTCTTCAGGCGCCGCGATCTTGCCGCTGCGCAGCACTTCCTGGGCCTCGATATGATGCTTGAGCGCTTTTCCCCAATAGTCGAGCTGCTGTTCCAGTGCCTTCGAGGGGTTATTGGCCATTTCGGTCCAATAGGCAGCTGCGGCGTGAAGAAAGATATCTGAATCAGGGGCTTGCAGGCCGGGACGGGGAGGTTCGCGCTGGGCAAGAGCATCGGTCAGGCGGTGGGTCAGTTCCTCGATGCGTGCCATATTTGCCTTCAGGCGTTCGACTTTTTGGTCATCATCATATTCGGAAGTTGTCATGAAAAAAATTCCCCCGTATCCTTCGCATGTGCAGCAAAGATCTCCCCAGATGATCTTAACGATGTATGGCTACAATTTGAAGCGACGATTGTTGCAAGACGATGTCGCAGCGTAAACGCGAGGACAGAGATGAAGGGTATGGCGACCTACGATCTGATGGAGTCGATCCGCAACACGAATGAGTGGATGGGCGCCTCGGCGCGGGCCTTCGCCTCTTATCCGGTCTGGGGTATGGTGCCCAATCCGATGTTCAAGGTCATGTCCGCCTGGGGTCGTGTCACCGAACGCAGCTTTGCGCGCATGGTCATCAAGCCCGACTGGGGCATCGCATCGATCGTGGCCGAGGACGGGCGCGACCATATGGTCGAGGAAGTGGTCGAGCTTGACCGTCCGTTTGGCGACCTGCTGCGTTTCAAGGTCCATGGCCGCCCAGACAAAGAGCGTCGCGTGCTGCTGTGCGCGCCGATGTCGGGCCATTACGCGACGCTTTTGCGCTCGACCGTGGCCAGCCTCCTGCCCGATTGCGAGGTCTGGGTCACCGACTGGCACAATGCGCGCGACATCGCCGTGTCGGAAGGCAAGTTCGATATCGAGGATTACACCACCTACCTGATGGATTTCATGCGCCATCTGGGCCCCGATACCCATGTCATCGCCATCTGCCAGCCAGTGCCGTTGGCGCTTGCGGCAACGGCCTATCTGGCCGAGCTTGACCCCGAAGCGCAGCCGCGCACGCTCACGCTGATCGGCGGACCGGTGGACCCGGACGCCGCGCCCACCGAGGTCACGGATTTCGGCCGCCGCGTGACCATGGGCCAGCTCGAACACCTCGCCATCCAGCGCGTAGGGTTCAAGTACCAGGGCGTGGGCCGACTGGTTTATCCGGGGCTGCTGCAGCTTGGCGGGTTCATTTCAATGAATATGGAACGTCACGCGCAGGCCTTCGCGGACAAGATCACCGCAGAGGCGCAAGGCGCAGCGGGCGAACACGACAAGCACAACCGCTTCTATGACGAGTATCTTGCGGTCATGGACATGACGGCGGAATTCTATCTCTCGACCGTCGAGCGCATCTTCAAGGCGCGCGAGATCGCCCGCAATGAATTCGTGGTTGATGGCCACAAGGTCGATTTCGGCGCAGTGACGAACGTGGCGGTCAAGATCGTCGAGGGAGAGAAGGACGATATCAGCGCACCGGGCCAGTGTCTGGCGGCACTGGACCTGCTGACCGGGCTGAGCGACGCGCAGAAGGCCAGCCATGTCGAACCCGGTGCCGGCCATTACGGCATCTTCGCGGGCAAGTCGTGGCGCAACAATATCCGCCCGCTGGTGATGGAGTTCATGGACACGCATTCTGGCGGCGGCGGCACAGGTGCGCGCAAGCTGCGTGTGGCCGCATCGAAGGGCTGAGCTTCTGTTTGGGCGCATTTGCGGCGCCTGAAGCGCCGCTGCCGCGCAATCACTGCGGCTTCATGGCCATTGGGTGCACGCGCCGAACCACCCATGCGCCA
>SKIF01000070.1 GCA_007116575.1 Paracoccaceae bacterium
AGAACCTGCCCACGCGCCACGCCGCAATCGCGGCGCTGCGTGCGCGGCTGGATGCCGCGCTTGCGGCAGACGAGCGGGTTCTGGTGGCGCTTGATATCGGCTTCGGGTTTCCGCGCGGCTTTGCCGAGCGGCTCACCGGTCGGCCCGAGGCGCTCGCGGTCTGGGACTGGCTCGCCGCACGCATCCGTGACGATGCCGACAACCACAACAATCGCTTCGAGATCGCTGCCGAGATCAATCGGCTTTTTCCCGGTATCGGCCCGTTCTGGGGGCGCCCGGTTTCGCACGATCTGCCCGACCTGCCCGACAAGGGCCGGGCGCGCCACGGCACCGGGCTGGAGGAGTTGCGCGCGACCGAACAAGTGTGCTCTGGCGCGCATCCGATGTGGAAACTCTACACGACCGGTTCCGTCGGTTCGCAAAGCCTGCTTGGGCAGGCGCATCTGGCGGGGCTGCGCGCGACCTATGGGGCGCAGCTTTCCGTCTGGCCGATGGAAGGGCATGATGCCCCGTTGGTGCTGGCCGAAACCTATCTGTCATTGCTTGACCCGGCGGTGCAGACCGCGCGCGGCTATGCCTGCAAGGATGCCGCTCAGGTCGATCTGCTGGCGCGCGCCCTGCACGCCATTGACCTTGCCCCCCTCCTCACGCCCCCGGCTGCACCCGAGATCTTGCGCGAGGAGGGCTGGATTCTGGGCGCGGGCCATGAGGCCGTACTGCTGGCCGCGCTCGGCGCGCCCGATCTGACCCCGCCGAGGCTGCGCGACGACTGTTTCGCTATGCCGCAGGGGGTGGAATGGGTGCCGGTCGATGATGCGTTGGCGCGGCTGCGCAGCGCCCTACACCCGCTCACCCGCACCGAGACAATCGAGACGGCGACGGCGGGCGGGCGCGTGCTGGCCGTCGATGCCATCGCCGCCCGCGCCAATCCGCCTGCGGCGAATTCGGCTGTGGATGGCTACGGATTCGCGCATGGCAGCCTTGCAGGTGACGGCCCCTATCACCTGCCACTTGTCGCCGGTCGGGCGGCAGCAGGCCAGCCGCATGAGGCGCGCGTGCCCCGCGGCGCGGCGATCCGTATCCTGACAGGGGCCATCCTGCCCGAAGGTGTGGATACGGTTGTGCTGGAGGAAGATTGCGCCAGCGATGCGGCCCGCGTGGCCTTTTACGGACCGGTCAAGCCCCGCGCAAACACCCGCAAGGCAGGCGAGGATGTGGCCAAGGGTGCCGCCTTCCTGCGCGCCGGGCGCATCCTGACCGCGCCTGATCTGGCGCTCGCCTCGGCGCTGGGGCTGGCTGAGTTGTCTGTCTTCGCGCGGCTGCGGGTGGGCGTGCTCTCGACCGGTGACGAGGTACTGGCCACGCCCGGCGCAGGGGCCGCCCCGCATCAGATCTATGATGCCAACCGCCCCATGCTGCTGGAGATCCTGCGTCGCTGGGGCCATGCCCCCGTGGATCTGGGGCATGTGCCCGACGATCCCGCGCGCATCCGGGCGGCGCTTGATGAGGCCGCTGCGCGCTGTGACGCGGTGCTGACCTCGGGCGGGGCATCGGCGGGCGATGAAGACCATATCGCGCGGCTGTTGCGCGCGGAAGGGCGGCTGAGTTCGTGGCGCATCGCGCTGAAGCCGGGCCGCCCGCTGGTGTTGGCGCAGTGGCAGGGGATGCCGGTCATCGGCCTGCCCGGCAACCCCGTCGCAGCCTTTGTCTGCACGCTGATCTTCGCCCGCCCCGCGCTGTCGATGATGGCCGGAAGCGGCTGGAGCACGCCGCAGGGGGTAACAGTGCCCGCAGCCTTCACCAAGCGCAAGAAACCCGGGCGGCGCGAATTCCTGCGTGCGCGGCTGACGCCGGCGGGCCATGCCGAGGTGTTTCCCTCGGAGGGATCGGGCCGGATAAGCGGGCTGAGCTGGGCCGAAGGGCTGGTCGAGCTGGGTGACGCGGCTTCCGAAATCATCGAGGGCACCCCAGTGCGCTATCTGCCCTTCGCCAGCTTCGGCCTCTGATCCCGCAACGGCAACAGTGCCCCTGCCTCCTGTTTCGGATGCGGCACAAAACCAACCCATAGCACAGGGATTGTCCCGGTATTGTCGCGCCGCGACCCAATTCTTGCCCGATTTTCACAAGAAGGTGAAACTCGACAGGCATGGCATGCGTAGGACATATTGATGGATCGTCTGACCGAAATGGAAGCATTTGCCACAGTGGTGGATCAGGGCGGGTTTACCGACGCCGCCCGCAAGATGGGGATTTCCAAATCCGCTGTGTCGAAGCATGTGTCCTCGCTCGAGGCGCGACTGGGCGCGCGGCTTTTGAATCGCACCACTCGGCGCGTCAGCCCCACCGATATCGGCTTGGCCTATTACGACCGCGCGCGGCGCGTGCTCAATGACGCGGGCGAGGCCGATAATCTCGTCACCTCAATGCAATCCGCCCCGACCGGCATCCTCCGGATCGCCGTGCCCACTGATTTCGGGGCGACGCATCTCTCGCCGGTTCTGGGCGAGTTCCTGAACCGCTATAGCGAGGTTTCGGTGAACATGGTGCTGAAAAACCGCTATGTCGAGCTGATCTCGGAAGGGTTCGATCTGGCCATCCGCATGGGCGAGATGGAGGATTCCACGCTGCGCGCGCGCAAGATCTGCGAAACAACCCAGCGTCTGATCGCCGCCCCGGCCTATCTGGACGCGCATGGAACGCCCGGGCGCATCGACGATCTGAACGATCACCGCCTGCTCTATTATTCGCACAATGCCAATACCTCGGTCTGGAAGATCACCGCCCCCTCGGGCGAAGTGCGGCAGGTACGTTCCTCGACATGGTTTTCGGTCAATGACGGCCAGTCGCTGCTGAATGCGGCCATCAACGGGCTGGGCATCGCCTATCTGCCGAGTTTCCTCTACGCCCCTGCGATGGAGGCCGGGCAGGTGGTCGATGTGATCCCGGAACTGCCGCAGGATGTGCAAAGCCTCTATGCGGTCTATCCCGCGGGGCGCTACACCCAGCCCAAGGTCCGCGCGTTGATCGATTTTCTGGTCGAGAAATTCGGCCATCGCAGCGGTGCCGACTGGTAGCCGCCCTCCCCCGCTTTTTCCCCCGAGGCTCTTCCCCTCGTAACTGCCCGACTGCCGGAGCACGCCAGTGCTCCGGCCTTTTGCGACGCTGTTCAGTCGCGCAGCTCAGGCCCGGTGATAGGGGCTACCCGACAGGATCGTGGCGGCGCGGTAAAGCTGTTCGGCCAGCATGACCCGCACCAGACGGTGCGGCCAGACCATCGCGCCAAACGAAAGCTGCGCATCGGCCCGCTCGATCACCTCGGCTGAAAGCCCGTCCGCGCCCCCGATCACGCAGGCCAGATCGCCCGTGCCACGGTCGCGGAGTTGCATCAGCCACCCGGCGAGATCGGGCGAACTCATCTGCCGTCCGCGCTCGTCCAGCGCCAGCAGGTGCGCGCCCTCTGGAAGCGCACGCAGCAGCGCGCGCCCCTCGTCGGCTTGCGTGGTGGCCTTGCGCTCGTCGGTTTCGTGTTCGCGGCAAGGTCCGAGCCCAAGCGCCCGCCCCGTCTTGTCAAACCGGGCCAGATAATCGTCGATCAGCACGCGTTCGGGGCCCGAGCGGATCCGCCCCACTGCGCAGATATGCAGCCGCATCAGGCGACAGGCGGGCGCGCAGGCTCCTGCCACATCTTCTCGAGCTGGTAGAACTCGCGCACCTCGGGGCGGAAGATATGCACAACGACATCACCCGTATCGATCAGCACCCAGTCGCCCACGTCCTTGCCCTCGGCGCGCGCGGTCAGCCGGAAAGCCTCTTTCAGCCGGTCGAGCAGTTTCTGCGCGATGGCCGCGACCTGCCGGGTCGAGCGTCCCGAGCAGATCACCATGTGATCAGCCATGGCCGAACGCTCCCGAAGGTCGATGGTCACGATGTCTTCTGCCTTGTCGTCGTCAAGCGAGGTCAGCACCAGGTCCAGAATGGCTTCGCTGCTCAGTGGAACGGCGACATTTGGCTCCGGGCGGGCCGCAAATGCGGTCGTGTCAGTGTAAGACAGAGATCTGTCCTCCTTTGGCTTGGTGACATCTGGAATATAACATGTTTTTTCGGCTTCTCAATCTGGGCCATGCAGTTTTCAGACAGCGTGGTGAAAACCGCGCAACGGGATCACCCCTGATCCGAGATTGCCTTGCCCGTGATTCCCTTTTATGACTGCGCCATGATCCGGTTTTTCGACATGACAGACCATGCGCGCCTGCCGCAGCGGTTTCAGCGCATGAACCGCTCGGTCTTGGCACGACTGCGCTGAGTGCGCGTCCGGCCCGCCGGGCCATCCCACTGCCTGTCGATCCTCATCTCATTCAGGGATAACCCCAATGACCAAGACCCTCTATGACAAGATCTGGGACGCACATGTCGTCCATGAAGACACAGACGGCACCTGCCTGCTGTATATTGACCGCCATCTGGTGCATGAAGTCACCAGCCCGCAAGCTTTCGAAGGGCTGCGTATGACCGGACGCAAGCTGCGTGCGCCCGACAAGACCATCGCCGTACCCGACCATAATGTGCCCACCACGCCCGACCGCGAGAATGGGATCGAGAACGAAGAATCCCGTATTCAGGTCGAGGCGCTGGACCGCAATGCCCGCGAATTCGGCGTGCATTACTACCCGGTCAACGACGTGCGTCAGGGCATCGTCCATATCGTCGGTCCGGAACAGGGCTGGACCCTGCCGGGCATGACGGTGGTCTGCGGCGACAGCCACACTGCGACGCATGGCGCCTTCGGTGCGCTGGCCCATGGCATCGGCACCTCTGAGGTCGAACATGTTCTGGCCACGCAGACGCTGATCCAGAAGAAATCGAAGAACATGAAAGTCGAGATCACCGGCTCGCTGCCACCCGGCGTCACGGCCAAGGACATCACGCTTTCGGTCATTGGCGCGACCGGCACGGCGGGCGGTACCGGCTATGTGATCGAGTATTGCGGACAGGCCATCGAGGAACTGTCAATAGAAGGCCGCATGACCGTGTGCAACATGGCCATCGAAGGTGGCGCGCGCGCGGGTCTTATCGCACCGGATGAAAAGACCTTTCAATATGTGCAGGGCCGCCCCCATGCGCCCAAGGGCGCGCAATGGGACGCGGCGATGGCCTGGTGGAAGACGCTCAAATCCGACCCGGATGCGCATTGGGACAAGGTCGTGACGCTCAAGGCCGAAGAGATCGCGCCCGTCGTCACCTGGGGCACCTCGCCCGAGGATGTGCTGCCCATCACCGACAGCGTGCCCGATCCCGCCAGTTTCGCAGGCGGCAAGGTCGAGGCCGCGCGCCGCGCGCTTGACTATATGGGTCTGACACCCGGCCAGAAACTCACCGATATCGAGATCGACACTGTCTTCATAGGGTCCTGCACCAATGGCCGCATCGAGGACCTGCGCGCCGCAGCCGAAATCCTCAAGGGCCGCAAGATCAAGGTGAAACGCGCCATGGTGGTGCCCGGCTCGGGGCTTGTGCGCGCGCAGGCCGAGGAAGAGGGACTCGCGCAGATTTTCATCGACGCTGGCTTTGAGTGGCGGCTTGCGGGCTGCTCGATGTGCCTCGCCATGAACCCCGACCAGCTTTCCCCCGGCGAGCGATGCGCCGCCACCTCGAACCGCAATTTCGAGGGGCGGCAGGGTCGGGGCGGGCGCACCCATCTGATGTCCCCTGCCATGGCCGCCGCCGCCGCCATCACGGGTCGGCTCACCGATATTCGCGACATGATGGCCGAGACCGCCTGATTTAGTTTTGCCCCAGATCCTCCGGGGGTCGCCATTGGCGCGCCATTAGTCCGAGCGACAATGGCGGCGGGCAAAACCTCGGCGCTCTTGGAAAGGAGTCAACCATGGAAAAATTCACCACCCTGACCGGGGTCGCGGCCCCCATGCCACTGGTCAATATCGACACGGATATGATCATCCCCAAGCAGTTCCTGAAAACCATTCAGCGCACGGGGCTCGGCAAGAACCTGTTCGACGAAATGCGCTATGACGATCAGGGCCGCGAAATCCCCGATTTCGTGCTCAACCAGCCAGCCTATCGCAAATCCGAGATTCTGGTTGCGGGCGACAATTTCGGCTGTGGCTCGTCACGCGAGCACGCACCCTGGGCGCTGGCTGATTTCGGCATTCGAACCATCATTTCCACCAGTTTTGCCGATATCTTCTACAACAACTGCTTCAAGAACGGGATGCTGCCCATCGTATTGCCGCAGGAACAGGTCGACATCCTGATGGACGATGCGCGCAAAGGCGAGAATGCGCGCATTTCGATCGATCTTGAATCACAGACCGTCACCAGCGCTGATGGGCAGGTGTTTTCCTTCGAGATCGACCCGTTCAAGAAGCATTGCCTGCTCAACGGGCTCGATGATATCGGGCTGACGCTTGAGAAAGTCGCTTCAATTGATGCTTTCGAAGCGCAGGCCACACAGGCGCGCCCCTGGGTCTGAACGCACCAATACTGGCGATCTGACACGGCAGCCCCGCGGGGCTGCCGCATTTTTTCCCCGAATTTGATGCAAACTCGCGACAGTTTCTTCTCGAAATCGCCCCAGCCATGCCGGATGCTGTTCACAGCTCTTGCGAGGGTGACGGAAAATGGGCAAGATTGTGTCGATAATAAGGCAGGTTTCGGCGTTGAGACCGAGACCGCAAGTAAAAGCGCAGGCTGTCAACGACAGACTTGGCGCCTTGAGGCGAGGCAGTAGGGCATACATGTCACATGTGGCACATATTCTGGTGCGTGGGGTCTGCGCTGCGCTGCTGATCCTGTTGCCGGCCCTTCTGCTTCCCGAAATCTCGCTCGAAGCCGCACAAGCCGTGACGCTGCTGGCGCTATTGGCGGCAATTGTTGTCGGCACCGAATATGCAGCCGCCTATCCCGGCCTGATCGAGTTCCGCGATGCCAAGCCCTATAATCGCGCCCGCTTCGTCATCCTTCTGTCGATCGTTCTGCTGGTCACGCTGTTGCAACGCGAGGTTCTACTGAACCCACAATCGACCAACTGGCTGGTGCTTGTGTCATCCATGATCGGCTCGACTCTGGATTTCCCCTTCAGTCCGGTACGCCTGATGGTGATGTCGCTGCCACAGGGTTTGCCACTCGAGCATCTGGCCCTGGTCACAGCGGCAGCCTCGCTGGCCTATATCGTCGCGATCCTCGGCCTTGCCACACTGATTATCCTGATCATAATCGGCTACTGGCCGCAGCGACACCAGAGCTTCAATGTCTGGATCAACCTGCCCAATTTCGACCCTACCAAAGGCGTCGATGTCGTCCAGCGGCTGGAGCGCGACGGGCATGTTAACATTCTGTTAGGCATTATCCTGCCATTCTCTCTGCCAGTACTGCTGCATCTGTCCACATTGCTGGTGCAGCCCATGACACTGCAATCGCCACTGGCCTTTGTCTGGGGGATCACGCTCTGGGCCTTCATCCCGGTCAACCTCATTCTGCGCGGAGTCGCGATGCACCGGGTCGCACAGCTTGTGCGCGCTCAGCGTCGGCGCATCGCAGAGGAAGAGGATTCTGTTCCCCTGCACGCGCGCTCGGCCTATTCCTGAGCTTTGCCCTATGCGCCCAGGCGGCGCAGGGCGACACGCTACGGCTGGCTTTCTGGCGGGTCGATCTCAGTGGACGCGGCCCGGGCCAGGCCCTACGCGACGTCCGCGCCGAGGCACCCGCGATTGCGCTCAAGGCCGACCTGATTACACATATTCAGCCCGATATCCTTGTGCTTTCTGGCATCGATCACGACCACGGCCTCATCACACTCGCAGCCTTCCGCGACCTGATTGCCGCGCGCGGAACGGACTATCCGCATCTCTTCGCTTTCGCCTCGAATGCCGGTTTGCGCACCGGGCGGGACATGACCGGGGACGGGCGCAGCGATACCCCCGATGACACGCAGGGTTATGGGCCCTATCGGGGGGCAAAGGCACTCGCCGTTCTGTCGCGCTTTCCCGTGGCGCTAGAGCGCGCGCGCGATTTCTCCGGCTTCCTGTGGCGCGATTTACCCGGCGCACTGCTGCCCGATATCCCCGCCGGCGCGCTGGCCATCCAGCGTCTCTCCAGCACCGGGCACTGGGATGTGCCCGTGCAGATCGCGAGAGACCAGATTCTGCACCTGCTTGTTTATCAGGCCGGTCCCCCGGTTTTCGGGGGGGCGAACAACCGCAATCGCCTGCGCAACCATGACGAAACCGCCTTCTGGCTACGCTTGCTTGATGGTGAATTGCCGATGCCCGCGCCCGAAGACCCTTTCGTGCTGCTTGGCGGAAGCAATCTCGATCCCGAAGATGGCGACGGGCTGCATCAGGCGATGCGAAGCCTTCTCGCGCACCCGGCGCTGCAGGACCCGCGCCCGACCAGTCCGGGCGCGGCACTTGCAGCGACAGACGACCGAAATGCCGACCATCGTAGCCCGCCTGAGAGGGACACTGTGCACTGGCCGCAAATACCGGGCCCGGGCAATCTGCGGGTCAGCTACATTCTGCCCGCGCATGACCTGCGTATCAGCGATGCCGGTGTGTTCTGGCCCACCCCCGACAGCCCCGAGGCCGCGCTGCTTGGCGATCCGGACGACCCGCCCACGCGGCACCGCATGGTCTGGGTGGACATCGAGACCGGCAGCCTTGCGGATTGAGCCCGTGCCGCAGGCAAGCGCCCGCGCGAGCCGGGCAAGGGCAGGTAGGCTCGGGGCGCGCGGGCGCTTCCCGACCCGGGACGCACCGTCAGTTCAGCAGCCCCGCATGGCGCATGGCCGCATCCATCCTGGCACGGGTCTGTTCTGTCAGCCCGACCAGCGGCAGGCGCACCTCCTCGGTGCATCTGCCCAGCCGCGACAGCCCGTATTTCGCGCCCACCAGTCCCGGCTCGGCAAAGATGGCCACATGCAGCGGCATCAGCCGGTCATGGATCTCGAGCGCGCGCGCATAATCGCCCGCCAGCGTCGCCTCCTGGAATTCGGCGCAAAGCCGTGGCGCGACATTGGCCGTCACAGAGATGCAACCCACGCCGCCTTGCGCGTTAAAACCGGGCGCGGTCGCATCCTCGCCCGAAAGCTGGATGAACTCCGGCCCGCAGGTCATCCGCTGCAGGCTGACCCGTTCCAGCTTGCCGGTGGCATCTTTCACCCCGATGATGCGCGGCAGCTCTGCCAGCCGCCCCATTGTCTCGGGCGTCATGTCCACCACCGATCGGCCCGGAATGTTGTAGATGATGATCGGCAGGTCGCAGCAGTCATGCAGCGCCGTGAAATGCGCGATCAGCCCTTCCTGCGTGGGTTTGTTATAATAGGGTGTCACGACCAGCGCGGCATCGGCACCAACTGCCTCGGCATGGCGCAGGAAACCGACCGCCTCGATGGTGTTGTTCGACCCGGCCCCGGCGATCACCGGCACACGGCCCGCGGCGGCCCTGACCACTTCCTCGATCACCTGCTCGTGCTCGGCATGGCTGAGCGTCGGGCTCTCACCTGTGGTGCCCACCGGAACCAGCCCGTGCGAGCCTTCCGCGATCTGCCATTCGACCAGCGCGTGCAGCGCGTCGAGATCCAGCGCATTGTCCTTCAGTGGTGTGACCAATGCTGGCAGGGACCCTCTGATCTGCATCTGCGCCTCCTCAGCCATGACCTGTGCGCGGGCAGCTTCGTGCTTGCACAAATGTGTCTTGCCCCGCGTCCCTCGCCGGTTAGAACGTGGACAACGCAGTTTCAAGGCAAAAAGAGGCCCGCCATGTCACCCGCACCCGCTTGTCACAGGCTTGCGCGTCTGTTCTGCACCATCGTTCTGGGGCTGGGCGTGTCGCTGGCGTCGCAGGCCGGGGCGCAGGACAGCCCGCCACCCTCGCGCGATGCCGGGTTGCTGGCGGCAGCCCTTCAGGCCGCCCAGCGGAACGACTGGACCGAGGCCAAGGCGCAGGCCGCACGCGGCGCGCCGATTGCGCAGGGGATCCTGCAGTGGATGGCGCTGCGCGAGGGGCGCGGCGATTTTGCTGCCTATGAGACCTTCCTGCGCGAGCGGGCGCATTGGCCCCTGATCAACACAGTCCAGCGACAGGCCGAGGCGCTGCTGGCCACCCAGCCACCCGAAGCCGCACTGGCGCTCTTCGCCCTGCGCCCGCCGGTCTCAGAAGAGGGCCATCTGGCGCGTATTGCGGCGCTGCTGGCTGTTGACCGGCCCTACGAGGCCGAAGGGTTCGCGATTGACCTTTGGCGCGAAGAGCCCCTGAGCGGCGAGGCTGAACTCCGCCTGCTGCACAGTTTCGGCGCGGCGCTGGAACCACATCACACCGCACGCGTGGACATG
>SKIF01000048.1 GCA_007116575.1 Paracoccaceae bacterium
CAGCACTGATGAACAACCGCCCGAGGAAAACCCTCGGTTGGAGAACCCCCGCCGAAGCCATGGCCGACGAAATCGCGGCCTTCAAATCAACCGTTGCACTTGAAGTTGGAATCTAAGCCTTGTCGAAGGCGATTATCTAAGGGCGCTTTTTGCAAATATCTTCGTGTTCTCAACGTTGAACTCGATCCTGTTCAACGGAAATCCGTTGATCCGGCTGGATGGGTATTACGTCTTTGTCGATGTTATCGGGCAGCGAAATCTTGGCACGCGCAGTTCAAACACGCTCAAGGCTTTCCGCCAATGGGTTGCAAGTTTCGGTGCACAGGGGCATGTGCCGCGCAAAGGTGCGTGGGGTCTTTTGCTCTATGGTCTGGGTGCTCTGGCATATCGTATCTATATCCTGGTTGTGATTGCATGGGCGCTTTTGCCAACCTACTTGGGATTGGGGGCAACGGTGGTCGCTTGGGCAGCTTATGTGATGTTCTTCTCTCCCTTGCTGCGGGCACAGCCTACGACGGGCGTCAGTGCAGATAGAATGGCCGGGCGGCGCAAGGTGTTTTGGGTTTTGGGTCTTGGCGGTGCGGGCCTTGTTGCGCTGTTGTTCATCAAATGGCCCGTTATCGTAAGTGCGCCGATGACGTTGGAGGCTGATGGTCGGTATGCATTAACAGCGCAAACGCAGGGTCAGATCCTGCAGCGTGCTGACGCGGGTCGCGTTGCCGCTGGCACGGTTTTGGCGCAGCTCGATAATCCGTTGATCGATGCAGACATTGAGGATCTGCAGATGAGCATCGCGCTGGCGCAGCAATTTCGTGATTCTGTCGCGAGTCTGAACCCCGCCCAAAGCATCAGCGCACAAGAGCAACTGGACAGCCTGAACGCGCGACTTCAAGTCCTGCGTCGTGAACAAAGCGCGCAAATTGTCAGGGCCGAAAGGGATGGGGTGTTTATACCGCATGTGTCGCGGCATCGTGGGGAATGGGTGCCCCCAGGCGCGCGGTTGGGAACATGGTATCCCGATACAGGGGCGGCGATCTTTTCGGGACCTTATCCCGAAATTGACTTGAGCGCTGCCACTGACGAATTGCCCGTCATTACATTGCGGTTGGGACGCTCAGATTACATTGAGCTGCCTGTTGATGTACTGGAATTGCGCGAGATCATATCGCGTGACCGCGAAAGTGGTGTGCGTAGCTTGCGGGTTTTCGTGTCGGTTGCTGATCAAACGCCTGCCGGTCTCGCTGGAACCCCGGCGCATTTGCGTCTGCGGTATCCGCCCGTACCCTTGTGGCGTCACATCGAGTTCGCGTGGGCACGCATCAGTGCAAGCTTCTACGAAGCCCAAGTGTCCGACCGAGCACGACTTCTAAACCGATAGCTGCGCACCATTTGAATGACTTTGGCGAGTGGGCAAAACCTGCTGCCCAAACGCTCCGCACCGAGACGCGTGGCGGTCTGGTCCCGGGACGTGACGGTTTAGACCACATGATCGCGTCCTGAGCTGACTGGTTCGGTGGTCTCTCCCGCGACCACCTCTGGTATCTCATACCCCCGGATGACATGCGACGTGCGGAAGAAGACATACCTACAAGGCCGGAGATGATCCGGCGGATCCTGCAGGATTGGCTTGAAACCAAAGGAAAAACCGGGACTGGGCCAGATTGACCTGATAGCCCCATTGCGCTCAGGTAAGGGTCGCGATCAGATTGGTGCCATCGCGCAGCATCAGATCGACGACAGTCTCGCTGCCCAGCCTTTCGGCGACCAGAATTCTGCCCTCGACCAGCCCTGAACCCGTGCCATCCGCCGACAGATATTGCGGACGCAGACCCAGCACAGCACGGCTGCCTTGGGCGACAGGACCCGTCCCCCTGTCACCCCACCGGTCGCAGCGATCTTCTGGCAGCGCGTCGAGGTCGTCACGAAAGAGGCATCATGCCGGGTGAGGCGCGCGGGATCTTGGGCATCGGCGTGTCTGTTTCGGGGCGCCTTCGGACAGGGAAGGGGAATGGTTGTTTCGGACACCACAGGGCATGGATATGGCGGATCAGACGGGTCGTGTGCGGATCGCACCTCTGTAGCAACGGCGCCGGCTCGGCAGCGGCGCCGAGCGCGGCGGTGTCCGGCGGCGGGCTGGACGGCCAGCGCAAGAGCGTCAAGGTGCCATTGGCGGTTTCTGCAATGGCCGTGTGGCAGCCCTTGAGCGGCCGGGTCCAGGCGCCGCAATTTGCCAGCCAGCAGCCGTCGCGATCCTCGAGCATGGGCACATGGCTGTGACCGAAGACGATACCATCGAACCCGTCCCGCCTGGCGCGCTTGCGGGCGGCCTCGGCATAGCGTTCGGCCAGCGAGCCCCCCTCGCGCACGATCGCCCGGCCCAGCGACCAGCGCCGCCCGCGTCCTGGCGGACGGGCCAGACCATTTTCGGTCAGCCAGTTCCAGGCCCGGTCGGCCAGTTTCGAGCCGTTGCGAAACAATCGTCCGTCGAACTGGTCGCCATGCAGGACCAGCAGGCGCGCGCCCGCGGCCGTCCGGTGGACGCAGCTTTCCTCGATCCGGATGCCATAATTGCGATAGATCAGCGGACGCAAAAGCACGGGGACCAGATCGCGCTGTCAACGGCAGAGTAAAAATGAGCCAAAGGGCAGTGCAAAATGTTGCCACTTCGGGGTTGGGATAATCAGCGCATATACGAGCGCCAGCATCCGGGCGGCCGCGCTTGTCATATAGC
>SKIF01000109.1 GCA_007116575.1 Paracoccaceae bacterium
CGCCAAGCGAGGCCCCGCCCGCAATGCTGCCATGAGCCCCGAGGCCCTTGCGGCGCTGCACGCATCCGCGTTCACCCTGCCGCCACCCTGGTCTGCGCGCGATTTCGCAGGGTTCCTTGCCGATCCGACCTGCCTGCTCGAGACCGCGCAGGAGGGCAGGGTGCTGCAGGGCTTTGCGCTGCTGCGCGTGGCCGGAGACGAGGCGGAACTGCTGACGCTTGCAATCGCCCCAGAGACGCGGCGCAAGGGGCTGGCGCGCCGCCTGCTGACGCAGGGGCTGGCGCGGGCGCAGGCGCGCGGGGCCACGCGCTGCTTTCTCGAGGTGGCTGCCGATAATTCTGCCGCGCTGGCGCTCTACCGCGTGGCGGGGTTCGCCGAGGTTGGCCTGCGTCGCGGCTATTACCGCGCGCCGGGGCGCGCCCCGGTCGATGCGCTTGTGCTTGAGGCATCGCTGAGCTGACCCGCCCTCTCGTCTGCCAAGCCGGTGCACGCGCACGATTTTGCTGTTGACCGCGCGCCGGAATGCGAGGTTAATCAGTGCCAGTCGTGGCGCTGCATGCGCCCGAGCGCAGTTCCGGCGCGAATAAACGACCGGGACCCCAACAGGAGATATGTGACATGACAGCCCTAAAGCCCCTTGCCCTGACCGCCTCGGTGCTCGCCCTGACTGCGGGGATCGCGCAGGCCGATGCCCCCGCGCTGATGTTCGACATGGGCGGCAAATTCGACAAATCCTTTAACGAGGCGGCCTATAACGGGGCCGAGCGCTGGCGCGAATCGACCGGCGGCACCTATCGCGAGATCGAGATTTCGGCCGAAGCGCAGCGCGTGCAATTCGCCCGCCGTCTGGCCGAGGCTGGCTCGGACCCGATTGTCGTGCTGGGCTTTGCCAATGAGCCGACGCTGGTCGAGGTCGCGCCCGACTATCCCGACACCGCCTTTGTCCTGATCGACGCGGTGGTGGACCTGCCCAATGTCCGCTCGGTGATCTTTGCCGAACAGGAAGGCAGCTATCTGGTCGGCATGCTGGCCGCGATGGCCACCGAGACCAATACGATCAGCTTCGTGGGCGGGATGGAGATTCCGCTGATCACGGCCTTTGCCTGCGGCTATGCGCAAGGGGCGAAAGCGGTCAACCCGGATATCAATGTGATCGTCAATTACACGGGCTCGACCCCGGCGGCCTGGAACGACCCCGTGCGCGGCGGTGAAATCGCGCAGGCGCAGTTCAGCCAGGGCTCGGACATCGTCTTTGCCGCAGCGGGGGGCACCGGGCTTGGTGTGTTGCAGGCCGCCGAGGATGCGGGGCTGAAATCCATCGGGGTAGACAGCAACCAGAACCACCTGCATCCCGGCTCTGTGCTGACTTCGATGCTCAAGCTGGTCGATCAGGCCGTCTATGATGCCTTCACCGACGGGCCGGACATGGAAACCGGTGTCGTGGTGATGGATCTGGCCGCGGGCGGCGTGGGCTACGCCGTGGACGAGCATAACGAGCACCTGATCAGCGCCGAGATGATCGACGCGGTCGAGGCTGCGCGAGCCGCCATCATCGCAGGCGAGTTGAGCGTGCATGATTACCGCACCGACAGCACCTGCCCGGCGTTCTGAACGCCATGGTGCTGAATGACTCCCAGATGCGGCAGGAAACTGCCGCATCCGATCTTGCGATCGAATTGCGCGGGATCTCCAAGGCATTCGGGCCGGTTCAGGCCAACAAGGACATTTCCATCCGCGTGCGGCGCGGCACGATCCACGGCATTGTGGGCGAGAATGGCGCGGGCAAATCGACCCTGATGTCGATCCTGTTCGGCTTTTACCGCGCCGATTCGGGCGAGATTTTCATCAACGGCAAACCCACCGAGATCCCTGACAGCGAATCGGCCATCCGCGCGGGCATCGGCATGGTGTTCCAGCATTTCAAGCTGGTCGAGAATTTCACCGTGCTGGAGAATGTCATTCTCGGGGCCGAGGACAGTGGCCTGCTGCGCCCTTCGCTGGCACGTGCGCGCGGGTTGCTGAAGGATCTGGCGCGCGAATTTGAACTGAACGTGGACCCGGATGCGCTGATCGAGGATCTCTCGGTTGGCCATCAGCAGCGGGTCGAGATCCTCAAGGCGCTCTATCGCGAGGCCGACATCCTGATCCTGGATGAGCCGACCGGCGTGCTGACCCCCTCCGAGGCCGATCACCTGTTCCGCATCCTCAAGGGGCTGAAAGAACAGGGCAAGACGATCATCCTGATCACCCATAAACTGCGCGAGATCATGGATGTGACCGATGAGGTCAGCGTCATGCGGCGCGGCGAGATGGTGGCAACGCGCGTCACTGCCGAAACGAGCCCCACGGAACTGGCCGAGTTGATGGTCGGGCGCAAGGTGCTTTTGCGCGTCGAGAAGCCCCCCGCCCAGCCCGGCGCCGAAGTGCTGCGCGTCGAGAGCTTGCGCCATGTCGACAGCCAGGGCGTCGAGCGGTTGCGCGGCATTTCCTTCGGCATCCGCAAGGGCGAGATCCTCGGTATCGCCGGGGTTTCGGGTAACGGTCAGTCGGAACTTCTGGAGGTGCTGGCCGGGCTGCGCGAGGCCGAGGGGAAGGTGTTGCTCGACAATGAAGCGCTACCGCTGTCGGGGGCAGGCTGCGACGGGCAGGCGCGCCGCGCGCGCCGCATCGCCCATGTTCCCGAAGACCGCCAGCGGCGCGGGCTGGTGATGAATTTCCACGCCTGGGAGAACATCGCGCTCGGCTACCACCATGACCCGCGCTACAACCCCAGCCCCTGGCGCATGAACAATGCTGCCATCCTGCGCGACACGACAGGAAAGATGGAGGCCTTCGACGTACGCCCGCCCGATCCGCAACTCAAGGCGAGCGGGTTTTCGGGGGGCAACCAGCAGAAACTGGTTCTGGCGCGCGAGATCGAATACGAGCCCGACCTGCTGCTTGTCGGCCAGCCCACGCGCGGGGTGGATATCGGCGCCATCGAGTTTATTCATCAGCGCCTGATCCGGCTGCGTGATGCGGGCGCGGCAGTGCTGCTGGTCTCGGTCGAACTGGACGAGATTCTGGCGCTGTCGGACCGGATCATCGTCATGTTTGACGGGCGCATCATGGGCGAGCGGATGCCGGACGAGACCAATGCGCAGGAACTGGGGCTGATGATGGCGGGCATGGCATGAGCAGCCGGGGCAAGATACCGCATTGGGCCGATGTGACCCTTGTGCCGCTGTTCTCGGTGGCGCTGGCCTTCGCGCTTTCGGCGGTGCTGATCTGGGCCATCGGCGAGAGCCCGTGGCAGGCCGTCAAACTGATGGTCGAAGGGGCGTTCGGGTCGAGCTATGGCTGGGGCTATACGCTGTTCTATGCCACCAATTTCATCTTTACCGGGCTGGCCGTGTCGGTCGCCTTTCAGGCGCGGTTGTTCAATATCGGCGGTGAGGGGCAGGCGCTTCTTGGCGGGCTGGGTGTCGCGCTGATCTGCCTCTACATCCCCTGGCCGCACTGGTCGGTCGCGCTGATTGCCGCCTCTCTTGGCGCGGCGCTGTTCGGGGCGGCCTGGGCGATCATTCCGGGCTATCTGCAGGCCAAACGCGGCAGCCATATCGTGATCACCACGATCATGTTCAACTTCATCGCCGCCTCGCTCCTGGGATATATCCTTGTCAATGTGCTGCGCGTGCCTGGCTCGCAAGACCCGGCCTCGCCGCGCTTTCCGTCAGAGGTCGCGCTGCCCAAGCTGCACGAGATGCTGGCACTGGTGGGCATTCCGTTCAGCACGGTGCCGCCCGTCAACATCGCGCTGCTGATCGCCATCGGGATGTGCTTCATGGTCTGGTACATGCTCTGGCGCACGCGGCTGGGCTATCAGATCCGGGCCTTCGGTGAATCCGAGCCCGCCGCACAATATGCCGGGATCAGCCCGGCGCGGATCACGATCTATGTGATGCTCATCTCGGGCGGGCTGGCCGGGTTGATGGCGGTCAATGCGGTGATGGGCGAACAGCAACGGCTGGTGATGAACGCGGTCGAGGGGGCGGGCTTCATCGGCATCGCCGTGGCACTGATGGGGCGCAACCACCCGTTCGGGGTGTTTCTGGCCGCGATCCTGTTCGGCTTTCTCTATCAGGGCGGGGCCGAGCTGGCACTGTGGATGAGCATCCCGCGCGAATTGATCGTCGTCATTCAGGCCCTGGTGATCCTGTTCACCGGCGCGCTGGACAACATGGTGCGGATGCCGATTGCGCGGGTCTTCGCGCGTCGCAAGAGGGCAGGCTGATGGATATCGCGACGATTGTTCAGGTGCTCGAGTCAACCCTGCGTCTGGCGACGCCGCTTCTGTTTGCCTGTCTTGCGGGCCTGATCTCGGAGCGCGCGGGCATTTTCGATATCGGCCTCGAAGGCAAGATGCTGATGGCAGCTTTCGTCTCGGCGGCGATTGCCTTTGTCTCGGGCAATGTCTGGATCGGGGCTTCGGCGGCGATCTTCGCCTCGGTGATGCTGTCGCTGCTGCACGGGGTGGCCTCGATCACCTTCCGGGGCAATCAGCTTATCTCGGGGGTGGCGATCAACTTTCTGGCGGCGGGCATCACCGTGGTCGTGGCGCAGAACTGGTTTCGGCAGGGCGGGCGCACGCCCTCGCTGTCGGGGGATGCGCGGATGCAGCGGATCGATCTGCCCTTTGTCGATGCGCTGCGCGATGTGCCCGTGCTGGGGCCAGTCTACACGATCCTGTCGGGGCACGCGCCTCTGGTCTATGTCGCCTTTCTCTGCGTACCGCTGACCTGGTATCTGCTGTTCCGCACCCGTTTCGGGCTGCGCCTGCGCGCAGTGGGCGAGAACCCGGCGGCAGTGGATACGGCGGGCATCTCGGTGATCGGGCTGCGCTACGGGGCGGTGGCGATCTGTGGTGTGCTGTGCGGGCTGGCAGGGGCGTATCTGGCCACCGGCCTGTCGGCGGGATTCGTCAAGGACATGACCGCCGGGCGCGGCTTCATCGCGCTGGCAGCGATGATCTTCGCCAAATGGCGGCCCTGGCATGCAATGTGGGCGGTTCTGTTGTTCGGTTTGCTGGAAGCTGTGGCCAACAGGTTCCAGAATATCGAGATTCTGGGCATTGGCATTCCGGTTCAAGCAATGCAGGCCTTGCCCTATATCCTGACTGTCGTCATTCTGGCAGGGTTCGTGGGCAAGGCCATTCCGCCGCGTGCGGGGGGCGCGCCCTATGTCAAGGAACACTAGCCGACCCTGACGGGCGAAAGACAGCGGATGCAGGTCTATCTGCCCATTGCCGAAACCTCGGTCAACGCCTTCACGCTTCTGGGCGTTGGCGGGGGTGTGGGGGTGCTGTCGGGCATGTTCGGCGTTGGCGGCGGGTTTCTGATCACGCCGCTTCTGTTCTTCATCGGCGTGCCGCCTGCCGTGGCCGTGGCGACCGGCGTCAATCAGGTCGTGGCCTCGTCGATCTCGGGGGTGCTGGCGCATCTCAAGCGCAAGACGGTCGATCTGCGCATGGGGCTGGTGCTGCTGATCGGGGGGCTGATCGGCTCACTGATCGGGGTGTGGTTCTTCAACCTGATGAGCCGCCTGGGCCAGATCGATCTGATCGTGCAACTGTCCTATGTCATCTTCCTCGGCATCATCGGCGCACTGATGTTTCAAGAGGCCCTGCGTGCCCTGCTGCGCGCGCGCAACCCGAAAGCGCCGCGCCGCAAGCTGCATACCCATACCTGGGTGCACAACCTGCCATTGAAGATGAAATTCCGCGCCTCGGGGCTTTATATCTCGGTGTTTCCGCCGCTTCTGGTGGGCATGGGTGTGGGGATCCTTGCCGCCGTGATGGGGGTGGGGGGCGGTTTCATCCTCGTGCCGGCAATGATCTATCTGCTGGGGATGCCGACCAAGGTCGTGATCGGCACCTCGCTGTTTCAGGTCACCTTCGTTGCGGCCTTCACCACCATGATGCACGCGCTCACCAACCAGAGCGTCGATGTCATGCTGGCGCTGTTCCTGATCCTGGGCGGGGTGATCGGGGCGCAGATCGGCACGCGGCTGGGGATGAAGCTCAATGCCGAACAGTTGCGCATCCTGCTGGCGATGCTGGTGCTGGCGGTGGCGGGCAAGATCGCCTTCGATCTGCTCTGGACCCCGGCAGAGCTCTACTCGATCACCATTCCGGGGCGGTTCTGATGCGTGTGCTGGTCGTCATCCTCGCCCTGCTCGCCGCGCTGCCGCTGCGCGCCGAGGAGGTCGTCGCCGGGCTGTCGCAGGACCGCGTGTCGCTGACGGTGAATTTCGAGGGCTCCGACATCCTCATCTTCGGTGCCGTACGCCGCGAAGCCCCGTTGCCCGAAGATTCGGCGCTCGATGTTGTCGTCGCGGTCGAGGGGCCGCCCATGGCTGCGGTGATCTGGCGCAAGGCGCGGCGCGCGGGCATCTGGGTCAATACCGAGCGACAGGATGTGCGCGCCGCTCCGAGTTTCTACGCGGTGGCGGCTACCGAACCGCTGCGGGATATCCTCTCGCCCGAGGCGGATCTGGAGTATCGCATCTCGACCCGGCTGGCCATTTTCGAGGCGCGTGGCACGATCGATGCGCGCGATCCGGCGGCCTTTACCGAGGCGCTGATCCGTATCCGCGAGCGCGAGGGACTGTACCAGACCCATGATGCCGCGGTCGATCTGCAGCGCGACACGCTGTTCTCGACCCGAATCACTCTGCCCAAGACCATTGTCGAAGGGCGTTATGCGGCACGGATCTTCCTCTTGCGTGACGGCAATGTGATCGACGAGTTCGAGACCTTCATCGATGTGCGCAAGGCCGTACTGGAACGCTGGCTGTTCAATCTCGCCTATGAACAGCCCGCGCTTTACGGGCTGATGGCGCTGGCGCTGGCGGTCTTTTTCGGCTGGGGCGCATCGGCGCTGTTCCGGCTGCTGCAATAGGCTGCGCTGTTCGCGTGTGCCTGCGGCACATTGTCAGCATCCCGCGCAGGCAGCTTGCCCTGCGACTCAGAGGTGTTACCTTTAGGACAGTGCAGGAGGTACGGATGCCCAGGCTCGTCAAACTCTATATCCAGCAAGTCATGATCGGCTTCGTGCTATCGGCCGTGTTCACCGGCATTCTTGTCTGGTTCGACGTGGCCGGGCTGCAGCGTCTGCTGCTGGGCTCTTCCGACGGGATGCTGGGGCTATTCCTGATCTTCTTCTTCAACGGGTTGGTCTTTGCCGGGGTACAATTCGCAATTCGTATCATGCGCATGGGGCATGAGAAGGATGATGACGATGATGACGACCGCGGCACGCCGATCCGGTCCCGAGACCCGGTGCCCGTCCGCATCTCGATTCGCTGACGCGCGGCCTTAGCTGCGCCTGACGGGGGCATGATGCCCCGGCCAGACAAATGACCCCGCGCCGCTCAGGCGGCCTTGCTGTCCTCTGTCGCACTCAGGATGGCGAAGATCTTGGCCGGATCTTCATTGGCGCGCAGCTTCTCGCAGACGCGCGGATTGCGTAGTGTGCGCGAAATGAAGGCCAGTGCCGTGAGATGATCCACACCAGCATCGCGCGGGGCGAACAGAGCAAAAACCAGATCGACCGGGGCTTTGTCGACCGAGCCGTAATCGAGTGGTTTCTCCAGCCGGAAGAAGACCCCGAGGACCTTGCTGATCCCGTCCACGCGGGCATGGGGCACGGCGACCCCGTGCCCCACCCCTGTCGGTCCAAGGCTTTCGCGTTCCTGCAATGCCGAGATCGCAGTTTCCGTATCCAGATCATAGACCGACCTGGCGGTCTCCCCGATGCTCTGGAACAGACGCTTCTTGCTTGTGGCTGAGGCAATGAACCGCACGGCCTTCTGGTTGAGCAGGCTGGACATCTCCATGGCGGTCACCTCCGGGGTTTGGGAAAAGACATGCCCTGCCTTGCCTTTCGGCCTCGGCAGGGCAGAATTACAGGGGGCGGCGTTACTGCGGGTCGATCCAGCCGATATTGCCGTCATCGCGACGATAGACAACATTCAGCCCGCCATGGCGTTCGTTGCGGAACACCAGAACCGGGGCATGGGCAAGCTCCATCTGCATCACGGCTTCTCCGGCAGAGAGCGAGGGAATGCGGGTTTCCATCTCGGCAATGATCATCGGTTGCAGGCTGTCGGGCTCACTCGCGCCCGTATCGCCCTCTGACGCCACGATATAGCTTGGCACATCGGCAAACTCAACGGGTGTCGCGCGCTCGCGGTGATGATCCTTGAGGCGGCGTTTGTAGCGGCGCAGCTGCTTGTCGAGCTTTTCGCGGCAGGATTCGAAAGCGGCATAGATCTCGGTGGCATGCGCTTTGGCAGCCGCAGTCAGGCCTGTGGACAGGTGCAGGGTCGCTTCGCAGACATGATTATGCGCATCGCGTGAAAAGATCACCACGGCTTCGGTGGGGCGCTGATGGTATTTCTCGACCAATTCGCCGAATTCGGCTTTGACATGGGTCTGCAGGGCTTCACCGATATCGATCTGTTTGCCGCTGATCTGATAACGCATGCGCGTCTCCTCGTTGTAATGGCGGGTTGTCGGCCCGGCCTGTTTTTCATCCCTCGGTGCAGCCCTGCCAGACCCGGGGTCGGCATTCCCGGCCTCTGGTGCGAGCGCACGTCACAGGTATTTGGCGACAGATCGGGGTTCGATGTCAATGCCCTCCGCCTTGGTCCGGCTTGTTCAATCGAGCCGGAACTCGGTACCCAGATAGACCCGGCGCACCTCGGCATCGGCCACGACTTCGCGCGGGGTGCCCGATTTCAGCACCGCGCCGTCATGCAGGATGTAGGCACGGTCCACGATAGCCAGTGTTTCGCGCACGTTATGGTCGGTGATCAGCACGCCCAGCCCGCGCGTCTTGAGATCCGCGACCAGATGCCGGATCTCGCCGACGGCAATCGGGTCCACCCCGGCAAAGGGTTCATCCAGCAGCACATAGCGCGGATTCGCCGCAAGCGCGCGCGCAATCTCGACCCGACGCCGCTCGCCGCCCGAGAGCGCCATCGCAGGTGCGTCGCGCAAATGCCCGATGGAAAACTCCTCAAGCAGCTGTTCGAGCATGTCGTGGCGCTGGTTGAGGTCGCGCTCGGCGACCTGCAGCACCGCCATGATGTTCTGCGCCACGCTCAGCCCGCGAAAGATCGACATTTCCTGCGGCAGGTATCCAAGGCCCAGACGCGCCCGGCGAAACAGCGGCAGAGCGGTGGCATTCTGCCCGTCAAGGCGGACGGTCCCGGCCTCATGCCGGACGATTCCCGCGATACAATAGAAGCAGGTCGTCTTGCCGCAGCCATTGGGGCCAAGCAGGGCCACGACCTCGCCCGGTTCCAGGTGCAGCGACACATCGCGCAGGATGACACGCTTGCCATAGCGTTTCTGCAGGCCAGCGATCTCGAGCGCTGCCTGACCCGATGGCGCGCGGGCTGGGGCCATGGTCTGGAGGGCAGGGTCGCTCATCGCCTCAAGGGTCGCCGCTCTGGATGATCGTGCGCACATTGCCTTCCATCCGGCCCTGGCCGGTATCCAGATCAAAGCGGAACACATCACCCGAGAGCACATTCGGTCCCTGGGTCAGGATGACCGAGCCACGCATGTTCACCGTGCCGGAATCCACGTCATAGTCGACGTCTCGCGCCTCGGCGGCTTCTTCCGAAGTGACCAGTGTCACACCGCCCGATGCCTCCAGCCGCCGGATGCGCTGTTCATCGCCCGTCGAGAAGACAATGCGGATCGATTCTGCGGCCAGCCGCATGTCGCCTTGGCCCAGCACCGCGTTGCCCCTGAAAAGCGTCTCGCCGGTGGTGTTATCCACCTGCAAGTCATCCGCCACGATCTCGATCGGAAGGCCGCGCACCGATTCGAGGCCGCCAAGAGTGACGCCGGTACCCTGCGCCTGCAGGGGCACTGGCGCGAACCAGATCAGGGCGAGCACAGTGGCCAGTCTTCCCCAAGCGCGCATGTCGCCGGCTCCTATTGCTGTTCAGGTCTGTATATCAGCCTTACATTGCCTCTGAAAGCAAGCAGATACCCCGACGGGTCGGCAGGTGAGGGTAGCAACTCAAGCGAATCCGCTTCGATCTCGCCTGGCGGGCCGGTCCCACTCACCCCGCCCGTGCCATGGATCTCGGTGCGGTCGAGTGCGGCTGTCAAGATTGCCATATGGACTATGTACCCGTCGGAACTGTGCAGCACCACCTCGCCCTGCATGGTCAACAGATCTGCATCCTGATCAAGCAGCCCGGTATTGCCCTGAAAATCCACGTGACGTGCAGAGGGAAA
>SKIF01000110.1 GCA_007116575.1 Paracoccaceae bacterium
AATCCCTTGTCGCGCAATTGCGCCAGATAGGCGTCGAACCCGTCGATCGGGCGCAGCGCGGGCAGGCCATGCGCGCGCAAGCCCGCGCCGCCGCCCATCCCCTCGACAATCTCCTCCAGCTTGGGCGCGGGGTCGGCCATGACCTCGCCCAGGCTCCAGACCCGAACCCGCGCCTGCGCCCAGCGCGAGCGCAGGATGCGGATCCAGTCCTGCTCGCGGTTCTGCATCGCGCCGATATGGGCCAGCAACTCCCCGACGGGCGGGCGACCACGAAACAGCGGCAGCAAATAGGCTCCGGTGATGACCGAAAGGGTCGCATTGGGGTCATGGGTCATGAAATCCACCAACCCGTCGGGCATGGCATCCTCGGGGCCGAAGGCGAAGCACTGCACCTCGCCGCGCGTGGCCCAGAGCAGATTGGTCAGGAACATATAGGGGTTATAGTCGCGGATCGCGGCCGAGGCGCTGATCGCCCCGTGCCAGACCTGCGCGCCGCCATGAAACTGCACCCGCTCGGGCGCATAGAGATGGCCATGCGGGCGCGTGCCCGTCACCTGCCCCAGCCAGTGCTCGAAATTCTCGAACACATGGTCAAAGCCCGAAAATGCCGCATAGGGCCCTGCCGTGCGCGCTGTGCCCGCGACATCGAAACTCGGGAAACGGCTTTGCATGTAGAGCCCCGCGCGCCCTTCGAAGCGCTGGCGTTCGGCAAGCTCGAAATAGCGGTCGATCTTGGCAGGTTCGGGCACGACCGGCGGCAGGGTCGACGGTTTGTCGGACAGGAAGAACGCGTAAAGCTTCTCGGCCTCGGGCCAGATCTTGCGCGCGAGAAAGCAGTCCGAGCGGCGAAGCAGATGCAGATGGTCGTCATAGAACAGGTTGGGCCGCCCGTTGCGGTCAAATTTCACCAGCGTCAGCGAACGGCTCTCGATGCGCGCGCCATGCTTGCGCACAAGGGTCTGGAAATAGGATTCGTCCGGAATCCAGTTGTGGCGGAAATACCGCTCGTATCGCGGGCGGCTGGGGTCATCGAGGATGGCCTGCAGCGTGCGGCGGGTCAGACACCACCATTGCGAGCCCATATGCGGCTTCAACGGCTCAGGCACCCGACGCCGGACCCTCAGACGGCGCTGAAGCTCGACGAACTGGTCGAAGAGCCAGCGCTGCCGCCGCCAGTTGAACGGAAAATAGAAGGTGAAGCGTTCTTCCGACAGCCCGCCCATGATCCATGTGGCATGTTCAATTGCCACCGATTCGATGAAATCGGTGTCGGGGCGGGCGCGCAGATGTGCCAGCAGATCGGCGGCGGGGCGCAGCGGCAGGCAGGCCCCGGAACTGAGCAGGACATGGTTCACTTCAGGGAAATCGCGCAGCATCACTTCGGCTGCATCCTGACTGGCGCGCACGATCTCCCAGGAGCCCCAGTTGCAGCGATGGCGCGGGCTGAACCGCAGCAGCGGCTGCGGCCCCAGATCCTCGCGCAGGGCGGCAAGGTCGCGCGCAGGGACCGCCTTGTCGATATGCATCACCACCGGGCAGCCCGCCGCCAGCCAGTACCGCGCCACCTGTGCGGCGCGCGGCAGCGCCGTATGGCACAGCATGATGATGCCGAGGGGCGCTGACGCATTCATGCCCAGTCTCCTTTCGACATCAGACCCAGAATCTCGAGTTGCCGCCAGTTGATGTATTCCGACGACCAGTCGCACCACAGATCCTCGCCGCGCGCCAGTGTCTCGCGATAAGCACGGTATTCGCGCGAGCCGGCATAATGCTGCCCGCGTTCCAGCTCTTCTTCGGCTTTGGCGACGATCGTGTCGAGGAATTTCGCGTGCAGCAGCACCCCCGAGGCCGCCTCGCCCCCGCCCTCATCATAGACCTTGTTCAGTCCGCGGGGCAGCAGCATATGCGTCGAACTCTTGTAGACATATTTCCGCGACCAGTGCACCAACGGAATCTTGTTGAGCGCCGGGGCTTTCTGGGGCGTCTCGGACATGATCACGCGCTGGCGCACGCCGCCCTGAATCCAGAGATTCTGATAGGTCTGATTGCGCCGGATGCTGTAATTTCCGGCATCGAACCAGCGCGCGATCTCGAACGGGTTCTGACCGGGTCGATAGGGCTGCGCGCCCACCGGGCCCTTGGGGTACATATCGAGGAGCATCGCCGAGAAGGACCGCCGCTCCTGGCTTTCCAGCCAGTCGGTCAGCGCGAAAAGCGGGCGCGAGTCGCAGAACGGATAGACCAGAAACTCGTCCACATCGACTGTCAGCACCCAATGCCCCGCGCCGTAGCGCCACAGCAGATGATTGATCCAGTCAATCCCGTATCCCGCTTTCTTGTAGCTGGCCTGCGTGGTCCACAGAGAGATATCGCGCGCCTTTTCCAGATATTCGATCGAGCCGTCATCCGAACCGTTATCAACCATCACGAAATGGCGCACCCCGAGCGCGCGGTAGTAGTCCAGAAAATAGGGCAGGCGTGGATATTCGTTGCGCAGCGTGACAAAGGCAAGAATGTCACCGGGGCGGACGCGGTCGATATTGTAGGTGCGGTTGCGCAGCGAGGCGCTCTTGCGCAGCTTGCGCAACAGTTTGATGTGACGCTCGCTGCGCAACCTCAGTTGTTGGAGCACACCCATACACTGCCTGCCCGTCCGGGTTGCGCTGAACCCTCAGGCGCAACCTCCTTGACTTCCCTCATTTTTCAGCGCGCGCGCGCTTGCGTGCTGTTGGCGACAGCTTTGCCCAGACTTGGCCGGGATTGCAACAATCTTTCCGCGAGAGGGTTGTTGTTGCGTTACCAGAAGCATTGCGCCGTCACGCCCAGCCCCCGCGCGACACAAGCCCCAGCTCTTCCAATTGTTCCCAGCCCGAATAGCGGGTCGAGGCCGGGCACCAGAGGTCCGGGGCCGCGGCAACCGCGTCATAATAGCTGTCGAACACTGGCGCATTGCCGAAATGCTGCGCGCGCGCCTTCTCGATGCGTGACTTCTCGACCACCGTGGGCAGGAATTTGGTATGCAACAGCGCCCCCGAGATTCGCTCGCCCTCATCCGTGGCAAAGACCCGGTTGAGCCCGCGCGGCAAAATCGCATGGGTCGAGTTGACCCAGACATCGTGCCAACTCCAGCGGATCAGCGGCAATTTTGTCAACGTCGGGGCGCGGTTGGGGGCGCTGTGAAAGAAACACCGCGCGCGCGGCCCGCCCTGGATCAGCAGACAATCCAGCAAGGGCTTGTGCCGGATCGTGTAATTGCCCGCGTCAAACCAGCCCAGCGCCGTGATCGGGTCACTTCCGGGGGTATAGTCGGTCTGATCGAGCGGCCCTCTCGGGTATAGCTCGAGCATCATCGCAGGCAGCGTGCGCTGGCCCTCGTTATCAAGCCAGGCGGTCAGCGCGGGCAGCGGGCGGGTTTGCCAATGCGGGTAGATCAGCAACTCATCCGCATCGGCCACCACGCACCAATGCCCGTTACCATGGCGCAGCATCAGCCAGTTGATCCAGTCCATCCCGAAGCGCGACGCCTTGTAGCTGGCCCCTGTGGTGTAAACAGTGGCATCGGGCAGCGCCAGCAGCCGCTCGCGCGTGCCATCGGTGCTGCCATTGTCGATGAAGATGAACTGCCCCACGCCAAGGCTGCGGTAATGTTTCACGAACCAGTCCAGCCGCTCGGCCTCGTTGCGGATGGTGCAGAACAGAAGGATCGTCTCGCGCCCCCATGCACCGCGCCGCAGGCAGGTCAGTTCGCGCCGCTTGAGGATCGCGCGCGCGCGCAACCGGCGGCGCTTCCAGTCCATGCGGAACCGGAACCAGTGATCCTGCGCTTTCGGCAGTGGCGTGAACATGCGCGGCCCTTATCGTCCCCGATGCCCCAGCAAAGCCTAGGCCCGCGCAAAGCGCAAGCCGCGCGCGCTCAGCCGTGTTCCTTCAGCAGGCGGCGCTTCTGCTTGTCCCAGTCGCGCTTGGCCTCGGTGGCGCGCTTGTCGGCCAGTTTCTTGCCCTTGGCGACGCCGATCTTGAGCTTCACGAGGCCACGATGGTTGAAATACATCACCAGCGGCACCAGCGTCATGCCTTCCTTGGCCGTCGCCGCCCAGAGTCGCGCCAGTTCGCGCTTCGAGGCCAAGAGCTTGCGGCGGCGCCGTTCTTCATGCCCCCAGGTCTTGGCGGGGGCATAGGGCGCGATGTAGCTGTTCACCAGCCACAGCTCGCCATTCTCGATCGTGGCATAGCTCTCGGCGATATTGGCCTTGCCCTCGCGCATCGCCTTGACCTCGGACCCCATCAGCATGATGCCGCATTCCAGATCGGACTCGATGGCATAATCGAACCGCGCGCGGCGGTTCTCGGCGATGATACGGTAATTGGGGTCGGATTTCTCGGCCATTCCCGCCAGATAAGGGGCGCGCGGGCGGCTGTCTAGGGTTTCAGCCGCACCTGCATCGCGTTTCCGGAAGATTTGCGCAACTCGAACGCGCCGGTCTTCGCGACCAGTTCACTCAGTTTCGCGCAGCCATAGTTGCGGCTGTCGAAATCGGGGTTGGCCGCCAAGATGAACTGCCCGAGCGGCCCCAGCGAAAACCATTCCTCATCCTTGTCGATGGCCTGCATCGCCGCCTTGATCAGCGGCACGGCCTTCGAAGGCGGTGCCTTGCTGCCCTTGGCAGTGGTGTCGGGCGTGGCCTCGGGCAACAGGTTCTCGACAAAGATGAACCGCTTGCACGCCTTGCGAAACGCCTCGGGCGTCTTTTGCTGGCCGATGCCATAGACATCCAGCCCCTGCTCGCGAATGCGGCTCGCCAGCCGGGTGAAATCGCTGTCCGACGAGATCAGCACGAAGCCGTCGAAACGCCCCGAATGAAGCAGGTCCATCGCATCGATCACCAGCGCGATATCGGAGGAGTTCTTGCCCACGGTGTTGGCGGGCTGGTGATGCGGCACCAACGCCAGTTTCGGCAGCATGTCCTGCCAGCCCGACATCTGGCTGCGCGAGAAATCGCCATAGATGCGCCGCACCGAGGCCTCGCCCAGCCCTGCGATCTCGTCAAAAATCGCCTCGGCCCAGCGCGGCGAGGAATTGTCAGCGTCAATCAGAACTGCCAGCAGCGGTATCCCGGCTCGCGCCATCCGCTTCTCCTCATTTTCTTGCCAAAAATACTCAATCTTCGCTGCGTCCCGGCGCAATGCCGCTGTTCACAAACGTCGATACATTACCAACGCATCGATAAAGCCTTTTTGCAGATGGCGAAAGGCCCCCGGCAGGCGCCCGACCACTTCGAACCCATATGCCTGCCAGAGTGCGATGGCGCGCGTGTTGCTCTCGACCACGAAATTGAACTGCATCGCGTGGAAGCCGCTCGCGCGGGCCGTCTCGAGCGCATGGGCCAGCATCGCCCGCGCCACGCCGCGCCCCTGCGCCGCCCCGGCCGTGACGAAACCGCAATTGCAGACATGCGCCCCGCCCCCGCCCTGGTTGGGGCAGATATAGTAACTGCCCAGCCCCATGCCGCCCGCCTCGGCCAGAAAGGCGCGGTGATTGCCCCCGCACCAGAAGCCGAGCGCGTCCTCGCGGCTGATATCGGTGTCCACAGCATAGGTCTCGCCCGCGCGAAACACGGGCTCCAGCATGGCCCAGAGCGCGGGGTGATCCGCCGCGCTCACGTCGCGAAGGATGAGCTCAGCCAAGTCGTCCCCGCTCGGCCCATACGAGCGCATCCTCCAGCCGGTCATCGCCCCAGAACACCTCTTCCCCCACCACGAAACTCGGCGCGCCAAAGACCCCCAGCGCCATCGCTTTATCGCTTTCAGCCTGCAGCCGCGCCGCGACTTCATCGGAGGCCGCAAGCGCCATCACGCGCCCCGCATTCTGCCCGATGGCCGCGAGCGCGCGCGAAATGGCGGGCTCCTGCCCCGGCTCCAGCCCTTCGATGAACCAGAGCCGATAGGTCTCGATGACATAATCGACACACCAGCCCTCGTCAGCGCCCACCAGCGCGATCTGGTTGGCCAGCGGCAGGTCCGGCAGCGGATAGGGCGCGGGCAGGCGCAGCGCTAGCCCGTATATCTGCGCCCGCCGCTCGATATCACGCCACATATAGGCGGCCTTTACCGGCTTGTCGCGAAAGGGGATGTTGTTCTGGGCAAGCATGATCCGGCGCACGTCAAAAGGCCGCCAGCGCAGCGCGGGTATGTCCGCCCCCATCTGCGCCAGCCGCAGCACTGTCAGCGCCGTATAGGTGCTGCCGATGGAGACCCAGAAGTCGACGGGCTGCGCCACCCTCTCAGAACTCCACCACGGCGCGGATCGACTTGCCCGCATGCATCAGGTCGAACCCCTCGTTGATCTGATCGAGGGTCAGCTTATGCGTGATCATCGGGTCGATCTCGATCTTGCCGTCCATGTACCAGTCGACGAAGCGCGGCACATCCGAGCGCCCCTTTGCGCCGCCAAAGGCCGTACCCTTCCAGACCCGGCCTGTGACAAGCTGGAACGGCCGCGTGCTGATCTCGGCCCCCGCAGGCGCCACCCCGATGATCACCGACACGCCCCAGCCCCGGTGCGAGCATTCCAGCGCATCGCGCATCACCTGCACATTGCCGGTCGCGTCAAAGCTGTAATCCACGCCGCCGATCGCATCATCCCCGCGCTGGGTGAGTTTGACGATCTCGGCCACAGTGCTCTCGACCTTGGAGGGGTTGATGAAATGCGTCATCCCGAACTTGCGCGCCATCTCGGCCTTGGCGTCGTTCAGATCGACCCCGATGATGATGTCCGCGCCTGCCATACGCAGCCCCTGAATGACATTGAGCCCAATGCCGCCCAGCCCGAACACGGCGGCGGTAGAGCCGATTTCGACTCCCGCCGTGTTGATCACGGCCCCGATCCCCGTCGTGACCCCGCAGCCGATATAGCAGATCTTGTCAAAGGGCGCGTCCTCGCGGACCTTGGCCAGCGCGATTTCGGGCAGGACCGTGTGATTGGCGAAGGTCGAGCAGCCCATATAGTGATAGATGGGCGTGCCATCGAGCATCGAAAACCGCGTCGTGCCATCGGGCATCAGCCCTTGACCTTGCGTGTTGCGAATGGCGGTGCAGAGATTGGTCTTGCCCGAGCGGCAGGAGTAACACTGGCGACATTCGGGCGTGTAGAGCGGGATGACATGGTCGCCGGGCTTGAGCGTCGTCACCCCCTCGCCCACCTCGACCACCACGCCCGCGCCCTCATGGCCCAGAATGCTTGGGAACAGCCCCTCCGGGTCCGCCCCCGAAAGGGTGAATTCATCCGTGTGGCAAATGCCAGTGGCCTTGATCTCGACCAGCACCTCGCCCGCCTTGGGACCGTCGAGATTGACCTCCATGATCTGAAGCGGTTTCCCGGCCTCAAGGGCCACGGCAGCTCGTGTGCGCATCAGTCTGTCCTCCCATATGTTTGTTTTCCAGCATGGCGCAGTCTTGGGCCGTGGCGCAAGACCAGGAACGACCCGACAGGCAAGAAAACCCTCGCGCAACCGGGTGCTTGATTTTCTTGGCGCATCGGCCCAGACTTGTGTCATGAACATGCAGTTTTCCCGGCCCGGCCCGGACGCCCAGACCAGCTTCGACCGGCGCGAACTGAGCGTGATCCTGGCGCTTTACGGTCGCATGGTCGCCGCGGGCGAGTGGCGCGACTACGGCATTTCCTGCCTGCGCCATTCGGCGGTGTTCTCGATCTTCCGCCGCACGGCGGAACACCCGCTGTACCGGATCGAGAAACACCCTGCCCTGCGCAACCGGCAGGGCATGTATGCGGTGATCGGCATGGATGGGCAGGTCCTCAAGCGCGGGCATGATCTGGCGCAGGTGCTGAAAGTGCTCGAACGCAAGCTTCTGCGCGTGATCGAGGATTGAGGCTTTACAGCGCCGCACGCCCCTGCTACGCGACCGGAATGAACACGCTCGCCCATATCCGCGCCCCGCGACGCCGATAAGCGCTCTGTTCCCGCGCGCCCGAAAGGATGCGCGCCCTCTTGTTATTCCCGCAAACTGCAATTGACTTGGCCGCCCCGCTTTGGCAGGTCATGTCCTTCCCCCAGTGAGGATACGCCGATGAATGCGCCCTTTCCCCCGATCCTGCCCACCTATAACCGCTCTGACCTGCGCTTTGCGCGCGGCGAAGGCTGCTGGCTGATCGAGGAAGACGGCAGGCGCTATCTCGACCTGACCTCGGGGATTGGCGTCAATGCGCTGGGCCATGCCCATCCCGACCTGGTCGAAACCCTGACCGAACAGGCGCAGGCGCTCTGGCATGTCTCGAATCTCTACCGGATCCCTGCGCAGGAACGGCTGGCCGAGCTGCTGGTCGAGCACACATTCGCCGATACCGCGTTTTTCACCAATTCCGGCACGGAAGCCGCAGAACTCGCCATCAAGATGGTGCGCAAATACTGGCATGATCAAGGCACCCCGCGCGAGACGATCCTGAGTTTCGAGGGGGCGTTCCATGGCCGCTCCACCGGGGCCATCGCCGCTGCGGGCTCGGAGAAAATGACCAAAGGCTTCGGGCCGCTCATGCCCGGCTTCAAGACGCTGCCCTGGGGCGACCATGACGCGCTCAGGGCCGCGCTCGACGAGAGCGTGGCCGCCGTGATGATCGAGCCGGTACAGGGCGAGGGCGGCATCCGCCCGCTGCCCGAGCAATGCCTCAAGGGGCTGCGCGACCTCTGCGATGCGACTGGCGCGCTCCTGATACTCGACGAGGTGCAATGCGGCATGGGCCGCACGGGGCGGCTGTTTGCGCATGAATGGGCGGGTATCGCACCTGATATCATGCTGGTCGCCAAGGGCATTGGCGGCGGCTTCCCGCTGGGCGCGGTGCTGGCCACGGCCAGGGCCGCCGCTTGCATGAGCGCAGGCACGCATGGCTCGACCTATGGCGGCAACCCGCTGGCCTGCGCCGTGGGCGCGAAGGTGGTCGAGATCATGACCGCCCCCGGCTTCCTCGATCAGGTCAGCCGCAGGGCCGGGCAGTTGCGGCAGGGGCTCGAAAGTCTCGTCGCGACCCATCCCGAGACATTCGAGGCCGTGCGCGGCACAGGGCTGATGCTGGGCCTCAAATGCCGCAAGACCAATACCGACCTGGTGAAGGCCGCGCAGTCCGAGCATCTGCTCACGGTGCCCGCCGCCGACAATGTCGTGCGGCTGCTGCCCCCGCTCACCATCTCGGAAGACGAGATTACCGAGGCGCTCGCCCGCCTTGACCGTGCTGCCTCCAAGCTCTGATTTTCTTGCTGTAAATACTCCGGGAGCGCGAGGGCAGAGCCCTCGCTCCCGCCCCCTCGCAAAGGCCCGACCCATGCCGCATTTTCTTGACATCCATACCACCGATCCTGCCGATCTGCGCCAGATGATCGACCATGCGCGTGCGATGAAAACCGCCCGCGACGGGCTGCCCAAGGGCACACCCGATGCCGAGCAGCCGCTGGCCAACCACATGGTCGCGCTGATCTTCGAGAAACCCTCGACCCGGACGCGCGTCAGCTTTGATCTGGGCGTGCGCCAGATGGGCGGACAGACCATGGTGCTCTCGGGCTCGGAATTGCAGCTCGGCCATGGCGAAACCATCGCCGATACCGCCCGTGTTCTCTCGCGCTATGTCGATCTGATCATGATCCGCACCTTCGAGGAATCGATCCTGCACGAGATGGCAGAACATGCCGATGTGCCGGTGATCAACGGGCTGACCAATCGCAGCCATCCCTGCCAGATCATGGCCGATGTGATGACCTATGAGGAACATCGCGGGCCGATCCGTGGCCGCAAGGTGGTCTGGACGGGCGATGGCAACAATGTCTGCGCCTCCTTCCTGCATGCGGCCGGGCAATTCGGGTTCGACCTCACCTTTACCGGCCCCGAGACACTCGACCCCGACCCCGAATATGTCGCGCTGGCCCGCGACAAGGGTGTGCAGGTCTATTTCATCCGCGACCCGGTGCGCGCGGTCGAGGGGGCGGATCTGGTGGTGGCGGACACTTGGGTCAGCATGCATGACAGCCAGTCCACCCGCGAGCGCCGCCACAACCTCTTGCGCCCATATCAGGTCAATGAGGCGCTGATGGCCCATGCCAAACCCGATGCGCTCTTCATGCATTGCCTGCCCGCGCATCGCGAGGAGGAAGTGACCAGCGCGGTGATGGATGGCCCGCAATCGGTGATCTTTGATGAGGCCGAGAACCGGCTCCACGCGCAAAAGGCAATCCTGCGCCACTGTCTGGGCGTCTGAAGATTGACGGCAATCAAACAGGGGCGCCGCGCAT
>SKIF01000052.1 GCA_007116575.1 Paracoccaceae bacterium
ACGGTTTGACCGTAGCGGTGACATCCCTCGCCGTCTGCGGTGCGTTTGCATCCGTCAGACAAGACTTCTGATCACGGCCCGCTTATGGGCCGAACAATGGGTGTTGCAGATGCAAGACACGGTTCTAAGGCTATGCGCCTCGACCGCGATGGTGGGTGTACTGGCTTTCCCCGCAAGCGCGCAGCAAATCATCAATCTAGAAGAAGTGACCTTTTCGGCCAATCTGACGGAAACCGAAGCTCGGCGCGCGGGCGCGTCGGTCACTGTAATAACCCAAGACGACATCCGCGAGAGCGGTGTGGGCGACATCTTAACCTTGCTACGACGTCAAGCTGGCATCAGCATTACTCAAAATGGCGGTGTTGGCGGCAGTGCGAGCATGCGCATTCGCGGCACCGAGCCGCGCTATACCGCCATCTATGTTGATGGAATCCGCATTGATGACCCATCAGGCACGCAGACGCAAACCGATATCGGGCAGCTTGGTCTATCCAGTATTGGCCGCATCGAGATCTTGCGCGGCTCGCAATCGGCGCTTTATGGTGGTTCGGCTGTTGGCGGGGTGGTCAATATCACCACACTACGCGCCACCGAGGATGGGCTGAGCCAGAGCTTCGAAGCAGAAGGCGGCAGCTATTCCACCGCACGCCTGTCCTATGGCCTAGCCTATCGGCAGGACCGGCTGGAATTCGCGCTTGGGCTTTCGCATACCCAGACCAACGGCCATACCGCGTTCGAGGGCGTGCCGGGCGGGGTTGTCTATGACCCAAATGCCGAACGCGATGGCTATGCCCGCAGCCGCATCAACTTCGCGGCGCGCTATCAAGCAACAGATGTGCTGGCGGTAGGTCTTGCGGGCTTTGTGCAGCGCTCCCGGTCGGAGTATGATGCTAATGAAGCGTTCGGCTTTGCCTCGCTCGACCCAGCGACGGATGCTGTTGCGAATTGGCGGCAATGGGGCCTGCGCGCCTTTGCAGAGATCGATCTGGCAGTCGGAAAGCAGGAAATCGGGATCAGCCGCTATCGGGTGCAGCGGCGATATATCGAGAATGTCAGCAACCCCGCGGAGTTTATATTCCCCAGCGACACCACCTATGTCGGCCAACGCACCAAGTTTGACTGGAAAGGCACCAGCCAGATCGCCCCAGGTTACACATTGGTCTATGGTGCAGATTGGGAACGCGAGGATTACGATCAGATCGGCTCTTTCGGCGCGCTCGACGCACGGACGACGATCTCAGGGGCTTATGCACAACTTCTCGCGCAACCCAGCGACGCGCTCGATATCTCGGCGGCCCTGCGCTATGATAGCCATTCTGATTTCGGCGGCTTCCTGACCGGGCGTGTCAGCTTTGCCTATCAAGCGACCGACGCGCTGACACTGCGGGGGCAAATCGCACGCGGTTTCCGTGCCCCATCCAATTTCGAACTGAACGCGGCATTCTTCGGCAACCCGGATCTTGAAGCGGAAACCAGCCTGTCGGCGGAATTGGGCGCAGATTATGCGCTTGCCAATGGCGGCAGGATTTCGGCGACAGCTTTTGAGATCCGCGTGAATAACAAGATCCTGTATGACAATACGACATTCCGCTACGAACAGATCGAGGCATCGCGCAGTCGCGGGCTGGAATTGGAAGCGGCTGTTCCGGTCATGGAGCGGCTTGGTCTGAATCTGGCTTATACCTATACAGATGCAGTGGTCACCGAGGGCCCCAATACGGGGGAACGTCTGGCCAATGTGCCACGTCATCATCTGAGTCTTGGTCTGGACGCCTTGCTTGCCGACCGCCTGAGTGGCAGCACTACGCTGACGCACGTGGCCGGGCGCACAGGTGGGTTGGCCAGTTACACAACGGTTGACCTTGGTCTGCGCTATGAGCTGACGGATCACGCGGATCTGACCTTGCGCGTGACCAATCTGTTCGACCGCAATTATCAAGAAATCGCGGGCTACAAGACTCCAGGCCGGGCCTTCTACCTTGGCGTTGCGTCGCGTTTCTAACGCTCTTGGTGCAGCCCTTGCCTTTTGGGCAGGGGCGGCGCTGGCGGGGCCACCTGAGAGGGTGGTCTCGATCAATCTGTGCACGGATCAACTGGCAATGATGCTGGCCGCGCCGGGTCAGCTCATCTCGATCTCGCGTATCTCGCATGATCCCAATGTCTCGGTCATGCTGGAGGAAGCACAGCGCTATCCGATCAATTTCGGGCAGGGCGAGGAGGTGTTTCGCCTCTCTCCCGATCTGGTGCTGGCGGGAACGTTTACCTCGTCCTACACGGTCGGGCTGTTGCGCCGACTTGGGGTCGAGGTGGCGCAACTGCCCATCGTCAGCAGCCTTGACGCGATCCCTGACAATATCCGCGAAGTGGGCCGCCTTCTGGGCCGCGCGTCAGAGGCCGAAGCGCTGATCGCGCAGTTCGAGGCCGATCTGGCCGCGCTGCGGACTCTGCGAGACCGCGCCCCGCGCGCGGCGCTGCATTACGCGAACAACTATACATCGGGCGAAAATTCATTGGCGCATGAAATCCTGACCGCTGCCGGGTTCACAAATATTGCCGCCGAGGCCGGGCTTTCAGGGGGTGGCACATTGGCGATGGAGCGTCTGATCATGTTGATGCCCGATCTGGTGATTTCCGGCCAGCCCTATCCTGGTGCCTCGCGTTCCGAGGAAGTGTTGCAGCACCCGGCGATGAATGCGCTGCGTGATCGCCATG
>SKIF01000066.1 GCA_007116575.1 Paracoccaceae bacterium
CCGCCTGCCCGAGGCTGCCAGGCGCAGCACATGGATGCGCTTTCTGGTGCAGTTCCACAATGTGCTGATCTATGTGCTGCTGGCTGCCGCCCTGATCAAGGTGCTGATGGGGCATTGGGTCGATACCAGCGTGATCCTTGCGGTGGTGGTGCTCAATGCGATCATCGGTTTCGTACAGGAGGGCCGCGCCGAGGCCGCTATGGAGGCGATCCGCGACATGCTTGCTCCGCGCGCCAATGTGCTGCGCGACGGACGGCGTGAAAGCATCGACGGCGCCGATCTGGTGCCCGGTGACGTGGTGCTCTTGGAGGCAGGCGACAAGGTGCCCGCCGATCTGCGGCTGATCCGGGCGCGCGGCATGGCCGCGCAGGAGGCGATCCTGACCGGCGAGTCGGTGCCGGTGGAAAAATCCGTGGACCCGGTCGAGAAGGCGGCGGCGCTGGGCGACCGTGCCTCGATGCTGTGGTCGGGCACGCTGCTTACGCAGGGGGGCGGGCGCGCCGTGGTGGTGGCCACCGGCGCGGGCACGGAAATCGGGCGGATCGGGGGGATGCTCTCGGGCGTGCAGCAACTGACCACGCCGCTTGTGGCGCAGATGGACCGTTTCGCGCGCTGGCTGAGCCTGTTCATCCTGACCGCGGCGGCGCTGCTCTTCGCCTTCGGCTTCTTTATCCGGGGCTATCCGGTGGACGAGATCTTCATGGCTGTGGTCGCGGTCGCGGTCTCGTCGATCCCCGAGGGTCTGCCTGCGGTGCTGACGATCACGCTGGCGCTCGGCGTGCAGGCGATGGCGCGGCGCAACGCCATCGTGCGCCGCCTGCCTGCCATCGAGACCGTGGGCGCGGTCTCGGTCATCTGCACCGACAAGACCGGCACGCTGACCCGCAACGAGATGACCGTCGCGCTGGCCGCCCCCCCCGAGGGGCGGCTGGAGATCTCGGGCGAGGGTTATGCACCAGAGGGCAAGGTCGAGGGTGATGCCGATGGCACTGCGCTCGCGCTGGCGGCGGCCCTGTGCAACGATGCCGAACTGGTCGAGCGCGAGGGTGCATGGCATGTCGAGGGCGACCCGATGGAAGGCGCGCTGCTGGCCTTCGCGGGCAAACTTCTGGGGTCGGACGCGCGCAAGGACTGGATGCGCGAAGACTCGATCCCCTTTGACAGCCGCCATCGCTACATGGCCACGCTCAGCGCGCGCGAGGGCAGGCGCGTGGTGCATGTGAAAGGCGCGCCCGAGCGCGTGCTGATGATGTGCGACCGCCTGCCGGGGGGCGGGGGCTTTGATGTGCGTGACTGGCGCGACAAGGCCGACCGCCTGGCCGCCGAGGGCACTCGTGTGCTGGCACTGGCCGAAATGGAGGCTGACACGCTCGACGAGAAGGCGCTCGACGGTGGGCTGAGCTTTCTGGGGCTAGTGGGCCTCATCGATCCGCCGCGCCCCGAGGCGATCGAGGCCGTGGCCGAATGCCGCGCCGCCGGGATCGGGGTGAAGATGATCACCGGCGATCACGCGGGCACAGCGCGCGCGATTGCCGCGCAGGTGGGGCTTGAACACACCGACAAGGTGCTGACCGGCGCCGATCTCGAAGAAATGGATGACGCGCGGCTCGCGCAGGTGGTCGAGGAGGTCGATGTCTTCGCGCGCACCACGCCCGAACACAAGCTGCGGCTGGTCAAGGCGCTGCAAAGCCACGGTCTGACCGTGGCGATGACCGGCGACGGGGTGAATGACGCGCCTGCGCTCAAACGCGCGGATGTCGGCATCGCCATGGGGCAGAAAGGCTCTGAGGCGGCCAAGGAAGCCTCGGATCTGGTGCTGGCCGATGACAATTTCGCCTCGATTGCCGCCGCCGTGCGCGAGGGGCGCACGGTGTACGACAATATCCGCAAGGTGATCAGCTGGACGCTGCCCACCAATGCCGGCGAATCCTCGGCCATCATCATCGCGATCATGATCGGCGTGGCGCTGCCGATAACGGCGCTGCAGGTTCTGTGGGTGAACATGATCACCTCGGTCACGCTGGGCATCGCGCTCGCGTTCGAGCCGACCGAGAAAGCCACGATGCAGCGCCCGCCCCGCGCGCGCAAGGCGCCGCTCCTGTCAAGCGAGTTGCTGTGGCATGTGCTCCTGGTGGGCGGGCTCTATGCGGCGGCGATGTACGGCATTTTCACCTGGGGGATCGGGCGCGATTACAGCGTGGAACACGCGCAGACGCTGGCGATGAACACGCTGGTGGTGCTGAAGATCTTCTATCTGTTCTACATCCGCAACCTGCACGATAGCGGGCTGAAATGGGACACGCTGCGCGCCACCCGCGCGGTCTGGATCACGCTGGCCGTGGCGCTGGGGGCGCAACTGGTGATGACCTATCTGTCGGTGATGCAACTGGCCTTCGGCACGCGCCCGCTCTCGGTGCTGGATCTGGGCGTGATCCTGGGGCTGGGGCTGGTGTTCTTCATACTGATCGAGACCGAGCGCCAGATCCGGCTGGCAGTGCGGCAGGGCTGACCTTTGCGGGGGCCGCGCGCCCTGCGGGCGCGGCTGGCATGATGGTTGACGGGTCGGCTTGTTCCGCTGCCCCGGTCGGCAAAGCGTAGCTTGTCGGCTCTGATACTGCACCCCTATGGATGCCGCACAGTGCCAGCCCAAAGCGCCCTCGGGCCGTGCCTACCCACCCACCCCACGGCC
>SKIF01000006.1 GCA_007116575.1 Paracoccaceae bacterium
GCCGACATGGCGGCGAAATCCTCGTCATTGGCCTCGATCCGCCGCTGCTCGGTAATCCGGATACTGTCGGCCTCGATGACCGCCAGATCCAGTGGCATCCCCACGCTGAGATTCGAGCGCAGGGTCGAATCCATCGACAAGAGCGCGGCCTTTCTGGCATCGGCCAGCGGCGTATCCACAGTGATCACCCGGTCCAGGATCGGCTTGCCGTATTTGTGCTCGCCGATCTGCAGATAAGGCGTGTCCTCGGTCGCCTCGATGAAATTGCCCTCGGGATAGACCAGAAACAGCCGCATCGCCCCGCCCCTGCGCTGGCCCGCGACGATCATCGAGGCATTGGCCGCCTGTGTCATCCGCTCCATCCGTGCGCGGGTCTCCGCGCTCACGCGCGAGAGCATCTCACCCACGATGGTCGCCACATCGAGCATGGTCTCGGCCTTCAGGATCGAGGTTTCATGCGTCGCATCCGCATCGTCAACAGCTTCCTGAAGCCGTGCCAGCGTAGTCTGCGTCACCGACAGATTGCCCGCTGTCATCATCACGATGACCCGCTCGCCCGGCTCCTCGAACGTGAACATCTTGCGATAGGTCGAGATATTGTCGAGCCCGGCATTGGTCCTCGTATCTGACAACAACACCAACCCGGCCTTGAGCCGCAGCCCCACGCAATAGGTCATCGCGCGCCTCTCTTGCCGCAAACAGAGCGCCTGCCGATAGCGCCGCCGCGCGGCCAGTGCAAGCACGTCATTGCTGCTGCGCCTCGATCACCACGGTCACATCAAGCGTCTCTTCTGCCCCGCCCAGCACCAGCCCGCGAATGGGGGCGGCATCCTGCGCGTCGACTCCCGAGCCGAGCCGGATGTAATGTTCGTTGGGGCAGGTTTCGTTCGAGGCATCGAACCCGACCCAGCCCAAACCGCCGATGAAGATCTCGGCCCAGGCATGGCTGGCCTCATGCGGGCTGCCGTCCTCGGTGGCGTTGAGATAGCCCGAAACATAGCGCGCGGGCAGGCCCGCCAGATGCGCGCAGGCAATCAGTACCTGCGCATGGTCCTGGCACACGCCTGCGCCCTCGTTCATCGCCTCGGCGGCCGTGGTATGGGCGTGGGTGGCACCGGGCGTGTAGGGCAACGCCTTGTGGACCGCCGAGGCCAGCGCATGGGCGCGGTCCAGATCGCCCGCGCCCGCCAGATCCGCCAGCGCCGCCTCGCAGAGTTCGCGAATGGCGCGGTTGGGGGCCGTGCGGGGGGTATGGCGCAGATAGGCACGCGGGGGCACCCGTTCGCGGTGGCCGCGCAGCACGCCGGCAGTATCCTGCGTCTCGATCGTGCCGCTGACGGTCACCTCGACATGATCGGTCACGCTGCGCAGCGAGGCAGTCTGGATATAATCCCCCGCACCGTCACGAAACAGCTCGCCCATCACGGCACCGGGCACCTCGACGCGCCAGTCGAGCACCTTCTGCCCCTCGCAGCGCGCAGGCGTCAGGCGCAACGACTGGATGATCCCGCCGACAGGGGTGGCGAAATCGTAACGGGTCTTGTGCAGCACGGTCAGGATCATCGCGCTTCTCCGGTCAGATACTGGTCATGGATGCACTGCCCGAGCCTGGCATTCTGCGCAATCATGCGGCTGAGGAACTCATGCATCCCCTCGTCGAACACATCTTCGATCTTCGCCTCGGCCAGTTCGGCCAGAAGCGCGCGGGCAGCTTCCTGCGCCGGCGTCGAGCGGTCATACATGCGCGCAAGCTGATCGAGATGCGCATTGGCTTCCAGACAGCAGGACAGCAGCGAGCGGGGGAATTTCTGGTTCAGGATCAGGAAATGCGCGATCTGTGCCGCGCTCAACTCGCCACCATAGGCCCAGTTATAGGCCCTGTGCGCCGAGAGTGCGCGCAGAAGCGTCGTCCACTGGTAACTGTCCAGCCCCGATCCGACATAGGCGACCGAGGGCAGCAGGACATAGTATTTCACATCCAGCAGACGCGCCGTATTATCCGCGCGTTCCACCGCATAGCCCAGATTCATGAACCGATACCCGTCATTGCGCAACTGCGTGGCTTCGATCGCGCCACGGATCAGCGCCGCCGTGCGCAGGGTCCAGTCGGTCAGTTCCGGCACTTCCAGCGAGGACCGCTCGCGCCGCATCAACTCCTTGAGTTCCTGATAGCTGGTGTTGATTGCGTCCCAGACCTGTGTTGTCAGCGCCGTGCGCACAATCCGTGCATTCTCGCGCGCCGCTGTGATGCACGAGGCCACCGAGGACGGGTTGTCCTGATCGAAGAACAGGAAGCTTTCAACATTGCGCTGCTTCAACTCGCCATATTTGTCGGTGAAGTTCTGCACCACGCCCTTGGATTGCAGGATCGCGCTCCATTCATTGCGGAATCCGCCCCCGGTATTGGGCAGAAGCGCATTGCGAAACCCCAGATCCAGCAGGCGGGCCGTGGTCTCGGAGCGTTCCAGATAACGCGCCATCCAGAACAGGTTTGCGGCGGTGCGGCTCAGCATGTCATTCCTCCGCGATCACCCATGTATCCTTGACCCCCCCGCCCTGAGACGAGTTCACCACCAGCGAGCCCTCGGTCAGCGCCACCCGCGTCAGCCCTCCCGGCACCAGTTCGACATCGCGCCCGACAAGACAATAAGGGCGCAGATCGACATGGCGCGGCGCGATGCCTTCCTCGACAAAGGTCGGGCAGGTCGAAAGCGCGAGCGTGGGTTGAGCGATGTAGTTGGACGGGTTCTCGGCGAGTTTGGCGGCAAATGTCTCGATCGTGGCCTTGTCCGCTTTCGGACCAACCAACATCCCGTAGCCACCCGAGCCATGCACCTCCTTGACCACCAGATCGGATAGATTCTCCTGAACATATTTCAGTTCATCGGGCCTGGCGCATTGCCATGTCGGCACGTTTTCCAGAATCGGTGCCTCGCCCAGATAAAACCGCACCATCTCGGGCACGAAGGTATAGATTGCCTTGTCATCGGCCACCCCCGCGCCGGGGGCCGAACAGATCGTCACCCCGCCCGAGCGGTAGACATTCATCAGCCCCGGTACCCCCAGCGCCGAATCCGGGCGAAAACACAGCGGGTCCAGAAACGCGTCATCAATCCGGCGATAGATGACATCGACCTTTTTCGGCCCTTCCGTGGTGCGCATCCAGCAAAAATCGCCCTCGACGAAGAGATCCTGCCCCTCGACCAGTTCCACCCCCATCAGATCGGCCAGAAAGGAGTGTTCATAATAGGCGGAATTGAAATGCCCTGGTGTCAGGATCACGATATTGGGGTCTCGGTCGCATTTCGCCGGCGCGACCGACGCCATCGTGCGTTTCAGAAGCCGCGCGTAGTTATCCACCGGGGCGACACGGTTTTCCTGAAACAGATGCGGGAACATCCGCATCATGACCTCGCGATTTTCCAGCATGTAGGACACGCCAGAGGGCGTGCGGCAATTGTCCTCCAGCACATAGAACTGGTCCGCCCCCGTGCGCACCAGATCGATGCCGACGATATGGCTGTAGATCCCGAGCGGCGGGCGAAAGCCCGAGACAGCGATTTCATAGGCTTCATTGCGATAGACCAGATCGGCGGGGATGCGGCCCGCGCGGATGATCTCGCCCCGGTCATAGACATCGGACAGGAAGGCATTGAGCGCGCGCGCGCGCTGCTTGATGCCGCGCTCCAGCCTGCGCCATTCATCAGCAGCAAAGACACGCGGGAACATGTCGAAGGGAATCAGCCGGTCCGGGTCGCCGCCTTCGCCGTAAACCGCGAAGGTGATACCGAATCGGCGGAACAGCTCTTCCGCCTCGGCCTGTTTGAAGGCGCGGAACTCGGTCGGCATGTCCTGATACCAGCCCTCGAGCCCCCGATAGGGCGCGCGCAAGCCATTGGCATCATACATTTCGTTGAAATATGTCTCTGCCATCGGGCGGAAACTCCCCCTGCTTTGCCTTATCAAAGACAGGTCCGGGCCGAATGTAAAGCATGTGCGACAAAGCTGCCCAAAAAACGGGCGGGGGCCGACTTAACTGCTTCTTCATGCCAGGGCCCTAGCCTCGACCTCAGACAGTTGCAGCAGAGCCGTGCCATGCAAGACACGCCCGCCATTTCGGTCATCCTGCCCTGCCACAATCTCGCGGGGTTGATCGGTGAGGCCATCGCCTCGCTGCGCGCGCAGAGCTTCACTGCGTTCGAGGCGCTGGTGATCGACGATGGCTCGACCGACGGCACGCATGAGGCCGCGCGACGCGCCATTGCCGGGGATGGGCGCTTTCGGTTGATCGCCAGTCCCCATCGCGGCCTCTCGAGGGCGCGCAATCTCGGGCTGGACCTTGCGCGCGGCGCGACGGTGGCGTTTCTCGATGGCGATGATCACTATGCGCCCGGGTTTCTGGCCGCGCATCATCGCGAACTCACCCGCTCCGGTGCGGCCTGGACCGCCAGTGCACTGACGCTTTTCTGGCCCGACGGGCGCGCGGTGCCGCATTCCGGCCTCCACGGTGCGCCTGAACCACTCGGCCCGCCGCGCTGGCTGCCGCTGACCGATGCCTGCGATGTCGCAGCCCTCTTCCCCTCGGCCTGGAACAAGCTCTACCGGCGCGATCTCATCGGCGCGACCCGGTTCCGCGAAGGCGCGCTCTATGAAGATCACCCCTTCTTCTGGGATCTCGCCTGCCGCGCGCGGCGCATCCGCTACCTGCCGCAGCCGCTCTATCACTACCGGCAGGGCCGCGCGGGCCAGATCACGGCGCGGGCGGATGCGGGCATGGTCCAGCATCTCGACCGGCTGCGCGAGGTCGCGCAGATTGTCCGCGCAAGCCCGCTCACGCGCCAGCGCGCCGGGCTCTCGCGCCTCGCCACCCGCGCTGTGGATGAACGCTGCCGCGCTGCCCCCACACCATTGCAGCGCGCAGGCTTCCTGCACGCGGCGGCCGAACTCTTCGCCGAACAGGGCTGGCATTGGGACCGGGCGGGCGCGCAGGATATCGCACCCGCCCCCGCCCCGCATCTGGACCCCGACATGCGCCTGAGCGTGGTGCTGACGGGACAGGCCAGCGCCGCCGCGCGCACGCGCCGCGCGCTGGCAGACCAGACGCTACCGATTGCCGAAATCCTTGATTGCGACACACCCGATCTGCGCGCGCGCCTCGATGCCGCCTACGGCGCGCGCAGCCCCTGGGTCGCGCTCCTGCGCGCGGGCGACGCGCCCAGCGCCCATTGGGCCGCACAGACGCTTGAAACGGCAAGACGCACCCGCGCGAAACTGGTCGTGGTCGCCTCGGGGCCGGATCACGGGTTGGCGCTGCCATCCGGCCTTGTCGCCTGCGACCCGGCCATGCTGGTGTTCCGCCGCGACGCGCTGCGCGATCTCTGCACGCAGACGGACAGGCTGTGCCACTTGCCCGACCCGCTCGCCACCGCGCTCCTTGCCCACAGGCTCTGCCCCGAGGGGGCAGGTCTGGCCGCGCTGCCCGAGCCACTGCTGACACTGGCCCCCCGCCCTGTCCTGTCGCTGCATCGCCTTGCCCGGTCGCTTGCCTCAACGCCCTTTGCCCCCGCCGCGCGCGCCGCGATCTTCGCGCATCTGGCGCAGGCCCGGCTGATGGCCACGCCCGCACGGCTCGCGCGCTATCGTATCGCACTCGGCGCGGGGCTTGCGCGGCTGGCAGGCGGGCTGACCCCGCCACCTGCGACAAGCAGTCTGGGCCGGTCTCTGCGACTGACCCTTTGGCAGCGACCGGCGCATTGAACGCGCTGCGGCACCGCTTTGCGCATGGTCGCATGGTGACCGGGCAGACCCCGGCAGCCCAACGCGCTCGTCCACAACTCGGCGCGAGGGCCAGGCCGCTGGCTCACCGATACTGCTATGACTTCCGTGTGAAACCGGGGCCGAAGCGCCCTCGAAGCGGGCCCACTTATCCGCGCTGCTCGCCCCAAGGGCGCTTTATACAGGCGTGCCCATAATGCGCACGCGTGCACCGCGCATGAACGAAGAGATGACTAAGAGCCAGCATGGCACAGCGGCGCACCCGCCCTGCCCGCGCTCAGAACAGCGCCGACCTGTGATAGAACAGCCGACGGCGCAGCTTCTCGTTCGCTTCAGAGTTGCGGGCGCGCAGGTCTTCGATCTGCTCGTCGCTGAGCGTCAGCCGCCCTGACCTTGCACAGAGCGGCGCCAGACGCCGCAGCAGGCGCGTATAGATCGGATGTGGGTCGCCCGAGCGCGTCTGCACGGGCAAGATCGCGTTCAACAGGCGGCGCAGCGCGATCTCGCCCGCGCTCAGCCCTGTATTCATCCGCGCGGACCGCGCCAGCCCTGCCGGGTCGATCCCGGCGGCAGCGCAGAAATCGTCGAGCAAATCACCGTTCTCCAGCGCATCCGGCACCATCAGCCGCACCTGCAAGCGCGCGCGACCGATCACCTCGAGCCAGGGTTTGAGCCTGCGCCAATGGTCGATCCTGCCATGCCGCGCCAGATGTGTTGCGAAATCATGCCGCGCACCGCGCCGGATGGCCTCGGAATAGGTGCTGATCACGAGGTCTTCCTGCGGGCGCAGATAGAGCAGATAGACCACCTCTTTGAAATGCGCTGTCAGAAAGGCATCGAGTGCGGCAATCTGCGCAGGCGCTGTCAGCCAGGCGTGAATATGCTCGCTCGACCCGATGAAGCGCGACAAGTCCGACGCGGCGAGGGTTGCGCGGAGGTGATCCGCATAGGCTGCGACATAGGCGCGCTGGTCGGCCCGGGCGCGAAAGCCGAGGCGACGACGCTCCAGTTCAGGCGCGATCACCTCGTCACAGGCCTCCAGTGCCGTGACAGCGAATTCATACTGGCTGCCGAAATCCGGGTTGAACGGCGCGTAGAGCCACCCCTGCCGCGCCAGCGCGGCTCGATTCATCGCCAGAAAGGCCTGGATCGAGGATGTGCCGGACTTCGGAATGCCGATATGGATCAGGGCCTTCATGCATCTCCTCGTAGCAATTGTGCAAAGCCTGTGCGTGCGCGGCCATGTCATGTGGCATGCGCGCCCGCGCCCAATAGGCATCGAGCGCGACCTTGCCTGCGAGCACGCGCGCAAGGCAGGCGGTGAATGCCGCGATATCGCCCGCGCGGAAGGTCAGTGCCTGCGTGCCACCAAGCTCTTGCGCGCCGCCGCGGTCCGATGTCATGAGCGGGATGCGCCGCGCGTGCATCTCGAGCGCGGTCTGGGGCAGGTTGTCCTGCCACAGCGGGGGCACGACGCCCAGATCGGTCTGCGCGAGGATCGCGTCGAGATCGCAGGCTCCATAGCCGTCGCGCCAGTCGAGCCCGGCCAGATGCCCCTTGAGCGCCATCATCCGTTCCATCATCACGGGCACCCCGCGCCGGGCGGCGACGCTCAGATGCACGCGCGCGGCCTGTTCGGGCGGCAGGGCCGCGAGCGCCTCGAGCAGGAAGGCAAAACCCTTGTCCGTGCGCATATAGCCCAGATAGCACAGGCGCAGCGGGCGTTCGGGGGTGAAGCTGGCAGGCCATCGCCGGGGCGCGTTCTGCGTCCATTTCGCGGCGTGCGGCGTGCCGATATAGTGCGTCGTGACCCGCTCGAGGCCGAAGCCGCGCGCGAGAGCCTCAGTGCGCCGCGAGACGGCGAGAACCCGCGCGCAATGCTGGTTTATCAGCGCGACCATATCCGCGCGCCGGTTACGAAAGCGGGTTGCCTGCGCGTCACTTTCAGGCGCGGCCGGGCGCGACTGCCCCGGCCGCTTGAGCAGATGCCAGATGCGGCGCAGCCCCGGCTGCACCAGCCGGTCATGCAGCCAGTGCCCCGGCCCGACCCTGGCGCGCGTGCACAGCGTGGCCAGTTGGTAGGCCCGGCGGACAGAGGCCGGGTTGGGCGTGGCGGGCAGGCAGGTGGTGCAACGCGCCCCGTCGGCGTAATCGGTGCAGGCCGCGCTTTCGCGCCACCACAGGTTCACCTGCGGGCAGAACGGGTGGTAATTGTGCAGACTCAGGCAGACATGACCGCCGGTCATCTGCGCGGCGAGGGCGAGTACCCGCGCGGGCAGCCCTTCAAGCGTATGAAAATGCACGACATGATAGGGGCCGGTAGCGCGCAGGAAATCGGCAAAGGCGGCCTCGGTCGCGTGGTGGCTGATCTGGGCCGGGGTGGCGAAATCGGCCTGCGAGGGGGCCAGCGGACGCGCATTGACGATCTCGAAATGGCCTGCGCGGATCTGCTGGACGCGCGGCGGGCGCGCGCGGAGGTCATGGTGCAACCCCGAGGCAAGCGTCGTGACCCGGTAACCCGGCAACCGCGCCTGTTCGGTGACCAGCGCGCGCAGATAGCTGCGCACGCCCCCGCCCCGACCTGCGCGGTCTTCGGGGTCAGCCCAGTTGTAATGCAGCACCCGCATGGCTCAGCCCTCCGCCTTCGCAGGGGCGTGACGCGTCATGTCCTCATGGGCGCGGATGGCCTCGTCGATCTGATCGAAATACCACAGCCTGCCCTGATCGAGCATCAGCCCGGCATCGCAGAATTTGCGCAACTCAGCCATGTTGTGACTGACCATGATCCCGCCCGCCGCGCGCATCCGGGCGCGAAACAGCGCGCGGCTTTTGCTGCGGAATTGCGCATCGCCCACCGCCGTGGCCTCGTCGATCAGGTAGAGATCGAAGGGCAGGCCCATCGCTGCACCGAAGCCCAGCCTTGCGCGCATCCCCGAGGAATAGCTGCGCAAGGGTGCGTGAAACTGCGCACCGAGTTCGGCGAAGTCCTCGACGAATGCGACCAGCGCATCCGAATCCACCCCGTAGACCCGCGCCACGAAGCGGATATTCTGCGCGCCGCTGAGATCGCGGTGAAAGCCTGCGGCAAAGCCCACCGGAAAAGAGACCGAGCCGCGGCGGTGGATGCGCCCGCTATCGGGGCGCAGCGTGCCCGCGACCAGATCGAGCAGCGTGGTCTTGCCCGCCCCGTTACGCCCCACAAGGCCCAGCGCGCGCCCTGTGGGCAGCGACAGGCTCAGCCCGCTGATCACGGCGCGCCATGTGCCATGCAGCCAGAACCCTTTGGTGACATTATCTAGTTCGATGATGGCGGGCGGAGTCATGGTCTCAGCTCCGGTCGCGCAGCGAGTAATAGCCCAGTGCGGCAAAGGCCCAGACCAGCAGACTTACAAGCGCGGTCAGCCCGATCAGCAGCAACCGTTGCGGATAGGCCGGGTCCTGCGACAAGGTCGGGCGGATGAACAGCGCGACGAAGAGGCTCTGCCGCTCGGCATTCGAGCGCGCCAGATCGAGCGCGCGCAGCGCCGCGCCATAGCCCTGCTGGGCGATTTCCAATTCGACCGAGAGGCTCTCGAACTGGGCGATCAGCCGGGGGTAATCGGTTTCCGCGCGTGTTTCATCCTGTTGCGCAAAGGTCGCGCGCTCTTCGGCGATGCGCGCGCGGATGACATCGACGCGGCGGGCGGACTGGCGCAGGCGCGGGTCATTGGCATCGGTGATCAGAGCCAGCAGGTCATGTTCGACCAGCGCCTGTGCAAGTTGCTGCTGCAGGTTGTTGAGCACCCCCATCCGGCCCTGAATATCGGCATCCGGGTCCACGATCTGGGTGCGGGCGCGAAAGGCGGCCAGAGCCTCGCGCGCGCTGCGCAGCCGGGTCACGGCCTGTTGCAGATCAGCCTCGGCCAGGCGCATCCGGTCGGCCCGCGCCTGCAGGTTCAACTGGTTGATCATCGCCTCGCTGGCGGCCACCAGCGCAAGGATGATCTCGCGCGCGAAAACCGGGTCATTGGCGCGCGCCTCGACCAGCAACAGCCCGGTATTGCGGTCAAAAGAGACGCGCAGGATGCGCTGCCAGAAGCGCACAAGCTGATCGACCGAGCCTTCGGGCGGCAGGGCAAAGACCGGATCGCGCGGCCAGTGGCGGGCGTAATGCGCGCGCAGGTCGAGTGCTTCATCAACCTGCAGCACCAGTTCCTGACTGTGCATGAATTCGAACAGCAGATCGGCATGGGACCCGCCCGCGCCGGACAGAAGCTGCGACATGCCGCCGAGCAGGTCCGAGGCGCTGGCGCTGTCATCTTGCCGGATGGTCAAGCCCGCGCGCGAGGCATACTGGTCCTGCGCGGCGAAGACGACATAGCCCGAGACGAGGGTAACGGGCAGAAGCACCATCATGAACAGCGCCAGCGCCAGCC
>SKIF01000017.1 GCA_007116575.1 Paracoccaceae bacterium
CCGCAATGGAAGGGCGCGGCGAGCGAGATCTTCTTACGACATGCCGTGGATCTGGCCGCGCAGAAGGGCTACCGCATCGCCAATTGCGACGTCACATTGGTTTGCGAATTACCCAAGATCGGCCCGCATGCCGCCGCGATGCAGGCGCGGCTGGCCGAAATCATGGCGCTCGCCCCTGACCGGATCAGCGTCAAGGCCACGACCTCTGAACGGCTGGGCTTCACGGGGCGCGAAGAAGGGATCGCTGCTCTCGCGACCGCCTGCCTGATCGCAGAAGAAAAGGTGCCCGCATGACCCCGACCCGACTGATCGCGACCTTCTTCGGCGCAGGGCTGTTGCGACCCGCGCCCGGCACATGGGGCTCACTCGCGGCCCTGCCCGCCGCCTGGGGGCTGCACATGATCGGCGGCTTCTGGCTGCTGGCGCTGGCCACGGCGCTCGTGTTCCTGCTGGGCTGGTGGGCAACTGTGCAGGAAACGCGCGGCCTTGCCGACCCTGACCCGTCCGAGATCGTCATCGACGAAGTTGCGGGCATGTGGCTCGCCCTCTGGCCGGTGTCACTGGGCGCGATGCTGCAGGGCGTGCCGGTGCTGGCGCTCTGGCCGGGCTGGGTGGTGGCGTTTCTGGCGTTTCGGGCCTTCGATATCTGGAAACCGGGTCCAGTGGGGCTTGCCGACCGGATGCATACACCGTTGGGCGTGATGCTCGACGATATCATCGCAGGCGCGCTGGCCGCAATGATGGTCGCGGTCTTCGCCGTCGTGGCGCATGGGATGATGGGGGTATGAGTGCTGCCGAAGCTCTCGCGGCGGCGCGTGCGCAGGGGCTGCAGATCGTGGCGGCCGAAAGCTGCACCGGCGGAATGATCATGGCCGCGCTGACCGATATCGCAGGCGCGTCCGATGTCGTGGACCGAGGCTTCGTGACCTATTCCAACGCGGCGAAAACCGAGATGCTGGGCGTGCAGCCTGAAACGCTGGCCGCGCATGGGGCCGTGTCCGAACAGGTCGCGCGCGAAATGGCCGCAGGCGCGCTGGCCCGTGCACAGGCCGGGATCGCCATCGCAGTGACCGGGATCGCAGGCCCCGGCGGCTCAGAGCACAAGCCCGAAGGCCGCGTCTGTTTCGGGGTGGCGACAGCAAGGGGGGTGACAAGCCAAACCATCGACTTCGGTCCGCGGGGCCGCGCGCAGGTGCGGGCAGCGACTGTCGAACACGCGCTCAAGATGATCATCGCCACTTTACGCGCAGAAGGCTGACACGCGCCCCTGCCAACAACGTCCTTCGGCCCTGCCGCCCTCCGAAGGGCGCATAAGGGTGGGTGGGTTGGCGTGCCCTTCGCAGGGGGGGCAGGGCCGAAATCGTCAGCCGTAAAGCTCTTTCGCGCGGGCCTCGAACGCACCGACCACACGGCGCATGGCCTGATCGAAGACAACCCCGATCAGCCGTTGCAGAACCGGGTTGCGAAACTCGAAATCGACCGAGAAATCCACCACACAGCCGCCGTCCTCGGCAGGCTCCATATGCCAATGCGAGATCATGTATTTGAAGGGACCGTCCAGATAGGCCGTATCGATACGCCGTGCCTCGGGATATAGCTCGACGCGGCTCCCGAACCTTTCACGAAACACCTTGAAGGAAATCACCAGATCCGCCTCAAGCTGTTCACCACCTTCGATGGGCTTGCGCGTGCGAATGCGCGCGGCGGCTGTCCAGGGCAGAAATTCGGGATAACGCGCCACATCAGCGACCAGATCGAAGATCTGTTCCGCACTATAGGGCATATGCCGATGTTCTGTGTGGCTGGGCATGCTCTGCTCTTGTCCTGAACGCGCCGTATGTCCTAAAGTCGGGACGAAAAATCAAGGGGCAGATATGACGCAGCCAGCCTATGTCATCGACCAGATGATCAGCGCCAAACAGATCGCCGCACGGGTCGAGGAACTCGCCGCCGAGATCACCCGCGCCTTTGCCGGCACCGAGAAACTCGTCGTGGTAGGGCTGCTGCGCGGCTCTTTCGTCTTCATCGCCGATCTGGCGCGCGAAATCGACCTGCCGCTGGAAGTCGATTTCATGGAAGCCTCAAGTTATGGCAACGCCACGCAATCCTCGCGCGAGGTGCGCATCCTCAAGGATCTTTCAGGCAAGGTCGAAGGGCGCGATGTGCTGGTCGTCGAAGATATCGTCGATACGGGCTTCACACTCAGCCAGGTTCTGCACCTGCTGCGCGCGCGCAACCCCGCCCGGCTGGAAGTCTGCGCACTGCTCGACAAACCCGCGCGGCGCGAAGTCGAGATCCGCGCAACCTGGACCGGCTTTGAAATTCCTGATGAATTTGTGGTCGGCTACGGCATCGATTACGCCCAACGTGACCGCAATCTGCCCTATATCGGCAAGGTGCGCTTCACTTGAGGCGCTTCACGCGGGCGTGAGTTGGCCTTGCGCGCCTGCCGCGCTACCCTTCCGACGTTAACAATCAGGGAGCGACGAAATGACAGCCAAACGCCTCTTCAGTGCCATTCTGCTCAGCGCTGCACTGGCCAGCCCGGCACTTGCGGACGAAAATCCCGCTGTCGAGCAACGCCAGGGCCAATTCAAACTTTATGTGCATAACTTCGGCCTGATGGGGGCAATGGCGCAGGGCCGCATCGATTA
>SKIF01000085.1 GCA_007116575.1 Paracoccaceae bacterium
AACACGCTCATGATCTCGGAGAGCGGTTTCTTGATCTTGGCCACAGCCGGCACCGTGGCCTCCGGCGCGGGCCAGCCGACCGGCAATATCATCACCGGCTTTTCCTGCGCCGGACGGCCACAGAGCGGGCCAAGGAACTTCATAGGGTTGGGCGTATGCGGCAGGCAGACCAGCCCGGCATGGTGCAGCGCCGTGATCAGCACGCCGGTGGCGATGCCGACGCTCTCGGGCACATAGTAATTCTTGTAGCGCGCGCCCTCTTCGGTCAGCCCGTAGCGCTGCGCAAAGACCACGATGAGCCAGGACGCGGTGGTCAGATGGGGTTTCTCGACCCCGGTGCCGATGGGTTCGAGCGCCGCGAGCCATTCATCCCCGGCCCCGCCGCCATAGAAGGCGCGCTCTTCCTCCTCGGCGGCCGCACGGATCTGCGCCTTCATCTGCGGATCGGCAATGGCCGCAAAATGCCAGGGCTGGTGATTGGCCCCCGAGGGGGCCGTGCCCGCCGCCTCGATACAGGCAGCGATAACCGCCTCGGGCACCGGGCGCGGGTCGAATTCGCGCACCGAATGGCGCTGGCGCATGTAATCGCGAAAGGCGCAGGCCGCCGCCAGCGCCTCCGGGTCGGGTTTCTGGACGCGGTCGGGCAAGGGCAAAGGCGTGTAGCGGATCGTACCTCTGGCATACATGGCGGTCTCTCCTGTCGGGGTGATCGTCAGACTAGCCGCGTCCGGATGCGCTTTGAAGGGGGTGCGCGGGCGCCGGGAACACAATCCTGTCCCAAAACCGAAGCGGGCGGCGAGCCCGCACGCACAAGACACGCGATGCGCTCAGCGGCACCCGCTGCCACCGTGCGTCTGCAGCAAGTCCCGCACCCGCGCGGCCAGCCAGTCAAGTTGCGCGTCGCGCAAGCCCAGTTCGGCCAGATGCGTCGCCGTGTTCCACAAATAAGCCGCGTTCGGCCCGCGCCCGCCGCAGGCCTGTGCGATGATGCGCGCCTGTTCCTCCAGCGCGATGCCGCCGCAATACTGCGCATGGTCGCGGTCGATCACATAGGTCACGGCCTCGACCGCGCGCCCGTCTTCGAGCATCACCGGGCATCGCCGCTCCAGATACGCCGCCGAAATCAACTCGCGCGCGCGCAGATATTCCAGGCTTTCCTCGGCTATCCGCGCCGGGATCTCGAACGCCAACCCCTCGCAGCTTCCCGGCCCCTGATCGAGCGCCAGCACCAGACCGGGGTTCTCGGGCGTGCCGCGATGGTGGATCGAGCGCATGCAGAACGAGCGCTCATAGCCCTCGAGCCGCGCGCGGGCGCGGCTGGTAAAGGCAAAGCCCGGCTGCCAGATCAGCGAGCCATAGCCGAATACCCAGATCGGGCTGTTTGCATTCATGTGACTGGTCCTTTCGCGCCGCCTGTGTAATGGGGAATGAAGCGAAGCTGAAGGGGGCTGGGAAATGCGCGTTGTTCTCGGGCTGGGGCTGCTGGCCGTGGCACTCTTGAGCGCCTGGTGGGCGCTGGCCGCCCATCTGACCCCGCGCGAGGCGAATGCGCGGCTCAACGCCAACCCGGCGCTGACAGGCGAGATGGGGCGCATACACGGCTTTCCGCTGCGCTTCGAGACCGAGATCCGCGGCCTCACATGGCAGAGCGCGCGTGGCGGGCTGGGCTGGCAAGCCGATCCGTTGCGGCTGGAGGCCTCCAGCCTGACCCCGTGGCAGTTGCGCGCGCAATTCCCGCCCGAACAGGTGGTGGAACTGAACGGCCAGCCCCTGCCCCTGCACAGCCGCGCGATGGAAGGCACGATCACGCTCTCGCGCGGGATCACCCTTGCGGCGGCGGATCTGTCATTGAGCGGCGCGCGGCTTGCCACGGTGCCGGGCGAGGTGACGCTCGATACGCTGAGCGCAGACCTGCGACAGATCGACGGCCCGCATCATGCGCTTGATCTCGACGCCAAGGCGCTCGCCCTGCCCCGCTCTCTGCTGGACCTGATCGACCCGGAACAGCATCTGCCCGCCACGCTCGACCGTCTGAAGGCTAGCGCGCGCCTCGGATTTGACGCGCCCATCGACCCGCGCCGCCCCGCATCGCGACTGGAAGAGGTCCATATCGAGGGGCTGCAGGCCGATTGGGGTCCGCTGAGCATCGGGCTTTCGGGCGAGGTGTCTCGCGATGCGCAGGGGCTGCTCGATGGCGGTCTGCAACTGCTGCTGTCCGACTGGCAGGTGCTGCACCGGATGCTGGTCGCAACTGGCCTGCTTGCGCCGGATATGGCGATGATGGCCGGCATGGTTCTGGCATCGCAGGCGGCACCGGGCACCTCGGAAGTGACCCTGACATTGACCCTCGCGCGCTCGATGGTCTCGATCGGTCCCCTGCCGCTGGCGCAGTTGCCGCCGCTCTGAGGCGGACGCATCTGCGAAGTCTCAGAGTACACAGGGTTGAGCGCTTCGGTTGATCACTTGTCCCGCCCGTGCGCCAGCGCGCGCAGCGCCCTCGGACCATGGCGCGGCAACTGTGTTATGAAGTCTTGCTGAGAAATGGGGTTTGCTCCCTCAAGATTGCATTTGCGACGATGACCATCTTGCGTGCAACCGCGATCACGGTAACCTTTCCGGGCTTCTCGCGG
>SKIF01000002.1 GCA_007116575.1 Paracoccaceae bacterium
AGCCCCGGGGGGGGGGCTAGGGGGGGGTGGGGGGGACCCCGAGCGGGCGCTTCTTCCGCCCGCGCAACAGTCAGTCCGCCGCGCGCGTGATCTGCGCACCAAGCGCGCGCATCAATCCTTCGAATACCGGGAAAGAGGTCGCGATCGGGCTGGCGTCATCCACGCTTATCGCTGCGCGCGACGCAAGCCCGAGGCAGAGGAAGCTCATCGCAATCCGGTGGTCAAGATGGGTGCGCACCGTTGCCCCGCCGGGCACTTGCGCCATGCCCTGCACGGTCAGGCTGTCCTCGGTCTCGGCAATCTGCACCCCGCAGGCTTCCAGCCCGCGCGCCATGGCGTCAATCCGGTCGGATTCCTTGACGCGCAATTCCTTGATGCCGCGCATCACGGTCTGGCCCTCGGCGGTTGCGGCCAGCGCGGCGAGGATCGGGTATTCGTCGATCATCGAGGCCGCGCGCTCGGGCGGCACCTCGATCCTCCTGAGTGCCGAATACCGCACGCGCAAATCCGCCACGGGCTCGCCGCCCTCGTCGCGCGGGTTTTCCATCACCAGATCCGCGCCCATCTCCTGCAGGGTCAGATAGATGCCGTTCCGGGTCGGGTTCTGGCTGACCCCCGGCACGAGGATGTCAGAGCCCGGCACCATGAGCGCGGCGCAGACCGGGAAGGCGGCAGAACTGGGGTCGCGCGGCACAGCGACGCTTTGCCCGCGCAATTCGGGCTGGCCGGTCAGAGTGATGATGCGCCCCTCGCCCGTATCCTCAACAGCGACCGCGGCCCCGAAGCCGCGCAGCATCCGCTCGGTATGATCGCGCGTAGGCTCGTGCTCGATCACGACAGTCTCGCCCGGTGCATTCAACCCCGCCAGCAGCACGGCCGATTTCACCTGCGCCGAGGGCATGGGAAGCGTGTAGCGCACCGGCACCGGCTGGCCCGCGCCGATCAGCGTCAGCGGCAAGCGCCCGCCGCGCCGCCCGTAAGCCTGCGCGCCGAAAAGCGCGAGCGGGTCGGTCACGCGACCCATGGGGCGCTTGTTCAGGCTCGCATCTCCTGTAAACGTGGCGGTGATATCCGTGGTGGCCATCGCGCCCATGATCAGCCGGACACTGGTGCCGGAATTGCCGCAATCGATCACGCTTTCAGGCTCGGCAAAGCCGCCGACACCCACGCCATGCACCGACCATGCGCCGGGGCCGCGCTGCGTGACCTCGGCCCCGAAGGCGCGCATTGCGCGCGCCGTATCCAGCACGTCCTGCCCTTCCAGTAACCCAGTGATCCGCGTCTCACCGACCGAAAGCGCGCCAAGGATCAGCGCGCGATGCGAGATCGACTTGTCACCCGGCACTTCGGCCACGCCCCGCAGCGGACCAGAAGAATGGGCAGTCATGGGAAGGGCAGTTCCGTGGCCGGACATGGGCGCGCCTTTGCAAAGCTGATCTTTGCGCGGCTCTTAGCGCAAGCACTGCACGCCGTCCATGGGGGCCAGTCCTAAGGCAAGTCAGTCTTCGGACAGTTGCGCCAGAACTTCGGCCAGCAGCGCCTCGCATTCCGAGCGGATCGCGGGGCTGCGCGCGCCCTCGACCCCGCCCAGGCCCTGCCCAAGCGTTTCGGCATAAGCGACACGATTGGCGATCTGGGTCTGCGCGATCTCGGCTTCCAGCTCCTGCGCGGCGACAAGAATATCGGCCCCCAGCCGCGTGCCGGCCCGCGCGCGGTTCAGCACCACCAGCACCGGGCAGCCCTCGCGGCGCGCCAGATCGAGCACGCCATCGGTGGCCCAGAGATCCAAATGACTCGATGCCACGGGTACCAGCACCAGATCGGCCGCGCGCAATGCCGGGCGCAGGTCGCTGTCGGCCTTGGGCGGCGTGTCGATGATCACGACATCGGCGCCGTCGCGCAGCTTGGCCACCTCATAGCCCACGCCCCAGGCCGAAGCGGTCGAGAATTCCATCCCGTCAGCCCGCCCCGCCTCATGGCGGGTCATGAACCAGCGCCCGAGCGAGCCCTGTGGGTCAGTATCGAGAAATGCGACCGTTTTACCCGCCCGCGCCAGCATCACCCCCAGATTGACCGCAAGCGTGGTCTTGCCCGACCCGCCCTTCTGCTGTGCGATCGTGATGACTTTGCCCTTTGCCATGCGTGCATCCCCTTTGCTGCAGCGCAGCATGGCGGGATTCTCCTGCATATGCACGGAAAAACGCTCAACCCCGCATATCCTTGGGCGAGGCCATCACGACCATGGTCGTGAGCGTGTTCAGATGCGGAAAGGCCCCCAGATATTCGGTGTGGAAATGCTTGTAGGCGGGCAGATCCGCCACCTCCACCCGCAACAGATATTCAACCGTTCCAGTGATGTTGTGACACTCGCGCACCTGCGGCGCGGCGCGCATCAGCCGCTCGAACGCGTCCTGCGCAGACTTGGTGTGCTGCGAGAGCCCCACTGTCACATAGGCAATGAAGCCGATCCCGGTCTTGGCCGGGTCCACCACGGCGCGATAGCCGGTGATCACCTCGCGCCGTTCGAGATCCTGCACCCGGCGCAGGCAGGCCGAGGGTGAAAGGCCGACCTTTGCAGCCAGATCGAGATTGCTGATGCGCCCGTCGCGCGCCAGCACCTGCAATATCTTGTCGGATATGGCATCCAGCTCGCTCATGGATTGCAGAAATAGCGCATTTTCTGCAGTATTTGCAATCTATCTTTGCTTCTCCCGGCATAGGATTGCAACGCTGATGGAGTGATACAATGCCACTCGAGTTATTCCTGGCGCTGGTCGCCTATGCCTTTGTCACCTCGGTCACGCCGGGGCCAAACAATGTGATGCTTCTGGCCTCTGGGGTGAATTTCGGGTTTCAAAGGACCCTGCCGCATATGTTCGGCATCGCGCTGGGCCATGCCTTCATGGTGTTTCTGGTCGGCGTCGGATTGGTGGGCGTGTTCGTGACCTATCCACCCGCGCGCATGGCGCTGACGGTGGCCTCGGTTGGCTACATGCTTTTCCTCGCATGGAAAATCGCCAATTCCGCCCCGCCCGAGGGCAGCACCACGCGGGCGCGACCACTGACATTCCTGCAGGCGGCGGCGTTTCAATGGGTCAATCCCAAGGCCTGGATCATGTCCCTGGGCGCAGTGACGCTCTATGCTCCGGGACAGGAATGGCTGGCCGTGGCCTGGGTGGCAGGCGTGTTCGCAATGGTCAATTTTCCTTCTGTCGCAATCTGGGCGGGACTGGGCGTCGGGCTGCGGCGTTTTCTCGACCGCCCGGACTGGTTGCGTGCCTTCAACTACGCCATGGCAGCCCTTCTGATTGCCTCACTGGTCCCGGTCCTGGTGGCGGGTTGAATGCTTGCGTGAGTCGAACTCCCCGGCTACTCTGCTGCTGATCGATCATGATCACGCAGAAAAACAGAAATCCTGGGGAGGATTAACATGACCATCAGAATTGCTGCGCTCGGCATTGCCGCAGCGCTGGCTTCGGCACCGGTTGCCGCACAAGAGCTGTCCATTGCAACAGGTGGAACAGGCGGGGTGTACTTCCCCTATGGCGGCGGTGTCGGCGAAGTCATCAATCGCCATGTCGAGGGCGCAAGCGGCAGCGCTGAAGTGACCGGCGCCTCGGTCGAGAATGTGGCCCTTGTTTCGCGCGGCGACAGTGATCTGGCGCTCGCACTGGCCGATACCGTCTATCAGGCGTTTCACGGCGAAGGCGCGTTCGAGGGGCGTCAGGTCGACGAGATCCGTGCGCTGATGTCGATCTACCCCAATGCGGTGCAGATCGTCACGCTGGCCGATAGCGGCATCACCTCGCTGGAAGACCTGCGCGGGCAGCGCGTTTCGGTCGGTGCGCCGGGCTCGGGCACCGAAGTCAGCGCCCAGACGCTGCTGGAAGCCAACGGCATCACCTATGACGACTTCTCGCCCGAGCGGCTGAACTTCAACGAAACCGCTGATGCGCTGCGCGATGGCGACATCGCTGCCGGGTTCTGGAGCGTGGGTCCGCCCACCTCGTCGATCATGAACCTTGCCACCACACGTTCGATCGCGATCATTCCGATGACCGACGAGGAAATCGCCAATGCGGTCGAGGTCGAGCCGACCTTTGCGCCCTACACGCTGCGCGCGGGCATGTATGACGGGATGGATGAGCCCGTGCAGACCATCTCGACCCCGAATGTGATGATCGCGCATGAGGATATGGACGAGGAACTTGTCTATAACATCGTGCGCGCGATCTACGAGAATGTGGACGAGCTGATCGCCATCCACCCGGCGGCGAATGACACCACGCCGGAATTCTCGATCGCCTCGACCCCGATCCCCTACCACCCCGGCGCGCTGCGCTATCTTGAAGAGATCGGCATGACCGTGCAGGACCATCAGCGTCCGTGAACGGTGCATTGTGGGCGCGGTGGCTGGCTGCCGCGCTCCTGACGGCTCTGCCCGCCGGGGCAGAGCCTTTTCTGGAAATTTGGATCGAGGGCAGCAAGCTGCGCACGCTGTCTTTGCCCGAGCAGCAAGAAATCTGCCTGAGCTGGGCGCATTCGGTGACGGGGGGCAAGGTGGCCGATTGTTTCGAGAACCGCGCGGGCCAGTTGCTGCTGACCCGGTCCTATCTGCATGATTTCGCCGCCGGTCTGGGCGAGGTCGAAGGCCGCGGCAGGCTCACCTCTGCCCCCGAGGGCGGCTACTGGATCGAGTCGATGGACGAGCCGCTGCAGGACAACCGCCTGCGCCTGCGAATCGGCACGCCGCAAGTCGGCCATCGGCTGCAAGGCCGCGATATTGACATCCCCCTTTCCGAGCTTGCGCCGGGTGCGCGGGCGATCCTGACCCTCTCAGCCGAGTGACGAAAGACGATGAGCACCACACCCGAGCGCCCCGCGAGTTTCGATCCCGCCCCGGTCAACGAAGATCTGATCCCCTCGAACCTGCGCTCGGCCGACCGTATGCAGCCGCGTCCGGTGCTGTGGCTGATCTCGGCCGTGGCCGTGTCGCTGTCGCTGTTCCAGCTTTACACGGCAGGGATCCAGCCGCTGGGCCTGTTCTATCAACGCCCGACCCATCTGGCCTTCGTGCTGGTGCTGGCCTTCCTGATCTTCCCCGCTTTCGGCCAGGCCCGCCCGCGCGGCGTGCTGGGCTGGCTGATCGATGCGGGTTTCATTGTCGCGGGATTCCTCAGCGGTTTCTACATCATCTGGAATCTCGACGCGATCATCGCCCGCGCGGGGTGGTGGAGCCAGACCGACATCATCATGGGCATCATCTGCACGGTCGCCGTGCTCGAGGCCAGCCGCCGCGCAGTGGGGTTGGGCATGACGATCATCGGGGCGATTGCGATTGTCTATGCGCTCGCCGGGGCGCGGGGCGCGTTGCCCGCATTGGGCGAGTGGATGCCCGGCGTCCTGTCGCATCGCGGTGCCAATGTGGACCGGCTGGTGGGCCAGCTTTACCTGGGGCAGGAAGGTATCTTCGGCCTGCCGCTGGGGGTGGCCGCGACTTTCGTCTTCATGTTCGTGCTGTTCGGCGCGTTTCTGGAAAAGACTGGCGCAGGCAAGTTCTTCATCGATCTGGCCTTCGCCGCGACGGGGCGCAAGCCGGGTGGGCCTGCCAAGGCGGCAGTCATCGCCAGCGCCGGGATGGGCTCGATCTCGGGCTCGGCCATCGCCAATGTGGTGACGACCGGCTCTTTCACCATCCCGCTGATGAAACGGCTGGGCTACAAGCCGAAACAGGCGGGCGGGATCGAGGCCGCGGCCTCGACCGGCGGGCAGATCACCCCGCCGCTGATGGGGGCAGGCGCATTCCTGATCTCGGAATACACACAGGTGCCCTATATCGAGATTGTGCTGGTCTCGATCTTCCCGGCCATCCTTTATCTCGGCACGGTCTATCTCTTCGTGCATATCGTGGCGATGAAACAGGGCATGCGCGGGCTGTCGCCGGCCGAGTTGCCGCTGGTGCGGCAGGTACTCAAGGCAGGCTGGCAATTCATCGTGCCGCTGGTGCTGCTGGTCTGGCTCTTGATGAACAACATTTCGCCGATGCGGGTGGGGTTCTGGGCAATCATGGCCGTGATCGGCGTGGCCGGGTTGCGCGGGCTCTGGGCACTGGTCGCGGATGGCCCGCTGACGCTGGAACGGATGCGCGATGCGCTTCTGCGCGGGCTGCGGATGGTTTTCGAGAGCCTGGAGCTGGGCGCGCGCAATGCGGTCGCAGTGTCGATTGCCTGCGCCGTGGCCGGGATCATCGTCGGCGTTGTGGGCCTGACCGGGCTGGGACTGAAATTCTCCTCGATGATGATCTCGCTTTCGGGCGGAAATATCGTCATCGCACTTGGGCTGGTGCTGATCGCCTCACTGATCCTCGGACTGGGGTTGCCGGTAACGGCCAGCTATATCGTGCTGATCGTGCTGGTGGGTCCGGCGCTGCATGTGGAATTCGGCATCCCGCTCTTGATCGCGCATCTGGTGGTGTTCTGGTATTCGCAGGACAGCAACGTGACGCCCCCTGTGGCGTTGGCAGGCTTTGCAGGCGCAGCCGTGGCCGGGGCAAAGCCCATGGAAACCAGTGTTCAGGCTTGGAAATTCGCCAAGGGGCTGTATCTGATCCCGCTCTTCATGGTGTTCAACCCCGAGATCATCTATGGTGGCCCGCCGCTGCATGTGCTGTGGACGGGCTTCACCGCCATCCTTGGCCTCGTGGCCTTTGCTAGCGCCATCGAGGGCTATCTCTTCGGGCGGATGGATGCGGCGTCGCGGCTTCTGGCCCTGCCCGCCATAGCAGCGCTGTTCTGGCCCGATTTCCGTGTCGAACTGGCCGGTGCCGGCGTGATCCTCGTGCTGCTGGCGATCAACTGGCTGAACGCGCGCGAGGGACGGCGCGCAGCGTCATGATTCCGACAGCGCCACCTTCATGCCGGTGACCTGATAGATCACCTCGCCATCGGCCTCGACAATGCCATCGGCCACGCCCATTGTCAGGCGGCGGGTCTGCACGGCCTTGGTGAAATCCACCTTGTAGGTCAGCATACTGCGGTCAGGGCGGACCATGCCGGTCAGCTTCACCTCGCCAACGCCCAGCGCGTAGCCGCGCCCTTTCCAACCGCGCCAGCCCAGATTGAAACCAGTCAGTTGCCACAGCCCGTCCAGCCCCAGACAGCCGGGCATGATCGGATTGCCGGGGAAATGGCATTCGAAGAACCACAGATCGGGCGTGATGTCGAACTCGGCCACGACATGCCCCTTGCCATGCAATCCACCGTCGCCCGAAATCTCGGTGATCCGGTCCATCATCAGCATCGGCGGCGCGGGAAGCTGCGCATTGCCGGGGCCGAACAGCTCACCACGCGCACAGGCGAGCAGAGCATCCTTGTCGAACGAGGTCGGGAAGAGGGTCATGACTGTCTCCTGACTGGAATGCCCCCGTCTAGCACCTGCCCCGGAGGAGTGACAAGACCGCCTGCTCCCGCAGTTGCGACCTGTTTTCATTTGAAATCCAGACCCGGAATCCTTTATATACCAGTATGGAAACAAGTTTTGCCCCGGTTACCCCTGCTGCATTGAATGCCGGTCACGCTTGGCTTGCGCGGGGAAATGTGCGTCCGACGCGCCAGCGCGTCTCATTGGCAAGCTTACTGGTCGGCGACGGACAGAACCGACATGTGACGGCCGAGGGGTTGTTCATGGCTGCCAAGGCGAGCGGCGAGTCGGTGTCTCTGGCGACAGTCTACAACACCTTGCGGACCTTCTGCGACGCCGGCCTTGTAAACGAGATCACAGTTGATGCGACCAGATCCTATTTCGACACCTGCACCGAGGATCACCCGCATTTCTTCTGGGAAGACACGCAGGAACTGACGGACGCCCCCTCGGCGGAAGTGGCATTTTCACGCTTGCCTGACGCGCCGGCAGGCACCCGGGTCGCCCGTGTCGATGTCGTGATCCGGCTGCGGCGCGACTGAGCCCGTTTTCTGCGGACCCTCGCCTGAAAGCCGACCAACGCCTTGTCATTTCTCGCGTCCCTGTCGGACAAGCTGACGCAACATCCCGTGCAGGATCTGCACATCCGCGCGCGTCAGCGCCAGCCGCGCCCACATGTTGCGCAGGTTGCGCCGCATCCCTTCGGCCTTTTGCGGCGGAAAGAAGAACCCCGCGCGCTCGAGTTCTGTCTCAACGTGGTCGCCCAGTTTCTCGCGTTCGATGGCAGTGGCGAAATCGGTTCCGGCGAGCGCAATCACCTCGGGCGGTGCGGGTTCACCCTGGCGCATGAATTCATAGGCCACCAGAAGCACGCATTGCGCGAGGTTGAGCGAATAGAAGGCCGGGTTGACCGGCACCGTGATGATCGCGTTCGCGCGGGCGACATCGTCATTCTCAAGCCCGGCGCGTTCCGGCCCGAACAGGATCGCCACGCGCTTTCCTTCGGCACTCAGCGCGCGCGCCTCCTGCATCGCGCGTTCCGGAGTGCGCACGGGTTTGGTCAGCCCCCGCCCCCGCGCAGTGGTGGCGTAGACATAGTCGCAATCGGCAATCGCCTCGGGCAGCGTGGCGAAGAGCCCGGCCCGATCCAGTACCGGCGAAGCCCCCGATGCCATCGCCGTGGCCTTGGCGTTTGGCCAGCCATCGCGCGGGGCGACCAGGCGCATCCGCGCACAGCCGAAATTCAGCATGGCACGCGCGGCGGCACCGATATTTTCGCCCATCTGCGGGCGGACCAGCACCATCAGGGGGGTGGCGGCGTCAAACAAGTTGTCGTCAAGCGGGGTCATGGGCTGTTACGTTCTGGCTGCACAACTGCTCTAGCGGCAAGCAAGTACCGCGGCAAGCGCGGCTTGTCTCCTGTCCGGTCCCGCGCTAAGAGGGCGCGACCCTCTCCTGACGAGCGCGCCCATGACGGCCCAGACCCCGCAGCTTTATCTGATCACTCCGCCCGTGATAGACTTGGCGACCTTCCCGGCGCAGCTTGCCAGGGTCTGCGACGCACAAGACATCGCCTGTCTGCGCCTTGCACTGGCGACGCAGGAAGAGGACGCGATCCTGCGTGCAGGCGACGCTCTGCGCGAAATTGCCCATTGCCGCGATATTCCACTCGTCATCAGCGATCATGTGCTGATGGTGCAGCGGCTGGGGCTGGACGGAGTGCATCTGAGTGATGCGCGCCACCCGCTGCGCAAGCTACGCACAGAGATGGGGGCCGACGCGATTATCGGTGCATATTGTGGTACCTCGAGCCATGACGGAATGAGTGCGGGCGAAGCCGGCGCGGATTATGTGAGCTTTGGTCCGGTCGGGGCGTCGACGCTCGGGACGGGCGACCAGGCCCCGGCGGAACTTTTCGCCTGGTGGTCCGAGATGATCTCGCTGCCAGTCGTCGCCGAAGGAGCGCTGAACCGCGATCTGGTCGAGACCCTCGCGCCCCTGACCGATTTCTTCGCCATCGGCCCCGAGATCTGGGGTGCCGATGATCCGCTGGCCGCACTGACCGCGCTGACCGCCCCCCTACGCTGAGCCGCAGCGCGCACGGCACGGGTGGTGGCCGTTGACCGGCCGGCGCAGGAGCAGCGGTTTATCCGGCTGACCCGATCTGAACACGGGGCGCACGGATTTCGTGGCGTGCCCTGCGATGATCCGCCCTGCATCTCGATGCCGGTATCCGCAGATTGCGGACGGGGCTGACGACATGATGCCAAAGCATCGCACTGCGGTGCCCCGGCCCAAAAGCGGGACCATCAGGCTGCACCTCCGGGCCAGACTGCACGCATCTTTTCAGGCGGATGGTTGTCGAACACTGCCTGTCATCCGATCAGAGTCGATACCTGCTGCGTGGGCCGCAACAACTGATCATTGACGCTTCCCTCGCAGGTCCATCATCGTTCTGCATCGCCAACCGCCATAGTCGCGCTGCCCGCAAATCCCGCGCGGACCGCTGCCTCACAATGCCGGGCGATCTCCTTGCGCCCCGGCATATCCGCCACCCTCACAGGTGTATGGAACACCAGTTCCACTTGGCCCTGCGGCCTCTCGGC
>SKIF01000083.1 GCA_007116575.1 Paracoccaceae bacterium
GGCCTTCGGGCTTTGGGCATTGCAGGCGCGGGGGAGCTTCTTTCAGGGGCTTGCGGCCCTCGTGATGATCGCCGGGCTGGCGCTCGCCGTGATTGGCTGGCGGCGGATGCGCTTCCGCCGCGCCGGGGCCGCCCCCGGTGTGGTGCAGCTGGTTGAAGGGCAGATCAGCTATTTCGGCCCCGAAAATGGCGGTTTCATCGCGCTTGGCGATCTGGTCGAGCTGCACCTGACCGATCACGGGCAGAGCTGGCTTCTGGTCGCGCAGGACGATACGCGCCTCACGATCCCGGTGGCGGCCGCCGGGGCAGAGGCGCTGTTTGACGCCTTCGCGCGCTTGCCCGAACTGCGCATGAGCGCGCTTCTCGACGCGCTTGACGCGCCAGATCCGGTTCCCGCGCGCCCGCTTTGGCTGCATCCGTCGCGACGCGGCACGCATCTGCGCCTGCGCTAGGCCCCGCTCGGCATTTTAGCCGACTTGACAGGGCGGGCCGCGCACTCCAAGTCTCATGGCTCAAATAAGGGACAGCAGGATCGGAGCGCAGATGTCCATTCCCCAAACCGGCGGCGGGCCGATCGAACATGTGTCGCAACTGACCGACTATCTGGCAGCAGGCTGCAAACCCAAGGATGCCTGGCGCATCGGCACGGAGCATGAGAAATTCGGCTATCTGCGCGATACGCTCGCGCCCCTGCCTTATGACGGCCCACGCTCGGTCCGCGCCATGCTCGAAGGACTGCGCGACCGCTTCGGTTGGACGCCAGTGATGGAAGGCGGCCATATCATCGGACTGGAAAAGGACGGCGCGAATGTCTCGCTAGAACCCGGCGGCCAGCTGGAACTGTCGGGCGCGCCGCTGGAGACAATCCACCAGACCTGCGACGAGGTGAACCTGCATCTGCGCGAAGTGCGCGAAGTGGCCGATGCGCTCGATATCGGGTTCATTGGCCTCGGCGCGGCCCCGATCTGGAGCCATGAGGCGATGCCGGTCATGCCCAAGGGCCGCTACCGGCTCATGACCGATTACATGGACCGCGTGGGCACCATGGGCAAGGTGATGATGTATCGCACCTGCACGGTTCAGGTGAATCTCGATTTCGGCTCCGAGGCCGATATGGTCCAGAAGCTACGCGTGGCGATTGCCCTGCAACCCGTCGCGACAGCCCTTTTTGCCAATTCCCCCTTTCTCGACGGTCAGCCCAATGGCCATAAAAGCTGGCGCAGCCGCGTCTGGCGCGATCTCGATGCAGCGCGCACGGGCATGGTGCCCTTCGTCTTCGAGGAGGGGTTCGGTTTTGAACGTTGGGTCGATTACGCGCTCGATGTGCCGATGTATTTCGTCTATCGCGACGGCCAGTATATCGACGCGCTCGGCCAGAGCTTCCGCGACTTCCTGCGCGGCGCATTGCCCGCCCTGCCCGGTGAGATCCCGACCCTGTCAGACTGGGCCGATCATCTGACTACGATCTTCCCTGAAGCCCGCGTCAAGAAATTCATCGAGATGCGCGGCGCCGATGGCGGGCCATGGCGCAGGCTCTGTGCGCTGCCCGCGCTCTGGGTCGGGCTGACCTATGACCAGTCCGCGCTCGATGCAGCATGGGATCTGGCAAAGGCTCTGGACACAGAGACGCGCGAGGGGCTGCGCGTCGCGGCCTCTGTCGCAGGGTTGCAGGGTGAAGCGGGCGGCGTGAAGCTGCATGATCTGGCGCGCGAGGTCGTTGCGATTGCCGAGGCCGGGCTGAAAGCCCGCGCGCGCGTCGGCGCGGGCGGCATGCTGCCCGACGAGACGCATTTCCTCAATGCGCTACGCGAAAGCGTCGAGACCGGCCAGACCCCGGCGGATGAGCTGCTCGGGCGCTATCATGGCGACTGGAACGGCGATCTGCGCCGCATCTATGCCGATTACAGCTATTGAGCGCGGCGTCTTGACGCGGGCTTGTGGCAAGTGCAAGTCGGGCGCATGAGCCAAGCATCCGACACGCGCATCAGCTGGAAGCACTGGGCCGAAGACCGCGTAACAGCGGCGCTTCTGGGCGCGGGGCGGCTTCTGCCCTATCCCGCCCGGATCGCCACGATGGGCTGGATCGGCGCGCATCTCATCGGCCCCTTTGCGGGCCTGCGCAAGCGGATCCGCAAGAACCTCGCGCTGGTCGCCCCCGACCTGCCCGAGCGCGAGGTTGCGCGGCTCTGCCGGGCGGTGCCCGGCAATATGGCCCGCGCCATCGCCGAGACTTTCTCGGGCGACGCCTTCATCGCCCGGGCCCAGCATAGCCCTATCGAGGGCGAAGGCTGGCCCGCGCTACAGGCCGCGCGCGATGCAGGCCGCCCGGTGGTGCTGGTGACCGCGCATTTCGGCAATTACGACGCCGCGCGTGTGGTGCTGCGCGCACAGGGCTGCAAAATTGCGGGCATCTACATGCCGATGGCCAATCGCGCCTTCAATACCCGCTATGTCGCCGCGATGGAGCATATTGCCTCTCCGGTCTTTCCGCGTGACCGCGCGGGGTTGTCGGGTCTGCTGAAACATCTTCGGCAGGGCGGGATGATCGGGCTGGTGGCGGATCATTACATGGGCCATGGCGAGCTTCTGGATTTCATGGGCCAGCC
>SKIF01000024.1 GCA_007116575.1 Paracoccaceae bacterium
CCCGGTTCCGCAATGCGCCAGCATAGCACCGACCGGTCAATTCGGACAAGAAGCAGGACATGCGGCTTATGCCGCCTTGGTCATCTTCATATAGGTGAACAGGCCCAGCGCAGTCAGGGGTTTCTCTTCGACCAGTTGCAATTCGCGCACGCCCAGCACCCGCTCTTTCGGGAAGTTGGAATGCCAGCCGATAAAATCGGCCAGCGGTGCGAATTTGCGCTCCAGCCAGGCCAGCCAGCCCTCGTCGCGCGCGAAATGGTTGACCAGCAGGATCTGCCCGCCGGGTTTGCACACGCGCGCCATTTCGGCCATGACCTGCTCGGGGTCGGGCACCACCGAGATCAGATGCATCGCCACCACGATATCGAAACTGGCATCGGGGAAATCGAGGCTGCGCGCGTCCATCTGGCGCAATTCGCGCACATGGCTGAGCCCTTCCTGCGCGACCTTGGCGCGGGCGCGTTCCAGCATCTCGTCGGAAAAGTCGATGCCGGTCACGTCGATCTCGGGCGCGTAATGGGGCAGGGCTAGCCCGGTGCCAACGCCCACTTCCAGCACGCGCCCGCCAGTCTGGTTGATGACTCTGGTCGCGTGGCGGCGACCGGCATGGGTGATGCGACCGAAGGTCATGTCATAGATCGGTGCCCAGCGGCGGTAGCTGGTGGTAATGGCGTCCGGTTTCATGCAGCGGCCTCGCTCGGGTGTTTTGCCTGAGGTGAGGTTGTATTGACGTCCAGTCAATAAAAATCCGCGTTTGCGGCGACATAATTTTCCGTGAAGCCTGCCGGGCGGCGGGTTGGCGGTTACATAGAGAAACTGATACCGCAGCCGCAACTCGAGTTGGCATTGGGATTGTCGATGACGAAGCGCGCGCCGATCAGTTCCTCGGAAAAGTCGATCACCGCGTTTTCCAGAAATGGCAGCGAGACCGGGTCGATCAGCACCTGCATCCCGTCCTTTTCCAGCACCAGATCATCCTCGGCGGGGCTGTCGAAGCGGATATCATACTGGAAGCCGGAACAGCCGCCCCCCTCGACGGCGACACGCAACGGCTTGACCTCGCCACTGTCTTCGGCGATTTCGGCCAGACGCTGGAAAGCACGGTCGCTGACACGTGGGGGCAGGGTGAGGGTCATGGGGCAGAGCCTTATTTCCGAGTGCTTTGCTCTGATATAGGCCGGGACGCGGCGCGCGGCAAGATGGTGGAGATGATGCTCAGACCCTATGCAACCCAGCCCGACCAGTCGCGCGGGCGACGCTTCCCCGAGGCGGTCAGTACTTTCCGCTCGCCCTTCCAGCGCGACCGCGACCGGATCATCCATTCCTCTGCCTTCCGCCGCCTCAAGCACAAGACCCAGGTCTTCATCGAGCATGAGGGCGACTATTACCGTACCAGGCTGACGCATTCGATCGAAGTGGCACAGGTGGCGCGCACGCTGGCGGGCGCGCTGGGGCTGAATACCGATCTGGCCGAGGCCATCGCACTGGCGCATGATCTGGGCCATCCGCCTTTCGGCCATACCGGCGAGGATGCGCTCGAGGCCCTGATGGCCCCCTATGGCGGGTTTGATCACAATGCACAGGCCTTGCGGATCGTGACCCGGCTGGAACGCCATTACGCCGATTTTGACGGGCTGAACCTGACCTGGGAGACGCTGGAAGGGATCGCCAAGCATAACGGCCCGGTGACGGATTCCGGGGGGCGCCCGCTGAAGGGCGACACGCTGCCTTATGCGCTGACCGAGTGCAACGCAGAGTTCGATCTGGAGCTTTCGGGCTTTGCCAGCGCCGAGGCGCAGGTCGCCGCAATTGCCGATGACATCGCCTATAATCACCATGATCTGCATGACGGGCTGCGCTCGGGACTGTTTACCGAGGCCGATCTCATGGATCTGCCGATCACCGGCCCCGCCTTTGCCGAAGTGGACCGGCTCTATCCGGGGCTGGAGGTGATGCGCCGGCGGCACGAGGCCTTGCGGCGGGTCTTTGGTGTGATGGTCGAGGATGTGCTGCTGGTGGCGGGCACGCGGCTGGGACCGGCGGATCTGGGCTCGGCACAGGATATCCGCGACCTGCGGCTCAAGATCATCCGCTTTTCCGACCGGCTGTTTCGCGAGTTGAAGGTGATCCGGCAGTTTCTGTTCACGCGCATGTATCGCGCGCCCTCGGTTGTCGAGATGCGCGCGCAGGTCACGGGCGTGGTCAGGGATCTGTTTCCGCTGTTCATGGCGCGGCCCGAGCTTCTGCCCGCGGAGTGGCGGCGCGATGTCGAGGCGGCGCGCGACGAGACCGCGCTCGCGCGGATCGTGGCGGATTACGTGGCGGGCATGACCGACCGGTTCGCGCTGCAGGAACATGCGCGGCTGGTGGCGCAGGGGTGAGGGGGGACGCCCTTCGGCCCCCATCGAGGGGGCACTCAGGGCGGCGCTGAAGCGCGGCGCACCTGCCTGCGCCCCGCGGCCCGGAGGCCATGGCAGGGGCGCTGCCCCTCTTTGGCCTGCGGCCAAATTCACCCCGGAGTATTTCGGGCAAGAAAATGACAGGAGACTCTCGCATGAAGGACACAGACTCACTGGTTCGCCGCACGCCCTGGCCCGAAAGCGCCTCGCGTCCCGTGGGGACTCCGATCCAGCCCTCGGTGGTCTATGCCTCGCCCGACCCCGACACGCTTGATGCGCAATATGAAGGGCGGCTTTCGGGCTATACCTATGCCCGCGAGGGCCACCCCAATGCCGATGTGCTGGCGCGCAAGATCGACATGCTGGAAGGGGTGAGTGGCGGGATCGTGCTGGGCTCGGGCATGGCCGCCGTGACGGCAGTGCTGATGGGGCTGTGCCGGGCGGGGGATCATGTGCTGGGCGGTGATCAGCTTTACGGGCGCTCGTTGCGGCTGATGCGCGAGGATCTGCCGCGCCTCGGGGTCGCGACCTCGCTGGCCGATCCGACCGATCTGGCGGCATTCGAGGCGGCAATCCGGCCCGAGACGCGGTTGATCCTGCTGGAGGTGGTCTCGAACCCGACCTTGCGCGTGGCCGATATCACCGGGATTGCGGCACTGGCCAGGGCGCGGGGTATCCTGTTGGCGATTGACAACACCTTCACCACCCCGCGCGGGTTCCAGCCCTTTGCGCATGGGGCCGATATTGTGATCCATTCGGTGACCAAGATCCTCGCGGGCCATTCCGATGCGACGCTGGGCTATGTCGCCGCACGCGACCCGGAGCAGATGCGCGCGATCTATGATTTCGCCGTCACCACCGGCATGACGCCCAGCCCCTTCGATTGCTGGCTGGCCGAGCGCGGGCTCTATTCCTTCGAGTTGCGCTATGACCGTTCCGAGGCCAATGCCGAGGCGCTCGCCGCGCATCTGGCGGGGTTGCCGGGGGTGGCGCGGGTGCTGTATCCGACGCGGCCCGATCATCCCGACCATAACCGCGCTGTGGCACTATTGGGTGCGCGGGGCGGGCATATGGTGAGTTTCGAGATCGCCGGAGGGCGGGACGCAGCCAACCGGCTGACGCGCGCGGCCCCGAATATCGCCTTTGCGCCCACGCTGGGCGATATCGGCACCACGCTCTCGCACCCGGCCTCGTCTTCGCATCGGGGGTTGGGGGCAGAGGGACGTGCTGCACTTGGCATCAGCGAGGGGTTCTTCCGTGTCTCGGTCGGGGTCGAGGATATCGGGCTTCTGTGCCGGGAGTTCGAGGCCGCGATCGCCGCCAGCCAGCACGGATAAGGCTTGACAGAGCCGCCCTGCCTGACGGAGGCTACACTCAGCCGGGCCCGGTATCCGGGCAGTTCAGGGAGGTTCAGAGCATGTTGGTCAGTCAGATTATCCGCAACAAGCCGCAACAGGGCGTCGTGACCGTGACGCCGGGCACCACGCTTGGCGATACGGCCAGGCTGCTGGCCGAGAAGCGCATCGGTGCGGTGGTGGTCTCGTCTGACGGGTCCAAGGTGGAAGGGATCCTCTCGGAGCGCGACATCGTGCGCGAGCTTGCACAGCGCGGGGCAATCTGCCTCGACGACAAGGCCGAGGCGGTGATGACGCCCAATGTCTTTGGCTGCAGCCCCGAGGACAAGACCGACCTCGTGCTGCAGACCATGACCTCGAAACGCTTTCGTCACATTCCGGTAATGGAGGATGGCAAGATGATCGCGCTGATCTCGATCGGGGATGTGGTCGCGGCCAAGCTCGCCGAGCTGGAACTGGAAAAAGACGCGCTCACCGGCATGATCATGGGATATTGACGCCTGGGCGGGGCTTGCATCCGGCGGCGCAATATTGTTGCGTGCCCTGAGAAAAAGAGGGGGACGCCATGCGCATCGGGCTTTATCCGGGGACATTCGACCCGCTGACACTGGGCCATCTCGACATCATCACGCGGGCCACGCAGCTTGTGGACCGGCTGGTGATCGGGGTGGCGATCAATCGCGACAAGGGGCCGCTGTTTTCGCTGGAAGAGCGGGTGGCGATGATCGAGGATGAGGTGGCCGAATTGCACGCGCGCACCGGCGTGCAGATCGTGGCGCATCCGTTCGAGAATCTGCTGATCGACTGCGCCGAGGAAGTGGGCGCCTCGATCATTATCCGCGGGCTGCGGGCAGTGACGGATTTCGAGTATGAATTTCAGATGGTCGGCATGAACCGGGCGATGAATGACCGGGTTGAGACCGTGTTCCTGATGGCAGAGGCCCGCCATCAGGCAATTGCCTCGAAGCTGGTCAAGGAAATCGCGCGGCTGGGAGGAGACGTGTCGAAATTCGTCTCGCCCCCGATCAATGCGGCGCTTGCGCGCAAATACGGCGTTCAGCGCCCGTAGACGGCCTTGGCAGCCAGCTTGTCGGCATCATAAGGGTAGATGTCGAGGTCGATGGCCACATCGAGCGGCATGTCACGCAATGCGTTGCGCGTGCGGATATAGGCCGCGCGTTGGCGCAGGCGGGTCTGGATTTCGGTCAGGATTGCAGGCATGTCGGCCTCCGTCTTGCTTGGTTTCTTGCCTGCAAGATGGGTCATGCCGCGGCGCAGCACAAGCGACAGGAGGACAAAGCCGCCCTGCATCGGATGCATATGTGAGCGGTAACGCTCAGCAGATGGTACAACCCTGCGCGCTTGTGGGCCGCTCGGGGCGGTAGCCTGCACCCATCAGTCGGAACATGCCACCCGCGACATCGACCACCGGCACATCGAGCTCCGCGGCGATGATCTGCGCCGCGCGCCCCGTGCGGTTGCCGGTGCGGCAGATCAGCGCCACAGGCTGGCCGGGTTGCAGATGGGGGCGGAGGGCCGCGAGGAAGCTCTCGGGGTCGTCAAAGGGCATCAGCAGCGCATTGGGCAGCACGCCGGTTTCGACCCATTCATGCGGCTGGCGAATGTCGACCAGCAGTACCGGAGCCTCCTGCAATTGCTGCGCCGAGGGCTGGGCCGTGTGGATTTGCTGCGCGGTGGCTGGGGCGGGAAGCAGCAGCAAGGCGAGAACGGGCAGAAACTTGCGCATGAATGCACCTCTTGTATTTTGTGCATATGTAACATGGTGGGGGTAGGGAGGAAAGGGGGTTAGCTTGGCGCAGGGGCCCGAAGCTGACCCCCGGCCCACTTAAGAATGCTGCGTGCAGAGCGAGCCGGAGCCAGACCAAGCTGCGATTCCTGAGCTTCTCGGCGCGGCGGACATTCCAGGCTGGCGCCTCGATCACGGGAGCGACTGCGTCAGCATGATCTTTCTGCTGAATCGAGCGCTCGGGCACGGGTCATACCCGGAAAAAGTGGCTGACACTCTCGAATGGCAAGTTTGAGACGGCCTCAGAGCAATTCAACAAGCCAACGTCCGGCGATCCAAAATTGCGTATTTGTCATCTCAACGATGCTTATTGTTCGTTTTTCTAAATGACCGGATGCGCCTATTTGCAAAGCGTGGAAGCGGGTCGCTTTCGCGTGAATACCTAAGGGGATTACGGGCCATTGGCTCCGATGACCCGCTTGCGCGCAATGCAAACCCTTTGTCGGGAAAGGAAGGCGAAATGAAACAGTTCAATGCGCGCACAATCACCATTGCTGCCCTGATCGCTGGTGTTGCCAGCCTCTCGGCCTGTTCGTCTGACCAGGTCATCGACAACACTGTCGGTGTTGTTGCGGGTGGAACGAAAATGGCGGCAAAAGGTGCAGTCGGTGCCGGGCGGATGGTCTATCGTGGTGTTACCCGCGATTCCAAAGACTGACGCCAAGGTATCGCGCTTGGGTCAAGGGGCCATGGCTCGGATGCAGCTTCTGGTCAGTGCTCTCATCTATGTGAATCAGGCCAGAACCGACTTCAATGTGATCTGAAATCGTGACCGGAGAGACTCAGCCTGCCTTGTCTGCAAAGTGGCCCCTCAGAATCGAGCAAACCGCACCGTCCGGTGCGGCCCCTCACCTCTCAACCCGCTGACTCTCTCTCAGTGAATCAGCCGTCCCATCGCGGCAGCCACATCCGCCATGCGGCATGAAAAGCCCCATTCATTGTCATACCACGCCATCACCCGCACGGTACGGCCCACGACCTTGGTCTGCTCGGGCGCGAAGATCGAGGAATGGGGGGTGTGGTTGAAGTCGATGGAGACCTTGGGCTCGGGGTCATAGGCCAGTACGGCACCCATCGCGCCCGCAGCCGCCTCGCGCACGACGTCGTTCACATCGGCCACGCTTACATCACGCGCGGCCTGGAAGGTCAGGTCCACGGCGCTGACATTGGGCGTGGGCACGCGCAGAGCCGTGCCGTCGAGCTTGCCGGCCAGTTCCGGCAGAACCTCGCCCAGCGCCTTGGCGGCCCCGGTCGAGGTCGGGATCATCGCCATCGCGGCGGCGCGGGCGCGGTAGAGATCCTTGTGGCGGCGGTCGAGCGTGGGCTGATCGCCGGTGTAGCTGTGCACCGTGGTCATGATGCCGGACTCGATGCCGATGGCGTCATTCAGGACCTTGGCCAGCGGCGCGAGGCAATTCGTGGTGCAGGAGCCATTCGAGACAACCAGATGCTCGGGCCGCAGCGCGCGATGGTTCACACCATAGACGATGGTCGCGTCAGCATTCTTCGCCGGGGCCGAGACCAGCACGCGGCTCGCCCCGCGCGACAGGTGCACGGCGGCCTTGGCGCGGTCATTGAACTTGCCGGTGCATTCGAGCACGACATCGACGCCCTCCCAGTCCAGTTCCTCGGGGTCATAGGTGGACATCACCTTGATCGGCCCGCGGCCCAGATCCAGCGTGTCGCCGCTGACCTTGATCGTGCCGGGGAAGCGGCCATGCACGCTGTCATATTTCAGCAGATGCGCATTGGTCTCGATCGGGCCGGTGGCGTTGATCCTGACCACCTCGACATCATTGCGCGCGGCCTCGGCAATATGCGCCAGAGTGCAGCGGCCGATACGCCCGAACCCGTTAATTCCGATGGTGATGGTCATGGTTTTGCTCCGGTATTGGCTGCCCGTTTGTCTGCTATAGCCAGCACAGGGCGGTCAAAAAAGGGCGAAAACCGGCCGATTCAGGGACGTTAGCGCAACCTTTTCGTGATAGCGCCAACGCCACACTGGCCAGCGCGCTGCGCGATTGGGCGCTTGCGTCGGGGCGCATCGCGTTGCATTGAGGGCGCGCGCAGGCACTGGCAGGAGCACAGCCATCTTGGCCTTGATCGAGAATATTTTCAGCCTGATCAACATGCGGTCGTTTTCATCGCTGTGGTTCTGGATTGTGGTGGCGATCTACTGGTCCCATGTCAGCCGCACCGTGCTGACCGCGCCGCATGACCTGATTTTGCGCGCGCGCAACGGTGATCCGGCCAGCCGCGAGGATCTGCACGCGCTGGTGGACATCCATGTGCGCCGGTCACTTCAATTCATCCGCCGTGCGGGACATTGGGTCATGGCATTCTACGCCGCGACGTTGACACTGCTTTTGCTACTCGCATTCCAGTACCGGCTCGAGCTGGCCCAGGCGCTGTTGCTGCTTTTCGTGCCAATGGTGATCGTGCGGCTGCTGGCCTTGCGGCTGGCCTTCCGGATCGAGCGCCAGAGGCTGCGCGGGCTGGATTTGTGCCGGGCGATGCTGCACTGCCGTTTCTGGATGCAGATGCTGGGCATCGTGTCGATCTTCATCACCTCCGTCTGGGGGATGCTGTACGTCATGTCGCGCTCGGCTCTGGGACTGTGAGAGGACAAATGACCGATAAGGCCGACCGCGTGACCCTTGGCGGTGCGCCCGAGGGGTTTGACGCCAGCCTGCTGGCACGCGAGGTGACGCGCGCGGGCGGACCTGTGATCCATGTTGCCCGCGATGACAAACGCGCCGAAGCGATGGCGCAGGCGCTGGCCTTCCTCGCGCCCGGACTTGTGGTCTTGCGGTTCCCGGCCTGGGATTGCCTGCCTTTCGACCGGGTCTCGCCCGCGCCCGAGATCGCCTCAGCGCGCATGGCCACGCTGGCCGCGCTGGCCCATGGCGTGCCGGGGCCTTTCGTGCTTCTGACCACGCTTTCGGCGGCGCAGCAGCGTGTGCCTGCGCGCGAGGTGGTTGCGGGGGCATCCTTCCGCGCCGAGGTCGGGCGGCAGATCGACGAGGGCGCGCTCAGGGCCTGGCTGGTGCGGATGGGGTTCAGCCAGTCCCCAACTGTCACTGAGCCGGGTGATTTCGCCATTCGCGGCGGGATTTTCGACATTTTTCCACCGGGCGAAAGTGGACCGGTTCGGCTTGACCTCTTTGGCGACGTGCTCGATGGCGCGCGCCGGTTCGATCCGGCCACGCAGCGCAGCCGAGAAAGCCTGCAACGGGTGGAATTCGCCCCCGTCTCGGAAATCATTCTGGACGAGGCCGCGATCACCCGATTCCGGCAGAATTACCGCATCGAGTTCGGGGCAGCGGGCAGTGACGACCCGCTCTATGAGGCGGTCAGCGCGGGCCGCAAGCATCAAGGCATGGAACATTGGCTTCCGTTCTTCCATGCGCAGATGGCGACAGTGTTCGACTATCTGCCCGAGGCCCCGGTCATTCTGGATGATCAGGTCGAGTCTGCCCGGGCCAGCCGCTGGGACAGCATTGCCGATCAGTACGACGCGCGCCGCGAGGCGATGAGCGCAAAAGGGCGGCTCGACACAGTCTACAAACCCTGCCCGCCGGATCTGCTCTATCTCGACGAGAGTGGCTGGCAGGGTGTGCTTGGGGGGCGGCGCGTGCTGCAGCTCAGCCCCTTGCCTACGGCACCGGGGCCGGGCGTGCTGGACGCAGGCGGGCGCGCAGGCCGCAGTTTCGCGCCCGAGCGGCAGGCCGAGGCCAATGTCTTTGACGCGCTGGCCGCACATATCGCGGATCGGCGCAAGACCACGCAGGTCATCGTCACCAGCTACTCTGACGGTGCACGCGAACGGCTGGCCGGGCTGCTGGAGGATCATGGCGCCAGCGGGGCGCAGATGATTGGTAGCGCGCGCGAGATGGGCGAGGGGGCAGGCGGGCTCTATCTGGCGGTCTGGCCGCTTGATGCCGGCTTCGAGGCGCCGGGTCTGACCGTGATCTCGGAACAGGATGTGCTGGGCGATCGGCTGGTGGGCCGTGCACGGCGGCGCAAACGGCCCGAGAATTTCCTGACCGAGGCACAGAGCCTGACCCCTGGTGATCTGGTCGTGCATGTCGAGCATGGCGTGGGCCGCTATACCGGGCTCGAGACCATCACCGCGATGGGCGCGCCGCATGAATGCATCGCGCTGGAATATGCGGGCGGCGACCGGTTGTTCCTACCGGTCGAGAATATCGAACTGCTGTCGCGCTACGGCCATGAGGAAGGACTGCTCGACAAGCTGGGCGGCGGCGCATGGCAGGCCAAGAAGGCGCGGTTGAAGAACCGCATCCGCGAGATTGCCGACAAGCTCATTCGCATCGCCGCCGAACGGCAGGTGCGCAAAGCCCCGCGCTTTGATCCGCCGCAGGGCCTGTGGGACGAGTTTCTCGCCCGCTTCCCCTATGCCGAGACCGATGACCAACTCTCTGCCATTGCCGATGTTCTGGAGGATTTCGAGAGCGGGCGGCCGATGGACCGGCTCGTCGTGGGCGATGTGGGCTTTGGCAAGACCGAGGTCGCGATGCGCGCGGCCTTCATCGCGGCCATGTCGGGCGTGCAGGTGGCCGTCATCGCGCCCACCACGTTGCTCGCGCGCCAGCATTACAAGACATTCGCTGATCGCTTTCGTGGATTTCCTATCAATGTCAAGCCTTTGTCGCGGTTTGTTAATGCAAAGGAGGCCAGTGCGACGCGCGACGGGTTGGCGAAAGGCTCCGTCGATATCTGCATCGGCACCCACGCGCTTCTGGCCAAGGGGGTGAAATTCGCCAATCTTGGCCTGTTGGTGATCGATGAGGAGCAGCATTTCGGCGTCACCCACAAGGAACGACTCAAGGAATTGCGCTCGGACATCCATGTTCTGACGCTCACGGCCACGCCCATCCCGCGCACGCTGCAACTCTCGCTGACGGGCGTGCGCGATCTGTCGATCATCCAGACCCCGCCAGTGGACCGGCTTGCCATCCGCACCTATGTCAGTGAATTCGACACGCTGACCATCCGCGAGGCACTGCTGCGCGAGCATTATCGCGGCGGGCAGAGCTTTTTCGTAGTCCCGCGCATCGCCGATCTGCCTGAAATCGAGGGGTTCCTGCGCGAGCATGTGCCGGAGGTGAGCTATGTTGTGGCGAATGGCCAGATGGCGGCGGGCGAACTCGACGAGCGGATGAACGCCTTCTATGACGGCAAATATGATGTGCTGCTGGCCACCTCGATTGTCGAATCCGGCCTCGACATTCCCCGCGCCAACACCATGATCGTGCACCGCGCCGACATGTTCGGGTTGGCACAGCTTTACCAGATCCGGGGCCGGGTGGGCCGCGCCAAGACCCGCGCCTATTGCTTCCTGACCACCAAGCCCCGCAGTCCGCTGACCCCGCAGGCCGGGCGGCGGCTGAAACTCATGGCTGCGCTCGACAGTCTTGGCGCTGGGTTCAATCTGGCCAGCCATGACATGGATCTGAGGGGCGCAGGCAATATCCTGGGCGAGGAACAGTCGGGGCATATCAAGGAAGTGGGCTATGAATTGTATCAGCAGATGCTGGAGGACACGATCACCCGTATCCGCTCGGGCGAGATCGCCACAGTCGATGATCTCGATGGCCAATGGGCGCCCCAGATCAATCTGGGCGTGCCGGTGCTGATCCCGGATAATTACGTGCCCGATCTCGATGTGCGGTTGGGCCTTTACCGGCGGCTCTCGGGGCTGACGAGCAAGGTCGAGCTGGAAGGCTTTGCCGCAGAACTGATCGACCGCTTCGGCAAGTTGCCGCGCGAGGTGAACACATTACTGGTAATCATGCGGATCAAGGCCGAATGCAAACGCGCCGGAATCGCGCGCCTTGATGCCGGACCCAAGGGCGCGACGATCCAGTTCCATAATGACAAGTTCGCCAACCCGGCGGGGCTTGTGGAATTCGTACAAGAGGCACAGGGACAGGCGAAGATCCGCGACAACCGAATCGTGCTGATGCGCGACTGGTCGGGCGAGAAAGACCGTGTGCGCGGGGCTTTTGCGATTGCGCGGGATCTGGCGGTCAAGGCAGCCGGGTAAGTCGGGCCTGTGTCGAAACAGCCTGCCGCGTCGCGAAAGCACCCTCGGAACGTGCCAACCCTCCCTGCACGGCCCGAGGGCGCTGTGAGCGGGCGTTGCCGCAACGGGCGCGCACGCGCCGCCTGTGCCCGAATCGGTCAAGCGGATGTCCCATAGCGCTGCCCGGCCTTGCGGGCCGGGCTGGCACGCCTCAGCCAGCGGACATCTGGTTATGCTTGCGCGCGACGTATTCCTTGGCCGTCTCGACCGCCACGGCGGCGTCGCGGCAATAGGCATCGGCGCCGATGGCGCGACCGAATTCCTCGTTGAGCGGCGCACCACCCACCAGCACGATGTAATCGTCGCGAATGCCCTGCGCGGCCATCGTGTCGATGACCACTTTCATATAGGGCATGGTCGTGGTCAGCAGCGCCGACATACCCAGAATGTCGGGCTGTTCGCGCTCCAGCGCCTCGAGATAGGCCTCGACGGCGTTGTTGATCCCGATATCGACCACCTCGAACCCGGCGCCTTCCATCATCATGGCGACGAGGTTCTTGCCGATATCGTGGATATCGCCCTTGACGGTGCCGATCACCATCTTGCCCATGCGCGGTGCGCCGGTCTCGACCAGAAGCGGTTTGAGGATTGCCATGCCCGCTTTCATCGCATTGGCAGCCAGCAGCACCTCGGGCACGAACAGGATCCCGTCGCGGAAGTCGTGCCCCACGATGGTCATGCCTGCGACAAGCGCCTTGGTGAGGATGTCATAGGGCGTCCAGCCGCGATCGAGCAGGATGCGCACACCTTCCTCAATCTCGTCTTTCATCCCGTCATAGAGGTCATCCATCATCTGCTCGACGAGTTCGTCGTCAGCGAGTTCGGAGAGGATGATTTCGTCGTCGTCGGACATGGGAATGACCCTTTTTGGCAGTGAGTTACCGGTCACATCACCGGATCTCGATTGCTTTGGGCCAGATTGCACGGTCGCACTGTCTCATTTGCGACATGGGTCGTTATGGCGACGACTTGCCGCAGGCGTTTTCTGCCGACCTGCGGCGGAAATGTCACGTATTGCCGCGCCTGCGGCCACCGCCACGCGTCCGGGTCGGGCCGCTGCCATCGGTCTCGGTGCCGTCCACCTTCGACGAAAAGCCCCCCAGCGCGGCCTCGATGGTCGCGAGGTCCGGGCGCGGTCCGGGGGGGCGGGTCTCGAGCGCCTCGCGCATCGCGCGAAGATGCTCGGGCATGGTGCCACAGCAGCCGCCGATGATCTTTGCGCCGCAGTCGCGGGCGAGCACGGCGTATTCAGCCATCAGCGAGGGCGTGCCGTCGTAATGGATATGCCCGTCAACATATTTCGGAATGCCCGCATTGCCCTTGGCGATGATCGGCAGCGCTGCACCGGCCTCGACAAAGCCCAGCACGGTGCGCAACAGATCCGACGCGCCGACCCCGCAATTCGCACCGAACGCCATGGGCGGGGGCGCAAGCCGGCCCAGCATCTGCACCATCGCCGCCGAGGTCAGCCCCATCATGGTGCGCCCCGCCGTGTCAAAGCTCATCGTGCCGCACCAGGGCATGCCTGCCAGCGCCGCGGCTTCGGCGGCGGCCTTGTATTCCTCGGGGGCCGAGATGGTCTCGACCCAGAGCACATCCGCGCCGCCGTCCTTCAGTCCTTCGGCCTGTTCAAGGAACATCTCGACCGCAAGCTCGTGGGTCAGACTGCCCATCGGGGCCATGATCTCGCCAGTCGGCCCCATCGAGCCCGCCACGATGACCCGGCGTCCACTCTGGTCGGCCACTTCGCGACCAAGCTCTGCGCCCAGCCGGTTCAACTCGTGCACGCGCCCTTCGGCCTGATGCAGCTTCAGGCGGCTGGCATTGCCACCGAACGTGTTGGTCAGGAACAGGTCAGAGCCCGCCTCGACCGCGCCGCGATAGAGCGCGCGGATCTTGTCGGGCGCATCGGCATTCCACAATTCCGGCGCATCGCCCGAGGACAGGCCCATATTGAACAGATTTGTCCCGGTCGCGCCATCGGCAAGAAGCCAGTCGCGGGTATCGAGCAGGTCAGAGAGAGGGTTTTGCATCGCGGGCCTTTCGGGGGGCAGGGCAGGCGCGCGGGGCGCGCCTGCCCTGCAGGAAGCGTGATATTCATCCCTGCTGCGGGGGTGGCCCCGCTGCCGGGTGTGGCTTAACCGTCGGCCAGTTCGGCCTTGGCCTCGCTGAGATACTCGGCCATCCGGGTCTCGATGGTCGTCTTGTCAGCCAGTTCGCCCAGATCCGCGGCCAGCTTTTCGACCACAACATCATGTCCGGGCTTGGTGAAATCGATCCGGATCACGTCGAGCGCGTAATTCGCGGCATCTTCGCACGACAGACCCAGCAGCCCCGCCGCCCAGAGTCCGATCTTGCGGTTGCGCCGCGACACGGCCTTGAACATCATGTCCTGATCATGCGCGAATTTGTTCTCGAATGCGCGTTCGCGCTCGTGGAAGCTGGACATTCCGGGCCTCATTGCAATTGAACTTGTTGCATAACATATGGCGTGCGTGCGGCCTCGCTGCAAGGCGAAATACTGGCAGTTGCAGCGCAAACAGCCGCCCCCGCCTGAGCGGTTGCGCGACTGGCGGGGCTACGATATAGGGCGCTCAGCCGCGCTTTTGCGCGCCACCCCCAGCAGAACCGGAGATCCTCATGGCACGCCGCAACAAGGTTTACGAAGGCAAGGCCAAGATTCTCTACGAGGGCCCCGAACCCGGCACGCTGGTGCAGTATTTCAAGGATGACGCCACCGCCTTCAATGCCGAGAAACGTGACGTGATCGACGGCAAGGGTGTGCTGAATAACTTCCTGTCGGAATTGTTCATGAACGGGTTGAACGGGATCGGGGTGCCCACGCATTTCATCCGCCGCCTGAACATGCGCGAGCAGCTCATCCGCGCGGTCGAGATCATTCCGCTGGAAGTGGTCGTGCGCAATGTCGCGGCGGGCTCACTCTCGAAGCGGCTGGGTATCGAGGAAGGCACACCGCTGCCGCGCCCGATCATCGAATTCTACTACAAGGACGATGCGCTCGGCGACCCGTTGGTGACCGAGGACCAGATCCTCGCCTTCAACTGGGCCAGCCATCAGGATCTCGATGACATGGTGGCGCTTGCGGTGCGGGTAAATGATTTCCTCTCCGGCGTCATGCTGGCGGTGGGCATCAAGCTGGTGGATTTCAAGATCGAGATCGGGCGGCAGTTCGATGGCGACATGCAGCGGCTGATCGTGGCCGATGAAATCAGCCCCGATTCCTGCCGGTTGTGGGATCTCAAGACCGGCCAAAAGCTCGACAAGGACGTGTTCCGCCGCGATCTGGGCAGCCTGACCGACGCTTATTCCGAAGTCGCGCGCCGCCTTGGCGTGATGCCCAAATCGCCGACACCGATCAAACCCAAGCTGATGAACTGAAAGGCTGGCCCCGCCATGAAACTGCGTGTTCTGGTAACGCTCAAATCCGGTGTGCTCGACCCGCAGGGCGAGGCAATCCGCCATGCGCTTGGCGCGCTTGGCTTTGATGGGGTCAATGGCGTGCGGCAGGGAAAGATGATCGAGCTTGACCTTGCCGAGGAAGACCCCGCGCAGGCCGAGGCCCGCGCGCGCGAGATGTGTGAAAAGCTGCTCGCCAATACGGTGATCGAAAGCTACACGATCGAGCCTGCGTAATGCCCGCCCGGTCAGGGCGGGTAGCACAAGGCCGCGCACCCCGGACGGATGACTGCCATCTGCCCGCAAGTGCCGCAATCATCGCTTGAAGCCCGCCCGGCTTGCGGGCAGGGTCGTGCAGGGTATCCGACATGCGAGGGACATCATGCGCGCCGCCATTCTCCGGGAATTCCGCAAGGATCTGAGTATCGAGACCGTCGCAGACCCGATCTGCGAAGAGGATGGCGTCGTGTTGCGGGTGCTGGCCTGTGGCATCTGCCGGTCCGACTGGCATGGCTGGACCGGGCATCACCCGCGCGTCAGGCCCGGCCAGATCCCCGGCCATGAATACTGCGGCGAGGTGGTCGCGGCAGGCCCGCGCAGCGGCTGGGCGCTCGGCGAGCATGTGATCGCACCCTTCATCCTGGCCTGCGGGACTTGCCCGTCCTGCCGTTCGGGTGCGTCGAATACCTGCCCCTCGCAGCGCCTGCCCGGCTTTGTCGAACCCGGCGCTTTTGCCGAATATATCGGCGTACCCCATGCCCATAACCTCACCCGTCTGCCCGACGGCATGTCACCGGTGCTGGCCGCCGGGCTGGGCTGCCGCGTGACCACGGCCTTTCACGCGCTGACCGACCGCGCGGCGCTTGCCCCCGGCGAATGGCTGGCGGTGCATGGCACCGGCGGGATCGGGCTGGCCACGCTGATCCTTGGTCGCGCGCTCGGTGCGCGGGTGGTCGCTGTCGATATCGTCCCTGAAAAGCTCGATCAGGCCAAGAGCCTCGGGGCCGATGCCGTGCTCGATGCCCGTGCGGGCGATGTCGCCGAAGCCATCCGCGAGATTACCGGCGGGGGCGCGCATGTCTCGGTCGAGGCGCTTGGCGTGCCGCAGACCACCAATGCCTCGCTGCGCGGCCTGCGCGCGCTGGGACGGCATGTGCAGGTCGGTATGCCGTCGGGGCCACATGCGCAGATGGAAATCGACATGAGCGCGGTCTATCAGAAAAATCTCGCGCTGTTCGGCACGCGCGGGATGCCCGCGCATCGCTACCCGTCGCTCCTGGGCATGATCGAGGCCGGGTTGGCCGATTTCGCGCCGATGATCGGGCGCGAGGTGGCGCTGTCACAGGCCGGCGCGGAACTGGCACGGTTCGACGGCCCGATGCCCCCCGGCGTCGCAGTGATTTCGGATTTCGCGGCCTGAGACTCCCTTTCGGAGACAGAGTCACGAGAAAACCACACTAGCCGCGACGGAAGAATGTTATTCATACGTTTGAATGGCACAACTTCAATCATGGGACAGTATCGACATGACAATCTTGGGCTTTGGCGAAACCCACCCCGACTATTCCGTAAAGGTCCTGAACGAACGCGAGGCGCGCGCCGGTGCGGGCATCCTGCTGTTCTTTGGCCTGATTGCCTTCATGACCACGTTTCTGACCGGCGATTTTACCTTGACGCGTATTGCCATCCTCGCCTTCGGGCTGGATTTCGCGCTGCGGGTTCTGGTCAGCCCGCGTTATGCGCCCAGCCTTGTGCTGGGCCGGTTCATGGTGCGCGGGCAGGTGCCCGAATACACCGGTGCGCCGCAAAAGCGTTTTGCATGGGCGCTGGGGCTTGGGATTGCGGTGATCATGTCGATCTGGGTGATTGGCCTGAACCAGGCTGGACCAGTCGCCATTCTGGGTTGTCTGACCTGTATTATCCTTTTGTTCTTTGAAACCGCCTTCGGAATTTGCGTGGGGTGCAAGATCTATAACGCCATATGGCCGGGCCAGGCGCAGCATTGCCCCGGTGGTGTCTGCGAGATCCGCCACCGCGAGCCTATTCAGCAGATCGGCATGGGCCAGCTTGGCGCAGTCGCCGCCGTGGGGTTGATCATCGCGCTTGCCGTTCCGCAACTGGCCGACTTGCCCGCGCCGCGCATGCCGGGAAGTGTTGATCTCGCTTCTGGCGAGCGCGACTGCACGCCGCCCGCTTTTGCCGTCGCGATCGGGCATGAAGAGATGTGGAAGCTGCATAACAATTGCGGCTGACATTGCCGCAGGGGCGGTCAGACGCGACCGATCCAAATTGATCGCCCGAACTTCCCCTTTGCACCCTTCTTTCATCCGCGCTAAATGCACGTATCCCTTGCCCGCACGGAGCCTGTGTCATGAAAGCTGCCATCATCACCTTTCCCGGCTCGAATTGCGACCGCGATCTGGCCGTGGCCTTCGAGGCGGCGGGCGCACAGGTCATGCGCGTCTGGCACAAGGACACGGCGCTGCCCGAGGGCACTGATATCGTGGGCATTCCGGGCGGGTTCAGTTTCGGCGATTATCTGCGCTGCGGCGCGATTGCCGCGCGTTCGCCCATCGCCCGCGCCATCACCGATTTTGCCGGGCAGGGCGGGCATGTGCTGGGCATCTGCAACGGGTTTCAGGTGCTCATCGAGATGGGCCTTCTGCCCGGCGCGCTTTTGCGTAACGCATCGCTGAAATATGTCTGCCGTACGGTCGGCCTTCGGGTCGAGACCACCGACAGCGCCTTTACCGCCGCTTATGCGCAAGGCAACGAGATCCGCGTTCCGATTGCCCATCATGACGGCAATTACATGGCCAACCCCGAAACTCTGGCGCAGCTCAATGGCGAGGGGCGGGTGGCGTTTCGTTATCTCGACAACCCCAATGGCTCGAGCGAGGGTATCGCCGGGATCCTGTCGCAAAACCGCCGTGTGCTGGGCATGATGCCCCATCCCGAGCGCGCTCTCTCGGGCTTGCACGGTTCGGCCGATGGCAAACGGCTTTTTGATGGTCTGATGGGCGCTTTTGCGCCCGCCTGACGCGCCTGCGCTTGAGCGGGCGCGGCAATCGCCATAGTGTGGCAGGCATGGTCACTCCGCCCGATCTAGACAATCGCCGCAGCAGCGTTCTTGGCATCCCCTTCTGGGGACGGGTGATCGTCCTTGGACTGGTGGTGGTGGCGGCGGTGACGGCATGGTTCGTCAATGCCTTCCTGTCCGAGAATATCGCCGACACCACGCGCAACCGCGCCGAATTGCGGCTGGTGCTCTATTCCGGCAATATCCAGTCCGAGTTGCAGCGCAATTCGGTGGTGCCGCTGCTTCTGGCGCGTGATCCCGAACTGATCTCTGCGCTGCAGGACAGCAGCTTTGCCACGACCTCGCAACGCTTGATCGACCTGCAGGGCGAGATCGGCGCGGCTTCGATCGAACTGATCGACAATTCGGGTCGGGTGGTGGCCGCGACTGACCGCAACCAGTTGGGCAAGAACCGCCGCAATGAGCCGACATTCGTCGAGGCGCGGCGCTCTTCGGACACATCGTTTCTGGTGCAGGAATTCGAGAGCGGCGGATTCGGGTTTTCCTTTTCGCGTTCGGTGCGGCGCGGCAACGAGACGCTGGGCGTGGTCGTGGTGGCTGCGGATCTGTCGAAATTCGAACGCAGCTGGGCGGGCTTTGCCGATGCCGTGGCGCTGCTGGATTCCAGCGGGCGGATCATTCTGGCGACCGAGCCGCGCTGGCGCGGGCGCACGCTGGACGAGGCGCTGGCGCTGCGCGACGCACCCTCGGCGATTGCGCGTGCGCTGCGCGCAACCGCCGACTGGGCGCAGACCCGGCCCGATGCCTTTGTGCGCGGCGAGGCCGTGCTGCAATCCGAAGTGCGGGTGCCGTTCCGCGGCTGGCGGCTGGTCAGTTTCACCCGCTATGATGCGGTGCGCGAGAGCGTGAACACGGTGCTTGCTCTGGTACTGACCGGCTTTGCCCTGCTGCTGGCGCTGCTCTTCTACATCGTCAGCCGCCGCGCCTGGTCGCAATCGGCCGCGTTCCAGCAGGAATCGCAGGATCTGCGCGCGCTGAATGCGCGGCTGCAGCGCGAGATCGCCGCGCGCGTGCGGGTGCAGAAGGATCTTGCCGTGGCCGAACAGACCATTGCGCAATCGGCCAAGCTGGCGACATTGGGCGAGATGTCGGCCTCGGTCAGCCACGAACTCAATCAGCCGCTGGCCGCGATGAAAACCTATCTGGCCGGGGCGCGGCTATTGCTCAAACGACGCCGTGCGGATGAGGCGCTGGCCTCGTTCCAGCGTATTGATGATCTGATCGACCGGATGGGGTCGATCACACGCACGCTCAAGAGTTTCGCGCGCAAGGGCGGCGAAGCGTTCGCGCCCATCGACCTGCGCACCTGTCTGGCCGATGCCATGACCATGATGGAGCCCATGCTGCGCGACAGCCGCGTTCTGGTCGTGCGCACTGTGCCTCCCGAGCCGGTGAAGATCTTGGGCGACACAGTGCGAGTGGAACAGGTGATCCTCAATCTGGTGCGCAACGCGGTTGATGCCACGCGCGAGGTGAACGCGCCGCAGATCGACATCCTGATCAGCCAGGGAGAAACCGCGAAGCTGACTGTGCGTGACAACGGGGTTGGAATTTCCGACCCTGACAGCCTGTTCGAGCCGTTCTACACGACCAAGCCCGCGGGCGTGGGGGTCGGGCTGGGGCTGGCGATCTCGTCGGGGATCGTAACCGATCATGGCGGACGATTGACGGCGCTCAACGCGCCCGAAGGCGGGGCCGTGTTCGAAGCCGAATTCCCGCGCTACGAGGTGCAGCGGGACGCGGCGGAATGATGACGGGCTGGAGCGGTCCGTGGGCTTGTCTTGGCCCGCGAATGACCGGAAAATGGACCACAACAACAGGGAAGGGGCCCGCATGAGCCGCCAGATGCGTGTCGCGATTGTCGATGACGAACAGGATATGCGCCAGTCGATCAGCCAGTGGCTGGCGCTGTCGGGATTCTCCACCGAAACCTATGCCGACGGACAAGAGGCGCTGGCCGCCATCGGGGCGGATTTCCCGGGTGTCGTGATCACCGATATCCGCATGCCCAACATGGACGGGATGGCGCTGCTCAAGCGGCTGGTCGCGCTTGATTCGTCGATCCCCGTGATCATGATCACAGGTCATGGCGATGTGCCCATCGCGGTCGAGGCGATGCGGCTCGGCGCATTCGACTTTCTGGAAAAGCCGTTTGACCCCGAAAAGATGATGGAACTGGCCGAGCGCGCGGTCAAGAAGCGCAGCCTTGCGCTGGAAGCGCGGGCGCTGCGCTCGGAACTGGCTGATGGCACCACAATCATGCGCCGCCTTGTCGGCGCCTCTGAAGTTATGCAGCGGTTGCGCGAAGATATCCTCGATATCGGGCAGGCCGATGGCCATGTCCTGATCGATGGCGAGACCGGCACCGGCAAGACATTGGTCGCGCATGCACTGCACGCAGTCGGGCCACGCGCCGGGCGCAAGCTGGTCTCGATCAGCTGCGCGGGGCTTTCGGATGCGGCACTGAGCACCCGGCTGTTCGGCCCGACCGAGGGCGGGGCCGACAAGCCGCTGGTCGAGGCTGCGCGCGGGGGCACGCTGGTCGTCGAGGATGTCGAGACCCTCTCCGAGCCGATGCAGGCGCGGCTGCTGGGCTGGCTGAATGAGCTGGGCAGCCCGCCCGAGACGCGGGTGATCGCGGTTTGCAACACCCATGCCGCCGGTCAGACCATCGAGGACGCGCTGCGCCCCGATCTCTATTTCCGTCTCGCTGCGCACAAGATCACCCTGCCGCCCTTGCGCATGCGTGGCGAGGATATCCTTGCGGTTTTCAATACCTATCTTGACCAGTTCTCGGAAGAATATGGATGCCCGGTCCCCGAGGTGACGATGCCGGAGGCTGCGCAATTGCTGCAGGCCCCCTGGCCCGGCAATCTGCGTCAGCTTGTCAATATCGCCGAGCGTGCGGTGCTGCATTCGCGCCGCGAGGAAGGCGCGCTGATGTCGCTGATCATGGCCGATAACGAAGCCACGGGCGAGGCAATGACGACCGAGGGCAAACCGCTGAAAGAGCATGTCGAGGCCTTCGAGAGGATGCTGATCGACAACACGATGCGCCGTCACAAGGGGTCAATCACGGCCGTTATGGAAGAATTGCGCCTGCCGCGCCGGACTCTGAACGAGAAGATGGCGAAATACGGTCTGGTGCGCTCGGATTATGTCTGAGCCGGTCATGCGCAAAGCCGCCCGCTCGGGGATCTGGTCGCCTTGCGGGCGATTGCGCCCCGGCGGGGCGCAGATATCTGCCGCCATTGTGGCCTTCGTCTGCGGACTGTTGCTGAGCCTGCCCGCCAGCGCGCAGATGAGCCCGCGCGCGAAACAGATCGCCGCGCCGCTTCTGGATCAGCACCCGGTGACGCTGTTTCAGGCCGCGCAGGCCGCGTTGGAGGCAGGCACGATGGAGGACAGCGTGGCGTTGTTCTATCTCGGGCAGTTGCGCTGGCGGCGCTACATGCGGGCGCGACCCGATCTGCCGCCCGATCGGGACCCGGCACTCTATGCTGCGATGCATGATGTTCTGGGTCGCCCGATCAATGAATGGGCCTTTGGTGATATCGACGCGCTGGTGATCCTGCTGCGCGATGTGAAAGCCTGGGACGCGGCCACGCCTGACCCGCTGACCCCGGTGGCGCATTTCGCAGCAATCCATGCGGATTTGCGCAGCGGCTTTGCCGCCTTCATTGACGAGATCGAGGCCGATGCCGACAGCATCCGCGCCGAGCGCCTGCGAAACGGGCTGGAAAACCGCCGCTGAGCACGAAGTCCTTTTGCCCCGCCGCGAGCCAGCCAGGCGCGGGGATGAAATTGGTGATTGTATTTTGCGCCAAAACACCTCTATGGTGGCCAAGTAAAGGCGTCTCCGGAACATGCCGGAGCACCCGAGCGAATTTCGCTGCACAGGCTGACTGGCGCGCAAATGCCCCGCGTCTCTCTGCGCAGATGGATCGGCCGCAAGGCTGCACATGCCCGCGCATCCGTTTTCCGGATTGCCGGGCGAAGGAAACATGCCGCGCTGAGTGCGCGGTGTAACAGGAACTGCAATGACGGCTTACGGACGCACACTGCCCCGCACTCTGCCAAGGCCAATCCTTGCGCCAGAGCCTGCCCGGGGCCTGCGCCAGAGCCGCTCAGCTGCTCAGACAAGTCACGTTTGCAGCCGGGCCGCACCCTTTGGGCGCAGTCTGGCCAAGCCTGCGTGCATTGGACATTCATGGCTCAGAAAATGCTTATCGATGCCACCCACGCGGAAGAAACCCGCGTTGTGGTGGTGGACGGAACCAAGGTCGAGGAATTCGACTTCGAGACGGCCGCGCGCCGTCAGCTTGCCGGAAACATCTATCTTGCCAAGGTAACGCGGGTCGAACCTTCGCTCCAGGCGGCCTTTGTCGATTACGGTGGCAACCGGCACGGCTTTCTCGCTTTCAACGAGATTCATCCAGATTACTACCAGATCCCGGCGGCCGACCGTGCCGAGCTTCTGGCCGAGGAGCGCGCGCTGAGCGCCGAGCCGGAAGAGGAAGAGGCCGATGCGGGGCGCGAGCGCGCTGGCAAGGGGGGCAAGCGCGTGCGCCGCGCGTCCTCGCGGCGCAAACCGGCGGCGAAAGCGGCCAGCAGTGACACGCCCGATCAGGTCGCGACGCGCGAGATTGCGGGCATGGATATTGTCGAGCCCGAGGGGGATGGAGAGGGGCTCGTGCCTGCCACAACGGATCTGCCCGAGGCGGCGGCGACGCAAGCAGAAACCGCCGGTCCCGATGCGCAGGGGTCCGACCCGAGTGCGGGTCAGGACACACCGACCCCGACACAGGACGACGCGGCGGACGAGAGCGCAGATGACGCGAACCCGGTGGACAACCTCGAGGAGCCTTATCGCGCAGCCGATCATGCCACCGAGATTGACGACCGGATCGAGGCGGTCTCGGATGGGGGCGACCCTGTCGAGGAAGAGCGCCCGCGTCGTAAGCCGCGCCCGCGTCGCTACAAGATTCAGGAAGTCATCAAGGTGCGCCAGATCATGCTGGTGCAGGTCGTCAAGGAAGAGCGCGGCAACAAGGGTGCGGCGCTGACAACCTACCTGTCGCTTGCCGGACGCTACTGCGTGCTCATGCCCAACACCGCACGCGGCGGCGGCATCAGCCGCAAGATCACAAATGCCGCCGACCGCTCAAAGCTCAAGGCCATCGCGAGTGAGATCAAGGTGCCCGAGGGCGCGGGGCTGATCATCCGCACCGCAGGTGCCAACCGCACCAAGGCCGAGATCAAGCGCGACTACGAATATCTGCTGCGCCTGTGGGAACAGATCCGCGATCTGACGCTGAAATCCATCGCGCCGACCCCGATCTATGCCGAGGGCGACCTGATCAAGCGTTCGATCCGCGACCTCTACAACAAGAGTATCGACGAGGTGCTGGTCGAGGGCGAGGCGGGCTACCGTGTGGCCAAGGACTTCATGAAGATGATCATGCCGTCCCATGCCAAGAACGTGAAGCTCTATGCCGATCCGCTGCCGCTCTTCGCCCGCTATCAGGTCGAGGGTTATCTGGCAGCGATGTTCAACCCGACGGTGCAATTGCCTTCGGGTGGTTACATTGTCATCGGTGTGACCGAGGCGCTGGTCGCGATCGATATCAACTCGGGGCGTGCCACGCGCGAGGGCTCGATCGAGGAAACCGCGCTCAAGACCAATCTCGAGGCCGCCGCCGAAATTGCACGGCAGTTGCGTCTGCGTGACCTCGCCGGGCTGATCGTGATCGACTTCATCGACATGGAAGAGCGCAAGAACAACGCTGCCGTCGAGAAGATGCTTAAGGACAAGCTGAAATCCGACCGCGCGCGGATTCAGGTGGGCCGCATTTCGGGCTTCGGCCTGTTGGAGATGTCGCGCCAGCGCCTGCGTCCCGGCATGCTCGAAGCCACCACCCAGCCTTGCCCGCATTGCCACGGCACCGGGCTGATCCGCTCGGATGATTCGATGGGCCTCACGGTGCTGCGCCAGATCGAGGAAGAGGGCACGCGTGGACGCTCGCGCGAGGTGCTGGTGCGCGCACCTGCCGCCGTTGTGAATTTCATCATCAACTACAAGCGTGAGCATCTGGCGCAGATCGAGGCGCGGTATGGCATGGCTGTGCGGCTCGAGGCTGATCCGCTTATGGTCAGCCCGGATTTCACCATCGAGAAGTTCAAGACGGCCACCCGCGTTCCAGTGCCGCAATCCGCTGTGGTTTCGATCAATGCCGCTCTGATGCCCGAGTTGGAGGATGAAAACGCGTCCGATCAGACCGAGCAGGCACCTGTCGAGGCGGAATCGGGTGAGGATGAGGATCAGCCGCGCAAGAAGCGTCGGCGCCGCAGACGTCGGCGCGGGGGCAAGGATAACGGCTCGGGTGGCGATGAGGCGGGCAGCGATACAGCCGAGGCTGAGGAGGAACGCGCCGAACCCGAGGAGGCCGACGCACCGCAAGAGGCTGCGCCCGAGGAAAAACCCCGCCGGTCCCGTCGGGGACGCGGCAAGAAGGCCGCAGCCGCCGTGGAGGGCGCAACCGATTCGGGCGCGACTGCTGATGCCGAACCCGTGGCAGAGCCCGCCGGAGAGGCAGAAAACGAGTCTGCGCCTGAAACGCCCCCCGCCAAGCCCAAACGCACCCGGCGCAAGCCCGCGAAGGCAAAGGCCGACACGAAAGACCCGGGCAGTGACGCCGAGCCGCCCGCCACGGACGAAGCCAGTGACCCGGCACAGGGCGCAGACATGTCCACTGCGGGTCATGACACCCCGGCACAGGATGCAGCAGACGCAGTGGCGCCTGCGCCCGAGTCGCCGACGTCAGAGCCAGTGGCGCTTGACCCGGCACAGGCGTCCGAAGCGCGACCGGCAGACACCACCGCGTCTGCGTCCGAGTCGGCCGAACCGACGGCGACCCCAGAGCCAGTCGTGACCGATCGCGCAGACCCTGCACCAGAGGGTCCTGCAGACGCCGATAGCGCGGAAAGCGCTGCAGAGGACTCTGCAGACACCCCGGAAGACGAGGCTGACGCGCAACCGGCCCCGGCCCGCCCCGAGAAGAAGCGTCGCGGCTGGTGGGCGCTGCGCGGCTGATAGTGCCTTGCGCCGAAACAGGGCGGCCCTGCGGCTGCCCTGTTGACCCTGCGACGCCGGGCCGCAGCGCCTCACGCGTGAATGTGAGCGCGAAAGGGTGTGACCTGTCCTGTCTTTCCGCGTATCTAGAGTAAGACACGCAAGATCGGATCGGGTGCATGTTCGGACTGGATGTATTTGATGTGGGGCTGGTGGTCGCGCTGAGCATTGCCTTTGGCGCGGGCGTTCTGTCTTTCCTGTCGCCCTGCGTGCTGCCTATCGTGCCGCCCTATCTGGCCTATATGGGCGGGATCTCGATGCAGGAATTGCGCGCTGAAGGGCAGGCCAGCCGCCGCGCGATCCTGCCTGCAGTGTTTTTTGTCATGGGCTTGTCCACTGTGTTCCTGCTTCTGGGCTTCACTGCCTCGACCATGGGGCATCTGTTCCTGCGCAATGCCGAGCTTTTCGGGCAGATCGCGGGCGTGGTGGTCATCGCCTTCGGGCTGCATTTTCTGGGCGTCTACCGGTATCTCGCGCAGCTGGCGACCGCCTCGCTGCGCGCTGTCGCTGTAGAGCCGCCCGCATTTCTGGGCGCGGGCGTTCTGGCGCGGGATATCCGGTTCGACGCGGGCGACCGGGGCGGGTCAGCCTTTGGGGCCTATATCCTCGGGCTCGCCTTTGCCTTTGGCTGGACCCCCTGTATCGGCCCGGTGCTGGGCGCGATCCTGACCATGGCCGCGACCGAGGCCACGGTCACGCGTGGCACTGCCATGCTGGGTGTCTACGCGCTGGGACTGGGCGCGCCCTTCCTGCTGGCGGCGATCTTCGTGCAGCGCTCGATCAGCGTGATGACCCGGCTCAAGCGTCATATGGGGCTGATCGAGCGGGTGATGGGGCTTTTGCTGCTGGGCGTGGGTATCGCGCTTGTGACCGGGGCCTTTGCCTCGTTCAGCTGGTGGCTGCTCGAGACCTTCCCGGTGATGCAGCGGATCGGCTGAGCGCTGTGGCGGCGCGGCGCAATGGCGCGGCGATGGATTTGAGTATTTTCGGCAAGAAAATTTACGGTCAATGCAGCCCCAGTTCCGCCAGCGCGGCATCGAGTTCGGGCGGCAGGCGGTCATCACCCTTGCGCGCGCGCGGCAGATCGGGCGGGGCGTCAGCGGCGCTGAGATAGCGCCAGCCCTGAAACGGGCGGCGGGCGGCAGCGGCGGTGCGGATGATCTCGGGGTCGAGCACGATGCCGCAGCGGGTGATGCCGTCGCTGCCGGTCACCTCATCGAGCCGCAGGATGCGCTGACGCGCCAGAACACTCCCCTTGAACACCCAGTAGAGCGAGCCGCCAGCAAGGATCTCTTCGGCGCGGCGGGGCCACATGCGGGTGACATGCCGTGGCAGGCCATCGGGGCCTTTCGCGCCTGCACTGGCCCGCCATGCGACAAGGTCCGCGACCTCTTCGGCGCCGACACAGAGTTTGATGAGATGGAGCGGGCTGGTCATGAGGCGGATCATAGCGGGGCAGTCACGCGCGGCAAGGGCGCAATATCATTGACCGGACCGGGCCGCAGCCGTATCTTGTAGGCTTTCCGCTGGCCGACCCCAAAGGATATGCGCGATGAGCCGGTTCGCTGCCCCCATTGCCGAACAGATCTGGGACATGAAATACCGCCTCAAGGCGGCGGATGGCACGCCCATCGACCTCAGTGTTGAGGATAGCTGGCGGCGGGTCGCGCGCGCGCTGGCTGCGGTCGAGGCCGAGCCTGCGCTATGGGAAGACCGCTTCTATGCAGCGATGGAGGATTTCCGTTTTCTGCCCGCAGGCCGGATCATCGCCGGGGCAGGGACCGACCGCAACGTGACGCTGTTCAATTGTTTTGTCATGGGCACGATCCCCGACAGCATGGCAGGCATATTCGAGATGTTGAAAGAGGCCGCGCTGACCATGCAGCAGGGCGGCGGCATCGGCTATGATTTCTCGACCATTCGGCCCATGGGCGCGCCGGTGGCAGGGGTGGCGGCAGATGCCTCGGGGCCGCTTTCGTTCATGGATGTCTGGGACGCAATGTGCCGCACCATCATGTCGGCTGGCGCGCGGCGCGGCGCGATGATGGCCACGATGCGCTGCGACCACCCTGATATCGAGGATTTCATCGCCGCCAAGCAGGACGCCGCGCGGCTGCGCATGTTCAACCTCTCGGTGCTGGTGACGGACCCGTTCATGGAGGCAGTGCGCGCTGACGCCCCCTGGGATCTGGTCTTTGATGACCGGGTCTATCACACAGTGCAGGCGCGCGATCTGTGGAACAAGATCATGCGCGCGACCTATGATTACGCAGAACCCGGTGTGATCTTCATCGACCGGATAAATGCGGCCAACAACCTTTCCTATTGCGAGACAATCAGCGCGACCAATCCCTGCGGCGAGCAGCCCCTGCCGCCCTATGGTGCCTGCCTGCTGGGGTCTGTCAACCTTGCGCGCCTTGTGCGCGATCCGTTCACGGACAGTGCGGCACTGGATACAGAGGCGTTGGACGAGTTGGTGCGGGTCGCGGTGCGGATGATGGATAATGTCGTCGATGCGTCGCGCTTCCCGCTCGAGGCCCAGGCGCGCGAGGCCTTGGCCAAGCGGCGCATCGGGCTGGGGGTGACGGGGCTTGCAGATGCGCTTATCCTGTGCGGGCTGCGCTACGGCGCTGCCGAGGCCGTGGCGCAGACGGAAGCCTGGATGCAAGCCATTGCGCGCTCGGCCTATCTGGCCAGTGTCGATCTGGCACGCGAGAAAGGGGCCTTTCCGCTGTTCGATGCCGATGCCTTCCTCGCCTCGGGCACGATGCAGGCGATGGATGCGGATGTGCGCGAGGCTGTGGCGACGCATGGCATCCGCAATGCGCTGCTCACCTCTATCGCGCCCACCGGCACGATCAGCCTCTATGCGGGCAATGTCAGCAGCGGGATCGAGCCGGTCTTTGCCTATCAATACAGCCGCAAGGTGCTGCAAAAGGACGGCGCACGGACCGAGGAAACTGTGGAAGATTATGCCGTTGCGCTCTGGCGTGAGACACAGGGCGATGCGCCTTTGCCCGGTTTCTTCGTCAATGCCCAAACCCTTGCCCCCATGGATCATGTGCGGATGCAGGCTGCGGCGCAGAAATGGGTGGATTCTTCCATCTCCAAGACCATCAACTGCCCCGAAGACATATCGTTCAAGGATTTCAAGGACGTGTATCTCGCGGCCTGGGACATGGGCTGCAAGGGCTGTACCACCTACCGACCCAATGCAGTCACTGGCTCGGTGCTCTCGGTCTCCGAAGCCAGCGATGCCGCCCCCGAGGCCGATACCGGCGCAGATGTGGTCTATCTCTCCACCCCATTTGACCGACCTGCGGCGCTGGAGGGACATACCTACAAGCTGAAATGGCCCGGATCGGAACATGCGATCTATGTCACGATCAATGATACGGTGATCAATGGCCACCGGCGGCCCTTCGAGATTTTCATCAATTCCAAGAACATGGAGCATTTCGCCTGGACGGTGGCGCTGACGCGGATGATCTCGGCGGTGTTCCGGCGCGGGGGCGATGTGTCTTTCGTGGTCGAGGAACTCAAGGCCGTGTTCGACCCGCGCGGCGGGGCCTGGGTCGAGGGGCGCTATATCCCCTCGATCCTCGCGGCCATCGGCGGGGTGATCGAGCAGCACCTGATCCGCATCGGTTTCATCGCGGGCGAGGGGCTGGGGCTGAAGATCGACCCACAAGCCCTGCGTGAAGCCGTGGGCGAGGGACCACGCGGCGCACCCTGTCCGGCCTGCAGCGCCTATGAAATGGTGATGATCGAAGGCTGCATGACCTGCCGGGCCTGCGGCCATTCCAAATGCAGTTGAGGCGGGGTTGAAGATCACCCAGAAAAACCATATGAGTGCGCAAACGCAACCATAAGCTTACGCAGAGGCTGTCAAGCGTTTTTTTGACATCATAATAACACCTGCGTGATGCCGTTGGCC